>NZ_AHCD03000027.1:0-300000 GCF_000238295.3 Pseudoalteromonas rubra
GAAATAGCGCCGATGATAGTGTGGGGTTTCCCATGTGAAAGTAGGACATTGCCAAGCTCCTAATTAGAGAAACCCGTTGCAGCAATGCAGCGGGTTTTTTGCTATGTGCGATTCAAAAGCTGTAGACAGAGCGGTGTTGTCTATTCATCGATGAAGCTGGGTTGGATGGTGGAATAGGCCTACGTTCTCTAAAAAGGCTCGTTTCACCTTGCGCAAAGTAAATGAACTCGCGTTGCTCGCTGTCTTTGTACTTTGCACTTAATTCATCCATGAATCTCATCGACATTCGTACCTCCATGTACATCAAACCCGTTGCAGCAATGCAGCGGGTTTTTGCTATGTGCGATTTAAAAAAGTTGTATAACTTTTCGATCCCAAAGCCCACACTACCGTCATCCCGCACTTGATGTGGGAACTGCTGACAGGCTACACGGCGAGTATAAATGGCACATCAATATTGCCTACATCCCCGTCATCCCGCACTTGATGCGGGAACTGGTGACAGGCCGCACCGTAAGCATGAGTTGCCCCGAGACCTGACAAGCATCATCAGACTCCAAACAAGAAAAGCCCAACTCGAAAGAGGCGGGCTTTTTGCGATGTGTAAATTAAAAAAGCTGTAAAGAGCTGTCCTGTCTATTCGCCCGTGAAGCTGGGTTGGATGGGGAATTGGTCAGCATCCACTAAAAAACTGCGCGTTTCATCTTGCGTAAGGCCGCGCTAAAGCACGGCTATACTTTGTCATTAGCTCAACTCTTTAATTGCTTCACTGAGTCCATCTAAGGTCAATGGAAACATACGGCCAGCCATCAGTTCATCGATAAGGCCAATTGAATGGTAGTAAGGCCAATGAGTCTTTGGTTGTGGGTTAAGCCAGGCGACTTTATCAAAATGCTGAGTGAGCCTTTGCAGCCACACTGAACCGGCTTCCTGATTCCAGTGCTCGACACTGCCGCCGGGGTAGGTGATCTCATAGGGGCCCATAGTGGCATCACCGACGAAGATCAGCCGATAATCCCGGCCAAAGCGATTGATCAGCTGATGGGTATCGAGCAAGGTATTATCCAGCCTGTCATTGTCCTGCCAGACATGTTCGTATACACAGTTATGGAAGTAGAAAAACTCAAGGTGTTTAAACTCGCTGTGCGCGGCGCTGAACAGCTCAAAGTAAATGAACTCGCGTTGCTCGCTGTCTTTGTACTTTGCACTTAATTCATCCATGAATCTCATCGACATTCGTACCTCCATGTACGTCAAACCCGTTGCAGCAATGCAGCGGGTTTTTGCTATGTGCGATTTAAAAAAGTTGTATAACTTTTCGATCCCAAAGCCCACACTACCGTCATCCCGCACTTGATGTGGGAACTGCTGACAGGCTACACGGCGAGTATAAATGGCACATCAATATTGCCTACATCCCCGTCATCCCGCACTTGATGCGGGAACTACTAACAGGCCACGCGGAGAGTATGAATGACACGTCGGCATAACCCACATCCCCGTCATCCCGCACTTGATGCGGGAACTGGTGACAGGCCGCACCGTAAGCATGAGTTGCCCCGAGACCTGACAAGCATCATCAGACTCCAAACAAGAAAAGCCCAACTCGAAAGAGGCGGGCTTTTTGCGATGTGTAAATTAAAAAAGCTGTAAAGAGCTGTCCTGTCTATTCGCCCGTGAAGCTGGGTTGGATGGGGAATTGGTCAGCATCCACTAAAAAACTGCGCGTTTCATCTTGCGTAAGGCCGCGCTAAAGCACGGCTATACTTTGTCATTAGCTCAACTCTTTAATTGCTTCACTGAGTCCATCTAAGGTCAATGGAAACATACGGCCAGCCATCAGTTCATCGATAAGGCCAATTGAATGGTAGTAAGGCCAATGAGTCTTTGGTTGTGGGTTAAGCCAGGCGACTTTATCAAAATGCTGAGTGAGCCTTTGCAGCCACACTGAACCGGCTTCCTGATTCCAGTGCTCGACACTGCCGCCGGGGTAGGTGATCTCATAGGGGCCCATAGTGGCATCACCGACGAAGATCAGCCGATAATCCCGGCCAAAGCGATTGATCAGCTGATGGGTATCGAGCAAGGTATTATCCAGCCTGTCATTGTCCTGCCAGACATGTTCGTATACACAGTTATGGAAGTAGAAAAACTCAAGGTGTTTAAACTCGCTGTGCGCGGCGCTGAACAGCTGCTCACAGATCTGAATATGATCATCCATAGAACCACCGATATCGAACAACATGATGACATTGACGGCGTTGTGTCGCTCAGGTGCCATCTTCACATCCAGCATACCACCTTGCTTAGCTGTAGCGCGGATGGTTTCATTCAGATCAAGTTGATCGCTGGCGCCACTGCGGGCAAATTTGCGCAATTGTTTGAGTGCCAGCTTGATAGTGCGGTTACTGATGTCGCTGTCGGCATCCAGGTTGCGATACTGACGTTTATCCCACACCTTGACGGCACGGCGGTGACGGCTGCCATCCTGACCAATTCGGACACCTTCTGGGTTATAACCATATGCCCCAAAAGGAGAAGTACCGCCAGTTCCTACCCATTTGTTGCCACCGGCATGACGCTTTTGCTGCTCGGCGAGCCGTTGCTTCAGGGTATCCAGCAGCTTGTCGAGTCCACCGAGCGCTTTAAGCTTGGCTTTTTCTTCTTCACTCAGGTGCTTTTCAAACTCTTTGCGCAGCCAGTCTTGTGGCAGGGCGTTTTGCTGTAACTGGCTGAACAGATCCAGAGATTCGACACCCTCAAAATAATCGGCAAAGGCGCGGTCAAATTTATCAAACTGGGTTTCATCTTTGACAAATATGGTTTTGGCGAGATGATAAAAACCGTCGATATCGGCGAAACACACGTCTTTATCCAATGCGTTGATGCAGTCCAGTAGCTCACGGAGGCTGGCTTTCACGCCATAGCGCCTGAGCGTGAATAAGAAGTCGATCAACATGATCAGCGCTTACCTAAAAAAGCCAGCTTCTCAAGCAAAGTGACGTCCTGCTCATTTTTCAGTAGTGCGCCAAACATGGGCATCAATCCACCTTTGTGGCTACGATCCTGAAGTGTCTGGGGATCTATGTCTTCTGCCAATAGCAGCTTGAGCCAGTCGAGCAGTTCACTGGTACTGGGTTTCTTTTTTAATCCAGCGACACTGCGTAGTTCAAAAAACACTTCCAGCGCGTGTTTCACTAAGCGCGGCTTAATCGCCGGGAAGTGGACATCAATGATTGCCTGCATTTCGTCTTTATCTGGGAAATCAATATAGTGGAAGAAACAACGGCGCAAAAATGCATCGGGCAGTTCTTTTTCGTTATTGGATGTGATGATCACAATAGGACGAACCTGTGCTTTTATCTGCTCACCGGTTTCATACACATGAAACTCCATGCGATCTAGCTCAAGTAACAGGTCATTCGGGAACTCAATGTCTGCTTTATCAATTTCATCGATCAGTAGCACCGGGCGTTTAGCCTGAGTAAAGGCCTGCCACAGCTTGCCCTGAATGATGTAATTACCAATATCATGTACGCGTGCGTCTCCCAGCTGACTGTCTCGCAGGCGCGATACTGCATCGTATTCATATAAGCCTTGCTGCGCCTTAGTGGTTGATTTGATGTGCCACTGAATGAGCTCAGTATCCAGGCTTTTGGCCAGCTCTTCAGCCAGCAGGGTTTTCCCTGTGCCGGGCTCCCCTTTGATCAGCAGTGGCTTTTCCAGGATCACTGCAGCGTTTACCGCTTGTTGCAGCGCCGGGCTGGCAATATAAGATTCGGTACCTTTAAACATAAACGTGTTAACTCTGGTCTGATGAGTAATAGAAGCCCAGTGTGCCACAGCGAAGATGGGCAGCGCAAATACACCTCACTGTGCCGGTCCCAGGTAATTAAATCGTGGCACTTGCTCACCGTCGATCTCGACGGTCTCACAGAACATACTGAGTGGGCGCACCCAATGATCATAGTTGCCGTACAGTGTCTGGTAGACCACCATGGCCTCTTCAGTTTCGCTATGGGTGGCAACGAACAGCACCTGATATTTTGGGCCTTTGTAATGTTGATAAATGCCGGGTTTGAGTTCTTTATTCACGGTTGTAGCTCCAATTAGGTATAATGCTTAGGTTTTAATAAATAGGTATCAGACATGAATTATATTGCGCTCGATGCGTTCAAGAAAGCCTGGGTGTTCCGTCATCAGGACTTGCCCATTGATGAGGCCGATCTGGCACGGATCAAGCCGATGACTGAGCAACGCGCGGCGGTGTTGTGGACCACTATGGTGAGTCGAGAGCAGGATCACCCTGACTTTTTTACGCCTCATGACTGGCCAGGCAAAGAAGAAAACTGGCACGAAAGCCTGGACTGGGAAGGCCCCTGGGAAGCTGGTGAAGCCACTTTGCCCGACACCATTTGTGATTTTCTCAACTGGGAAGATAACACCACAGTGTATTTTTGTATGTCACGGGAACTGATCATTGAAACCCAGTTTGATGTGTTTAAGCGTACCTGGCAGAACTTTATGTTTTTGGCCGATGGCAGCCTGTTGCTAGGCAAAAAACGTGATACCGCGGTGATGTTCAGTGAATCAGGGGAAGCCAGGCTCGGTAAGCGGCCTAAAAACCCTTAATCGTTCTTCGTTGCCTGTTGTCGGTTGCTTTCATGCGAGTGCGCTATATTTAACCGTGTGGTCGTGATATAACCTCTGTGTAAAGGAGGCATTTTGAACAGTCAAGATCACACCAAGCAGCAAAGCACGATATGGCAGGATGAGGCAACCCGGTTGGCGTATGCTGAGCTGGCTAACGTCTTTTATGCGCGTGAAATCCCCAGCTTGTCGACAGAGCCTGACATTGACCGGCTGCAAAGGCGTTTAAACAGCCTGCCTTACTACGTAGAGCGCGCAGCGACGCACATTGTGCTTGGTGAGGTGCCTCTGGAGCTTGATAGCCACAATGGCTGTTGGTTGGCTAAACAACGCAAATGTCCCGAGTGGCAAGCAGAAGAAGCGTCGGCTTTTTTCACTGCGCAGGCTGCCGTGGGGCTGGTTGTGCCGGTGCTGGTTGTGGACCTTGGCATAAGCTGTTTGTATTTAGATACGCTGGATCAGAGGCGCGACGGACGATGGCATTGTAACCAGTTTGGTTGGTTTGACTGTTCGGGCAAAGCACTCAGCAACAATGAGCAAGCCGATTTGCCAACAACCCGTTATTTACTCAAACCCAATAAAGCGTTAATGACCGCCGCCTGTTGTGGTCACCGCTGGCAATATCATAAAATACTGCCACCCAGAACGCTGGGCTTACGCGAAATGTTACTGGCCAGCAGTGTAAACTGGGCAAACGTGAGAAAAAAACAACAACGCAAGTAGTGCACATTGCCAGGTGCAATGCATGATCCTGTAAAGCAATTAAGGTAGCCCGAATGCGATATTTCCAACTTGCATTGCTATGCCTGTGTGCCTATACCCAATATAACTTGTGGTTTGGACACAATGGTCTTGAAGACTTTAGGCGTATCAAAACGGCGGTAGACAAACATCAGGCTGCCAATGCCGATCTGGCCAAACGTAATAAATTACTCAGAGCGGATATCGAAGATCTTAAGCTTGGACTCGAAGGGGTTGAAGAACGGGCACGCCATGAGCTGGGCATGATCAAACCGAATGAAACCTTTATCCGCGTACTGTCAAAGAAGCACGATGAATAAACCAATTACAATTGCAGCGGTTGTTCCTGCTGCTGGCGTGGGTGCCAGAATGGGACTGAATCACCCCAAGCAATACCTGAAAATTGGCGACAAAACGGTGCTTGAGCACACACTTGGTAAATTGGCTCAAGTACCACAGCTGACTAAACTGTATGTGGCCGTGAGTGAAACGGATGGCTACTTTGATGAATTGGACTTGAGTGGCCTTGCAGTCAGCCGGGTAACCGGGGGGCAGGAGCGATCCGATTCGGTGCTCAATGCCTTGCTGGCGATGCAAAGTACGCCGCCAGACTGGGTGCTGGTGCATGATGCTGCTCGACCACTGGTGGAAGTCAGCGACATCACCAACTTGATTGAGCAGTGCCTGACGCATCAGGAAGGTGGCATTTTGGCGAGTAAGGTCAAAGACACCATTAAACGTGGCACCAGCCACAGCGAAGAGACTGTGCCACGAGCAACATTATGGCAGGCGCTGACACCGCAGTTTTTCCCTTATCATCAATTGCTCAATGCGTTGCAACAGGCACAGCAAAATAACGCACAGATCACCGATGAGGCCTCAGCCGTTGAGCTGGCCGGGCAACCTGTTCGGTTAGTCAGTGGTCGCTCAGACAACATTAAAATTACCACACCAGAAGACTATGCACTGGCCAGTTTTCTGATGTCACAACAAAGCAAAGCGAGGTCATTATGATACGCATAGGTCACGGGTTTGATGTTCATAAGTTCGGTGGTGAAGGCCCGCTAACCATTTGTGGTGAGAAGATCCCCTACACGCAAGGGTTTATTGCACACTCCGACGGTGATGTGGCCATTCATGCTGTGTGTGATGCTTTGCTTGGCGCGCTGGCGCTGGGCGATATTGGTAAACACTTTCCCGATACGGCAGCTGAGTTTGAAAACATCGACAGCCGTATTTTGCTGCGCAGAGTGATGGAACAGGTCAGCGAACTGGGCTATCAGCTTGGTAATCTGGATGTCACTATCGTCGCACAGGCACCAAAAATGCGTCCGCACATTGATGCGATGCGCGCTAACCTGGCGGCAGATTGTCACGCTGATATGGACCAGATCAATGTGAAAGCCACCACCACGGAAAAACTGGGCTTTGAAGGGCGTAAAGAAGGGATCTCCAGCCATGCCGTGGTATTACTGATTAAGGTGGCTTAGCGTGAAAACCTGTGTATCTGCGCTTAACTACCTGTACGGTGAGCCGTTAGCGCGCGCTGAGTTTAAGTCTCAGCCTGAAGATTTTATGGTGGATGAGATCCTCGATATCGAATTTACCGGGGAAGGGGAGCATGTTTGCCTTCAGGTGGTTAAAAAAGGGGAGAACACAGCCTTTATTGCCCGTAAGCTGGCCGAATTTGCCGGTGTCGCGCCAAGAGATGTTAGCTATGGCGGACTCAAAGATCGTCACGGCGTATGTACTCAGTGGTTCAGTGTCCCGGTGCCAATCAAACAATCTTTGGATTTCAGTGAGCTGAACAGTGATAGCCTGTTTGTGGTGAAACAAGTGCGCCACAATCGAAAATTGCGCACCGGGTGTCACAAGGGTAATCGTTTTACCATTACATTACGTAATGTCAGTGAACCGTTGGATCTGTTGTCACGGGTCAATGCTGTGCGCCAGGGGGTACCGAACTACTTTGGTGAGCAGCGTTTTGGCCATGATGGTTACAACCTGGAAATGGCACAAAGGCTGTTTGAGGGAGAGCGGATCCGTGATAAAAAATTACGCGGCTTGGTGATCTCTGCTGCACGCTCACACATTTTTAATCAGCTGGTTTCAAGACGGGTCGCTGAGCATGGCCTGGCAAAAACCTGGCATCGTGAAGTTTTCATGCTCAGTGGCAGTAATGCGTTTTTTGAAGAAGGCATCAGTGATGCGCTGATTGTCCGGCTACTTGAAGCCGATATTGTGTTGTCAGCGCCGTTGCTGGGTAAAGGCGAAAAAGGCCTGACTGCACTTGAAATAGAATGGCTTAAACCCTTTTCCGACTGGTGGCAGGGGCTGGGCGCTTTGGGGCTTAAAAATGAGCGCCGCGCTCTACGGGTGATCCCCGAAAATCTCGTGGTGAAAACACTCGACGCGACGACCATTCAGCTTAGTTTTGATTTACCGAAAGGGTGTTATGCCACCGCAATACTGCGAGAGCTGGTGCATCATGAGGATGTCAGCCATCGCAATTATGATAAAAAAGGAAGCAACCAAGATGAAGATCCTGCTCAGTAATGATGATGGAGTACATGCTAAGGGAATAGAAGTACTGTACAAAGCGCTATGCGAAATTGCCGAGGTGGTGGTCATTGCGCCAGATCGCAATTGCAGCGGTGCAAGTAACTCGTTAACACTGATTAATCCACTGCGGGCAACCACGCTTGACAATGGCTTTGTGAGTGTCAATGGGACACCCACAGACTGTGTTCACCTTGGGGTTAACCAGTTGCTTGACGAAGCCCCCGATCTGGTGGTGGCCGGCATCAACAATGGGGCGAATTTGGGCGACGATACGCTTTACTCAGGAACGGTTGCTGCCGCGACAGAAGGTCGCCATCTGGGGTTACCTGCCATTGCTGTGTCTTTGTGTTCGAAGCGTGAAGCACATTATGAAACCGCTGCGGCTGTCACGGTGAAACTCATTAAGGCGCTGAAAAGTCATCCGCTGCCGAAAGATCAGATCATCAATATCAATGTGCCAGATATTCCCCTGTCTGAGCTCAAAGGCATGCAAGTGACTCGCCTGGGCGCACGACACAAAGCTGAAACCATGACTCGACAGTTGGATCCCTGGAACCGTGACGTGTACTGGTATGGCTCCCTGGGCCAGGAACTGGATGCGGGCGAAGGCACCGATTTTTATGCGATTAAGCAGGGGTATGCCGCCATTACTCCTCTGAAAGTAGATATGACAGCGCATGAGAGTCTGGATCCATTATCAAGCTGGATCGCTGAGCAGGAGTAAGCACATTGCTCAAGAACTACAAACGCAGCGCTGAGGCGCTGGTTACTACCCTGAGTCGTAATGGGATCAGTGACCCAGAGGTCTTGAACTGTCTGGAGATCACGCCTCGCCACTTGTTTGTCGACGCCGTATTGCAACATAAATCCTATGAAAATACGGCATTGCCCATCGGTCAGGGCCAGACTATTTCTCAGCCGCTAGTGGTTGCCAGAATGACGGAGCTGCTGCGCCAGGCCGGGGTACGCAAAAAAGTATTGGAGGTTGGTACTGGGTCCGGCTATCAAACTGCGGTGCTGGCCCAGCTGTTCGATGAGGTGTACAGCATAGAGCGGATCAAGGCACTGCAATGGCAGGCAAAACGTCGCTTGCATATGCTGGATTTATACAATGTTGCCATGAAGCATGGGGATGGCTGGCAGGGCTGGGCGTCGAAAGGCCCCTATGATGGTATCATTGTTACTGCAGCGGCAGCCCAAGTTCCGCAGGCGTTGTTAGAACAGCTGTCGGAAGGTGGCGTGATGGTTATTCCCGTGGGTGAGCAATACCAGGTGCTCACTGTATACCAAAGAAAAGGCCAGCAGTTTATCGAAAACAAACTGGCCGAGGTGCGTTTTGTGCCACTGATCCCAGGTGCGCTGAGCTAGAAGTCACAAAAAAGGCGAGAAAATCCATACGAGTATGCTAAAGTGGATGGTCGAATTAACAAGCGGAAAGTAATCAAGGCATGAATCGGGCGCGCATCAATATTTTATTGCTATTGTGCTATTTTCTGGCCGCATGTACGACGCCACATTCCCCCGCTCCGGTTGTGAATCTCTCCAAAGGTAAGACCAGTTATAAACAAAAAATTCAAATAAAAAATAATCAATATAAGGTTAAAAAAGGTGATACCTTATTTGCTATTGCTTTTAGTGCAAATAAGGATGTTAGAACTGTTGCCAAAATTAATAAAATTAAGCCTCCCTACACCATTTTCCCCGGTCAACTCATCTTATTAGAATATCCGAAAAAGAAGTATAAAGCGCCTAAAAAGCAGCCAGTAAAAACCGTAAAATTAACCGATAAAAAACAAAAAAATAACATTTCACCGAAAAAAGAGCTTGATCGACCTAAGCAACGAGAGTATGTTCAAAAGCAAGCCAGCGAAAAATCCAGTCATACCAAGCAGTTGTCAAATAATAAGGTACGATGGCGCTGGCCCGCAGTTGGTAAGGTGACCCGACGTTTTTCTGTCAAAGAAAACGGCTATAAGGGAATTCAGATTACAAATAAAAAGGGAACATCTGTTAAGGCTGCGGCAAATGGCGTTGTTGTATACGCAGGGAGTGCATTACGGGGATACGGCAATCTGATCATTCTGAAACACACAGATGATTACCTTAGCGCGTACGCCCACAATTCCAAATTGCTAGTAAGAGAGCAGCAGCAAGTTAAAGCCGGGCAAAAAATTGCCGAAATGGGAGATACAGACGCATCATCTGTTGCGTTGCGGTTTGAGATCCGTTACCGGGGACAAGCCGTAAATCCTAGCAGGTATTTGCCTAAATAATAGCCTATCGACGTAATGATGGAAGACTGTCACTTATTCGCTTGGGGGGATGCTTATGGCTCAAACAGCAAAATTGAATAGTAAAGTAAATCCAGAGTTGGACGAGAAGTTTGAAGATGTCTCAGTAGAGGAGCCCAAATCGGAGCTGCTGGAAGATATTGAGAATGATGAAGACCTTTTCGCCAAGGACGACAGCGTTAAGAATTTAGATGCAACTCAGTTGTATCTGGGAGAGATTGGCTTTTCGCCACTGCTTAGTGCAGAAGAAGAAGTTTACTTCGCACGTAAGGCCTTGAGAGGCTGCGAGGCGTCGCGCAAACGCATGATCGAAAGTAACCTGCGTCTGGTGGTTAAAATTGCGCGCCGTTACAACAATCGGGGTCTGGCACTGCTTGACCTGATTGAAGAAGGAAACTTAGGCCTTATCCGGGCTGTTGAGAAGTTCGATCCGGAGCGTGGTTTCCGCTTTTCTACCTACGCGACCTGGTGGATCCGTCAGACCATTGAACGGGCCATTATGAACCAGACCCGTACCATACGTTTACCTATCCACGTAGTCAAAGAGCTTAATGTGTATCTTCGTACAGCACGTGAGCTGACGCAAAAGCTGGACCATGAGCCGACCGCTGAGGAAATTGCAGAGTCACTCGACAGACCGGTTGAAGATGTCAGTAAGATGTTACGCTTGAACGAGAAAATCACTTCTGTGGATACACCCATTGGTGGTGATAATGACAAGGCATTGCTGGACATTATTGCAGATGAGCGTGGTTACGAGCCTGAAAGCGAAGTGCAGAACAAAGACATCAACCGCCATATTGTCGACTGGTTAGGTGAATTGAACCCGAAACAAAGAGAAGTGTTAGCCCGTCGCTTTGGGTTACTGGGTTACGAGCCATCGACACTGGAAGATGTAGGACGTGAGATTGGTTTAACACGTGAGCGTGTACGTCAAATTCAGGTAGAAGCACTGCGTCGCTTAAAAGACATTTTACAACACGAGGGGTTAAGCACCGACAGCTTGTTTGAACAAATGTAAGCACACTCGCAGCGCATTTTTTTATTGCCTTATTCCTGTGGCGCTGCTGAGCACACATCGTAGAGTCATTCCGTTGTTCGAATGACTCACGCATCTCCAAATTCCTTTGCTTTTTTCTACTTTTATTTCAATAACCCAATGATTATTATGCTTAAATAGAGCCTGGTGTTAATAATTTTTGGTATCTGTAAGCTGTAGGCTAAATGTCTAAACGATACTCACAAGTTTCAACTGGCTTCCGCAATTCGCGCTGAATACACCTTCCAGCTAGTCGTTACAGGGTTTGTGAACCGGCAACACTGAAAGCTTGTCTGAGCGCCGACTTCATAACCTGGACTGTCATCCCTTACTGGATAGGGCTGTCATACGGTACTCGATACGAACGTCACCCTGCACTCGATACGAATGTCATCCCGTACTTGATACGGGACCCACCAACAGGCAGCACAGCTGTTGATCTTGCACATCAATCTAGTAAGCCACACCGTCACTCGCAGGGCAATACCAGAACAAACAACTCCAAACACCCAACCACAAGGCATAAAAAAAGGGCTAAACCCTAAGGTTTAGCCCTCATTATAAAGCCTGGGGAATGTTGCTTATTGAGCCTGTGCGTTCAATGTAACGCCAGAGAAAGTTCTGTAAGCGTTAAGACCGAAGTACCAGGTACCCGCTTGTGGGTTAGTGAAAGTACAGGTCTCTGCATTACCACCTTTATAAGGACGGCAGTCATAGCTAGAGCTGGTCGGTGCACTACCTTGCTTAACGAACAGGTCAGCGTCGCCTGTACCACCAGAGATGGTTACAGTCAGGCTGCTCATGCCTGCAGGGACGTCTAGTGATTTCTGAACCCAGCCACCTGTGCTTGCAGACAGGTTAGACTCAGTCAAAGAAACCGGACCAGTAGAACCACCAGCTGTTTCAGCTTTCAGGCTAACACCGCTGTATGCAGAGTAACCGCGCATCATTACGTGGTAAGTACCAGTAGATGGGTTATCAATTGTACATACTTCGTTGTTACCACCTTCGTATGGACGACAGTCGTAAGTTGTCTGAGTCGGCTTAGCGTTTGCACGTACGTACAAGTCAGCATCACCGGTACCGCCACTCATAGTGAAGGTAACTTTGCTCACACCACTGGTGACGTCAAAAGTGTAGAATGTTTCGCTGCTTGCGCCGCCAGACAGGCCAGTTTTCGCTACGCCGTCTTCCAGCTCGTTGCCACCAGTACCGTTGTCGTTGCCAAGTGCTGCATCTACTGCTGCTGACGCATCGATGATACCAGTACCACAGCTAGTACAGGTTGCAGGGAAGCTGCGAGTTGTGCTTTTCAGGATGCTTTCTACTTCATCCGGCGTTGCAGATGGTTTAGCTTGCTTGATAAGCGCTGCTACACCCGCTACGTGAGGTGCCGCCATTGACGTACCTTGAGAATACGCATAGCTATCGCTTGAAGGTGTATTGCTGCCTGAGTTGTAAGTAGACAGAACACCTTCTGGATCATTAGCAAAGCTCTGTGCGCCACCTGGTGCTGCAACATCAATGTTTGCACCGTAGTTTGAGTAGTAAGCACGACCACCGTCACGACCTACAGACGCAACATTGATAACACCAGAACAGTTACCTGGGTTGTAGTTTGCAGAGTTGTCGTTGTCGTTACCTGCTGCAATAACAATTGTGGTGCCGTTTGCACGTGCTGTGTTGATTGCATTTTGAGTGGTAGAGCTACATGAACCGCTGCCACCTAAACTCATGTTAATAACGTCAGCTGGGTTAGCGTTTGCAGGCACGCCTGATACTGAACCACCTGATGCCCAGATGATAGCGTCAGCGATATCTGAAGTCAGACCACCACATTTACCAAGTACACGAACTGGTACGACTTTCGCGTCGTAAGCCACACCGGCAATACCTTCACCATTGTTAGATACCGCAGCCACAGTACCTGCTACGTGTGTCCCGTGCCAGCTTGAATCACGTGCACTGTGCGTATAACCACATTCGTTACGTGTAACCGCATCACCCGGGTCACGTGCATCGCTATCACGACCGCCACCATCGTTAGCAACAGACACATCTGAGATCATGTCATAACCTTGTAGCAGGTTAGCGCTCAGATCCGCGTGCGGACGGTAACCAGTATCCAGTACAGCAACAACTACGCCGCTACCGGTTGCTTTGTCCCACGCCGCTGGTGCGTTGATACCACCGTTTGCTTCAAAGTAGTGCCACTGATCAGAGTAACGTGGATCGTTAGGCGTTGCGAAAGGCTGTAGCATTTGGTCGATTTCGATGTATTCGATGTTGCCAGTTGCTGCCAATTCCTGCATCAGGCTTTGTGCTTCAGCAGCGCTTAGTTTCTTGTCAACACGCATTACGTGGTGGTTGCTCAATGCCATTTTACGAACGTACTTGGTTTGTAGTGAAGATTTTTTCTTACTTTTGAAGTTCTTCACGAAACTTTGAGCGCGCGAGTTCATCATTGCTGGTGACATATCCGCACCGGCAACAGACATAAGCTGGCTGCTGTTATCTTTATATTTGATGATGAACTGAGTACCGGCTGTGTTCTGGCTTTCCATCTTCTGGCTCAACTGCGCCATGCTAACGCTGTTGTTTAGTGCTTCAAAGTTGTTTGCCATTGCATTAGTCGCGGCAAACATGCCAGTCATTGCCAGCGCAACTGCGCCGATTTTTAGGTTACGTGTTGTCATTCTTAGAATTCCCTAGTTTCTTACTTGTTGTTGTTGTTCTGTTTGCGTGTGCAAGCAGATGGTTATCGAAGGTAAAGAAGTGGTTAAAGTATTTAAAGTGCTGTTTTGTTATTTACACTATTGTTTTTGTTATAAGTGGATGGCTAGATAGTTCGTTTATTGCAATAGTTCGTTGTTTTTATTGCATAATTATTCTTTGTTACAGGATGAGGTATGATTTAGTTAGTATTGTAAATGATTGTAAATGGTTAATATTTTATTACTAGTTGTGATAAAATTATGTGCCTTTGTTTGCTAAATAACCGCATTACTCCACCTCTTGGGTATAAGTTGATACAATACCTGCATAACTTTTTCAGGACACAATATACAATGTTGAACTTTGATGTGGTGATCATCGGCGCGGGCGCGGCTGGCCTGATGTGCGCGGCACAAGCAGGGTATCGGGGCCGCAGTGTGGCGGTGGTTGATATGGGCAAAAAAGCCGGTCGAAAAATACTCATTAGCGGCGGTGGTCGTTGCAATTTTACTAATGAGGGTGCCACACCACAGAACTATTTATGCGCCAATCCGCATTTTGTGAAATCCTGCCTGAGCCGCTACACCCAGCATGATTTCATCGAGCTGGTGGATAGGCACGGCCTGGCCTACCACCATAAAACCCTGGGGCAGCTGTTTTGTGATAACAGTGCTCAGGACATAGTCGATATCTTGTTAACCGAGTGCGACTGGGCCGGAGTTGAAGTATTCCTGCGCAATGAGGTGATTAAGGTCGAACGCACTGACACGGGTGGATATATTGTAACGACCTCTGAGCAGGTATTTAGCTGTCAGTCTCTGGTGGTCGCTGCTGGCGGTCTGACCATGCCCAAACTGGGCGCTACCCCCATCGGCTATAAAATTGCTGAGCAGTTTGGTCTTAAGGTCCTGCCGACCATGGCAGCTCTGGTGCCGTTTACCTTGCATGACCACGACAAAGCCCGTTTTGACGGGCTGGCAGGCGTCAGCCTCCCTTGCACTGCGCAAAGTGAAGATGGCACCAGCTTCAAAGAAAACCTGCTGTTTACCCATCGAGGCCTGTCGGGCCCGGCGATTTTACAGATCTCCTCGTTCTGGCGTGCCGGGCAGGGCGTGATTGTGAACCTGCTACCAGAGACGGATATGCAGGCACAATTGCACGACTGGCGTCAGGAGCAAGGCAGTAAGTCTCTGAAAAATTTACTTAGTACTGTACTGCCTAAGCGCTTTGTCGAGGTCTTGATCAGCGATCAAACCGTACCGGATAAAAATGCCAACCAGCTCAGCCACAGCGAAATTGACACGCTGGCCTATGCTCTGCACCACTGGCACATCAAACCCAACGGCACTGAAGGCTATCGCACCGCGGAAGTCACCCTAGGCGGCGTCGACACTGATGAGCTCAGCTCCAAAACCTTCGAAGCTAAAAAAGCTCCGGGCCTGTATTTTATTGGCGAAGTCACCGACGTCACCGGCTGGCTCGGCGGCTACAACTTCCAGTACGCCTGGAGCTGCGGCTGGGCATGCGGACAGGCGTGTTAGGTTAGGTGTAATAATAAAGTTTGTACACTGCTCAGGCGGGTCATCTAATCTTCTAATTAGGTGACCAATTTTACTATGCCATTACAATCAGTTAAGTTGTTGGAGTATGCTGAGGGTAAAAACTTTAGCAGTGAACGTTTATACGGAAAAAGATTATTAGCTTGAGTGCCTAATACTGAAAGGATTATAAAAATGAAAAAAATATCCGCTACGGCTTTGTCATTACTGTTGACGGGCTGCTTGTTTGACTCTCATTTTGAATCACCCGCAAGTGCTCAAAAGCAACATGGCTCAGGGTTAGTTCAATCGTCGGACTTATCTCATGACGGTGCTTTGTCTGTCATTGCAAGGCAAGATGAAGTGTGCCTGTGGAGTAACATCTCAGATAAAAAAGTATTCCCCTGTATCGCGGAGGGAAATATTGAGCTGACAGGTATCGCTGACAACGCCAGTGTATTTTATATATCCAACAGGCTGTCTGTTAGCCTGTTTTCTGCGAAGTCGGGCAAGCTGTTAGGCGCGTGGACCAGCGGTGAAAATATTATTAGAGATATAGCGATATCCCGCGATGGTGAAACGCTACTGTTAGGTTACAGAAGCGGCATAACGGAAGTGATAAATGTCAAAAGCAATCATAGAGCACAAAACAAATTACACGACTTAGATGTAAACACCGTGGCGCTGTCTGCTGACGGGCGAATGGCGATGACAGGTTCCAGCGATAAATTTGTTAAGTTGTGGGATGTACAAACAGGCAAAGAATTACAGTCTTATAAATTTTCAACCAGAGTCAACCATGTTTCTCTTAACGCAGATGCGACGATGGCGTTCGTACTGGACTCTGTGAATGCTCGCCAATTTATTGATTTAAAATCACAAGAACTAAGTTCCTCCTTGTCTACATATAGCAACTTCTTAGAGTTTAATCAGTCGGCATTTATTAACAATGATCAGTGGTTACTCACCGCCTCGCCAAATCAAAAAGTGCAGATCTGGCGTGTTGCAGATGGAGATTTAATTGCTAAGTTTATGGCGAATAAAGTCGATGGTCGAGATCGCGCATCAGTATTAAGCATCGCGATGGATGAGTCCAGGCAAGTGGTCATCAGTAAAACAAATGATGGGGTTGTGGAAACGTGGCCAGTTAAAACGCTGCTTTAAGCCCACATGAGGGCACAACGGTATGCCTTTTAAATTGTTTAAAAGGCTGATTTTGTTGTAATTCAATAAAACCGGACACTGGTTTAGGTGGTATTACTTCCACTCGAAAAGAGGTGTTTGTGGCCACAAAACGTCGTACTTTTATACTGTAATTCAAATTGGAAGCCGCCGTCTCGGTGCTGGAGGGCTTCCTCGCTTGAGTTTCTTCCCGCGCCTTAAGCTGATGCAAATTTGTGTACTGAACGACTCTCTTGAAGGGCAAATCGCGTATTTTTGACAACTTTTTCAAAAAGCTGATTTTGGTTATCCCGCAAAGCCTTTGAGCGATAGGCTCTAAAAACGCATAATCTGAATTCTGATATTCAGAAGGCACCATTTTACTTTAAAGGCACACAAGGTTATCTGGCTGTATCGCGTGCGTCCAAGCTGCTCGAACGGCATGAGGAGATCGAACGTATGCTTGCTGGCATGGTAAATGATGGCACCATAGCCAGTATGATTGACGCTATGGTACGTGAAAAGGTTAAAAAAACGCCCCCGATTCGCTAGACATGCACCTGTTCGTTTTCCCTTTCAGACTAAAATAACTGTTGTGTCCAGTGCTTAATTCGATGCATCAGGCAGCGCAATGGTGTCGCTGAGTCGTTATGTTTGGGGTTGCAGTCAGAGAGTTTGAAGGAAAATGGGGTTTTGCTTTCGAGAGCTGGCACAAACGTTTCTTCAGTGTGATTAAAGTGGTGCTCAAAAAAAGCGGCATTTAGCCTGGCTACGTCTATGATAGCGTTAAATTGAGGTGTCTCTTTCAGGCCATTTTTCAGCCAGTCTTTGAGGACTACAATGTCAGAAAAACTGACGTGATTGAGCGATTCAAACAGCGCTAAATAGCCTGTATTGTGTACGTTGATAAAGATTTCGCTGAAGTATTCTTCGTCTGCCTGCACATACATAAAAGGTTGTGTTACGGTGATATCTTGCCAGCCAAATACAGTGCCATCCATATTTACAATAGCGGTTACTTCGGGTGTTTTTGCAGCGGTATAAAATGCCGCAGCACCGCCGTAAGAATGACCCAGAATACCTACCTGACCATTGAGTGCATTGAACAAGGGGCTCTGCGGGTCTTGATCCATTTGCTTTATTTTTGCCAGGACAAAACGCTGATCGGCAGACCACATGGGTAAATCAATGCCCAGATCATCTGACGGCAGCTCTATCGTTTTTAACGCTTTTGAATTGGGCGGCTGATAATGATCCGAGCCAAAACTGTGATTGATGGAAGCGACCAGGTATCCCTGGCTGGCGATATGTGCAGCCATGATGGTAAACAACTCGGGATTTAGATAATAACCGTGGGAAAAAATGATCAGGGGTAAAGCGTCGTGTGACAGATGTATTTCACTCTCTGCGGCAATGTTCCATGTCATTGCGCTCAGAGGAGCGATATGTGTTATATCTGCATCTGTATCATAAATCAGCCTGTGCGAGCGCGAAAACTGATTACTCAACAGCGGTAATCTCTGATTGCTTGTGGTTAGATTGGTGGGGTAAAAAAATCGTACACCAAGTTGTCTGGGCGTGTCGGGTTGTGTCCTGTGGCCGGGACGATTTAAGTCCTTAAAATGCATGTAATGCGTGCCAACCGATTGCTCTAACGGCAGGATAAGTCTATTTAAAGTGTGGTTGATATTGAGCTGTGCAAATAGTGGTTGTGTATTTAGCAGGCAAAACAGACTGAAAAGCAGGTAAATCGATAGTCGTGGCATCTATGGCGCTTTGTTATTTTTATTTGGCTTGTATGAGGTTACAACACTTTTCGTCATATTTCAGCTCCTTCCCGCGCCTTCAATTTATGCAAAATGGTGCACTGGTCTACCTGCTCACCGCTGCATGAGGCGAGGGTTTGCAGGGATTGCTCCAGTAGCGCGAGTTCGCGCTGGGCGCGTTGTACCTGGGCGAGTTGCTCGGCGATGATTTTATCGACCACGGCACAGGAGGCGTTGGGGTCGGCCTGTACTTCGACCAGGCGTTTGATGTCGTCCAGCGGGATGTTGAGCTCCCGGCAGCGGCGGATAAAGATCAGGGTGTCTACATCGCCCGGTTGGTAGTGGCGATAGCCGTTGCTGGCGCGTTGTGGTGCGCTGATTAAACCAACTTGTTCATAATAGCGGATGGTTTTCGCATTTATCTGGGATTTCGTCGCAAGTTCGCTGATTTTCATATTGACCTTCCAGTCGCTGTAACCTTTAGCATCCGCAGTATCATTTATTCCTGTCCTGAGGGTCAAGTAAATAGTTATGTCTGATACGTTTCGTTCTGCCGGTTTGGTTTTGTCATTAAGTTGTTTATCACTGGGGATGTCGCTGAGTCCGCTGGCCACTGCTGTGAGTGCTGCGCTGGTTGCGCCAGGGCCTGAGCATCATGAACATGAGTCCCATGCTGAAGAAAAAGGGCATGAAGACGGAGACCATGATGCGCACGCAGAAGGTGAGCACCATGATGAGCACGGCCACGGTCATGAGATGGAAAAAATCGTCATTCAGGCAACGCGCTCTGGCCGGATTGCTGATGAGCAGCCGGTGCGGGTGGAGCTGATCAACCGCGAAGAAATCGAAGAAAAGGCAGCGATGCGTCCGGGTAACATCTCCATGCTGGTCGCCGAAACCGGTGGTGTGCGCATGCAAACCACCTCGCCAGCGCTGGGCAGTGCCAATATTCGATTGCAGGGTTTGTATGGTCGTTACACTCAGCTGCTGGCTGATGGTCTGCCGCTGTATGGTAATCAGGCTGCGTCGATTGGCCTGTTACAAATTCCACCAACGGACTTAGGCCGGGTTGAGATCATCAAAGGCTCGGCGTCGTCCTTATATGGTGGCTCGGCGCTGGGTGGGGTGATCAACCTTATTTCCCGCAAGCCAGGCGACGAGTTCAAGGGCGAGATGCTGCTGAACCTGACCACTCGTGATGGCCAGGACTTGACGTCTTACATCGAAAGCCCGCTGACTGATGACCTGAAAGGCTCGCTGACGCTGGGTGCACACCACCAGAAATCCGAAGACATAGACAACGACGGCTGGTTCGATTTGGCCGGGTATGAGCGCTACACAGCTCGGCCGCGTTTGTTCTGGGAAGGTGAGCAGGGTGAATCTCTGTATATTACGGCCGGAGCCATGACCGAACAGCGCAACGGGGGCACCAAGTCAGGCTTTACCATGGCGGATGGCAACCCGTATGTACAAACGCAGGATTCAGAACGTCTGGACGGTGGGTTTGTGTATAGCCAGCCGATGTCCGACACGCTCACGCTGCATGCACGCTCATCGGCCATGGTGCAAAACCATGAGCATGGCTTTGGTCTGATACTGGAAGAAGACAAGCACGAGAGTTATTTGTTTGAAACCAGTGTCAGTGGGTACAACGACACCACCGACTGGCTACTGGGCATGGCCTATCAGTCGGATGTGTTTGAGTCTGAGACGTTTCCAACCTTTGATTATAGCTATGAGGTGCCGGGCCTGTTCGCGCAGCTGGATCACACGCTGAGCGATACACTGACCGCCTCGGTGAGTGCGCGGGTGGATGACCACAATGAATATGGTACTCAGTTCAGCCCGCGGGTCACCTTGTTGTATCGTCCGGGTGAGCTGACGGTACGCGGCTCCTATGCGCAGGGCTATTTTGCGCCAACGCCGTTTGTGGAAGACATCGAAGCCGCGGGTTTATCGCGCTTAGCACCGGTAGGTGATTTACAGGCAGAGGAAGCCGAAACGGCCTCGCTGGACTTTACCTACACCTTTGATTCGGTTGAAACCAGTCTGACCCTGTTTGGCTCGAACGTGGATAACGTCACTGAGCTTGAGGTCGTGCCGACAACAGATGGCACTCAGCCCAATCAGATACGTCTGATCAATGCACTGGGCGAAAGTCAGATCCGTGGTTCAGAAGTACTGCTGCGTTATTACTGGCGCGACGTAAAACTGACTGCCAGTTATTTATATCTGGATGCAACCCAAAGCGTTGATGGTCAGACGCGCACAGAGATTGCGCTCACGCCTAAACATTCGGCCGGATTTGTTGCCATGTGGGAGCAGCACGGTAACTTCCGCGCCGGGTTCGAAGCCTATTACACCGGGCCGCAGCGCCTCAATGCCAATCCGTATGTCACTGAGTCCGACCCTTACTGGCATCTGGGTCTGATGGGGGAGATCACCACCGGGCGTTACAGTTGGTTTATCAACTTCGAGAACCTGCTGGATGTGAAGCAAACCGATGAGCATCCGCTGTTGTTACCACAGCAGGCAGTGAGTGGTCAGTGGACAACGGATATCTGGTCGCGCAATGATGGCTTTATTGTGAATGCGGGTGTGCGTATTAAGTTTGGCCAGTAACCCTCAGGTTCAGCTGTTCGGGGCGGTGTCTCTCACTGATAAACTAAGTGGGCTTTTTAGTAGATCCCGTGTCAAGCACGGAATGACACAGAAGGGAGCTGTTGCGTTTAGTTAATCAACACCAGCTCCTGATCGATACCGATAAACTGCTCCAGCAGCAGTCGCTCCCCGTGCACGTCGCTGATCTTCCAGGCAGTAGGTTTCAGGGAGCGCAGCGTATTGAGCAGGTTTCCGTCTAAGTCGTACCGGTTCAGCGTCAGGTTTGTCTGGTTGACGCTGTAGATATGCTCGCCTTTTATCACCATAGCACGCCCGTTCAGTGATGGGAGCGTTATGGCGTCGGCGGGATCTTCACCCGGCATAAAGCGCTTTACCTTGCCCTGAGCATCACTGTAGTACACCTGCTCATCCACCTGCCATGCGCGTTGTACGCCGTTAATCCCCAGTTTAGTCAGCCGGTTACTTGTTAAGTCATAACGATATAAACCACCGGGCATGGGGTCGTTTATCAGCACCAGAACTTGCCCCGATTGATGCCAGGCTTGTACAGAATGAATGGGCAATCTTGTGCTCAGGCTGTGTTGCTGGCCAGACAACCCTGAGCGGTACAGTTTACCGCCCTGCGCCCAGAGCAACTGAGTTGAATCGGGCGACCAGACAAACCTGTGGACAGGGTGGGGGAAGCTGGCATCGCTGAGTGCAATGGCCTGGTCATTCTGCCAAACCCAGAGCTGATCCATTCCGTTGCGATTGGATATGAACGCAATATGCCGACCGTCGGGTGAATACAGGGGCCGCCGCTCCTGGGCCTGGGTGCGTGACAAGCTCGGGTAGGGCAGAGAGCGGATGTTTAGATCGTAGGCTTGTGTGGTCACAGCCAGATCACCATGATTGAGCGCCAGCTTGACGATATCAATGTCTTTTCTGCCAGTCACCGCCACCAAAGTACGATTGTCCGGGTGCCGATTTGCGGATACCAGATTGGTAGCCGGAGTCGGTAGCAGGCTCAATTCGCCGTTCAGTTCCAGGCTATATAACTGACCTTGATTGACAACCAACAGGGTACGACCATCGGCAGAAAAATGGCCGGCGAGCAGGGCATTGGGGTCCATATTGGGAAGCAGGGTTATCGGGCTGTTGTGAAGTATTTGCGTGTTTTTATCCAGGAGCGTCAATCTGTGGCTGCGCTGCTTATCCCGGCTAAACAACGCAAAACGCTGGCTGGGCGCGTGATAGTCAAAGTGATACAGGTAGTCATCTGTGGCGGAATATAAGGGGCTGACAGTCTTAGTTAAGTCGTTGTATTGAACCAGTTGGGTTTGGTCAGGGCTGTGTTGTAAGAAGGCATAAGCATGATTGGGTAGCGCTTTAGGTGTGTGGGGCTGGCCTGAGCTGCACAGGTAACGTGGCTCAATGGCTTGGGGTTTAGCAAGTACCTGGGCGAAATCTAACGTGGCCAATGCCCAGCATGTGTGCGTTTTGTCGGTGGCAATGTTTTGATCACAGTCCGCTTTGGCTGCAAACACCAGCTCTCTGCCATCCGGGGTGAAACTGGGCGCGCCAAATTGGCCGGGTGTATTACTGAGCTGAAACTCTTTGCCACTATCGAGGTGTCTTGCCCACAAATGGCTGCTACAGCTGCCCGCATAGCGGTTAAAGATCACATGCTGGCCATCCGGGCTGAACAACGCATGAGATTCATGAGCATCGGTGTGGGTCACCGGAGTGAGGCGAGTGTATTCGGGTTGTGGTTTGGTGGGCCAGTTGAGGTATACCAAGGTGCTCAGTAAGAGTGTGCTTACTAATGTTATAACTGGCTTCAGGTAAGGTTTTTGGGTTTCAGTTTCTGCAGCTTTTGGCTCTGCTTCTGGCCAGCGTACCGGGACCAGCAGGCGGTACCCTATCTTTGGGTGGGTGGCGATTACGGTGGGATTTTTGGCATCGTCTCCCAGTACTTTACGCAAAATGGCAATGCAGCGTTGCAGGGCGTTGGGCACGACTTCAACGCCCTGCCAGACGAGGGTCATGATCTCCTGATGGGTAACAACTTGATCGCCGTGTTCGCGCTGGCGCTGTGCCAGTAATAGCAGCACTTGTAACACCTTTGGTTCTACATGGGTGTGCTGATCATTGAGGATCACGACACTGCGGGAGAGGTCGATTTCATATGCGTTAATAAAGAATCTTGTCTGTGCCATTGTAATCCGCTACTGCCTGAATCCGGCATTGAGTGTACGGTGCAATGTGATGTCTGTCGAGGTGTGCAACAGCGGATGAAGGTCTGTTACTTGTGACAGTGTTTTGCTGCAGGCAGGGATATGCGGTTTTGTTGCCTAAGTGAAATCACTTTGCTGAGTCGCGCCAGACAAGTCTACCTTGTCACCTCGGCCTACAAGTCGGGAAGCATCTAAAATACGACACAAGTGCAGCGTATGTCATGTGAAAGTCATGTGTTTTTGCATCGCTAACTTATGAGATGCCGATGAGTAGATCCCGTGTCAAGCACGGGATGACGGAGCAGGTGCGCATGTTGGCAGAGTAAAGAGCACGGAATAGCGCATGGGGGAGCGGTTTGGGGTATTTTAAAATTTATCTATTATATTCAATATATTAGGCTTATTTTCTGCGTGTTAACCCGGTAATTTCTTGTCCCTCAGTAATTCATCAGCTTTTCATTAGGGTGGCTTTGTGGTGTTGCGCTGCGTGATGGCATCCAATGGCGTTCAGAAAATAATAAGTGAGCGCTAATCCTATGTATTTTGATAATAAAAAACGCTTTATCTGTTCTTTCGGAAACGATTTTAAACACGTCTCTCAGTGGCTGAATGCTCTGATCCACGGGATGTTGCTGATACTAAAGTGCCCATCTATGTTGGTGTTGTGTTGCGCGCTGGCCACACTGGGCGTTTGTCCGCTTTCCCATGCTCAAATGCGCGAGGCGCAGATCATTGAACGCACGGTTGAGGCTTACGGAGGTGAAGGCTTACTGACTATGCCGGGCTTATCGGTCGATGAATCCTTCTACCATTATTCGCAGTGGCTGAGCGGCCATGCCTTGCAGGGCCCGATGGTGACTTATATGAGTGAGTTGCAAAGCGAGTATCACATTGATTTTGCCACGCAACGTAAGGTGTTTAAGCAGGCTAACACTCGCCGGGTGGGCAGTCATGGCAGTGATACGCCTGAAGTGACTCATCGCTTGTTTAGTGCAGGTAAGGGCACCAGCATTGATCATGCTTTGCAGCGGTATCAGCCGAGCCAGCGTATCTTCTTTGAAAATGCCACGCTGGGCTTTGAAGCCATGCTGGATACCCTGATCGTGCGTAAACTGGTAAACCTTAAACAAACCAGTCAGTGGTTGGATAAGGCTTATATCGCAGGTACCCCCCATGATGTGATGACTGCACCACTGGATGATGATCCGCAGACCACGCATACACTTTATCTGAACCAGAACAGTGGGGCACTGAGCCGGGTGATGACAGAGCAGCAAGGTAAAAAGCGGTTTTATGACTTTATGGCACACCGTAAAACACAGGGTATTCTGTGGGCGTCTCACGTGCTGGTTAGCACCGCAGAGGGTCCGCTTTATCACAGCCGAGCGCGTACGCTTAACGTTGGGCAGCCCGACGAGGCGCTGTTTCAAATTCCTGCGGCTTATCAGCGCGCGCCAAAGGTAAAGCCGTTTGATGTCGCCGGGCTGACAATACGTGAGCTGGCGACAGGCGTGTATTTTGTTGGTCAGGATTGGGGTTATACTTTATTTATTGATGCCGGTGATTATCTGATCTCGGCAGGTACCTGGCAGATGAACGAGCAGGCCGGCGCATGGGCGAAAGCACTGAGCAAATTGAGAGACAGTACCTCACTTGATAAGCCTGTGAAGTATCACATTGTGACACACCATCATACCGATCACCTGAGAGGCTTAGCGGATACTCAGGCTGAGAACACCACCTTGCTCGTCCATCCGGCCGACCAAGCGGCGGTAGAGGCTGAGTTGGGCCCACGTGTCAACATTGCACCTATCCCTGCCTCCTACACGCTGGCTGGTCGTAAAATCCGTCTGTTGGATGTGCCTAACAGCCATGCGGCACATAACCTGATTGTCTACCTGCCTGACTCACAGGTTTTACTGACAGAGGACATGTTTGGCAGCAGTTTCGAACAGGCGCTGCACTCACCTGCTCGCTGGCCAGGTTTAGATACTTACCATAGATTGGATACGCTGGTGGACACGCTCAACAAGCAGGGGATTGACGTTTCGCAATATGTGTCTTCGCATCATGGCAGGGTGCTGACTCAGGCTGATATCGACCTGGCCATGGCGATACCGCGCACAGAGCGGGGGTTGCTGTTACAGCGCTTATTTGGGGGTAAATAAGAAAAAGCGGCACACAGCAGTAGGTCTGTGTGCCGCCTGGTCGTGGCTAACTGTGACTGTTACTCATAACGCAGTATCAGCGAAGGACGGGTGCTAGCCGCTTTAAAGGCCAGACAGGCAACGGTTAGCCAGGTGATGACCAGCACACCCAGTGTGGCGGCTGCATATACCCAGGCTGCCTGCTCAATGCGTTCATTAAAGTTATTTAGCCAGGTACTCATCAACCAGTAGCTCAGCGGTATGGCCAGTAACCCCCCTATGCCGACTATGGTGATGAACTCCTTAGATAAAATGGTCACTATACTGAGCCGTGATGCCCCTAACACTTTGCGCACAGCCACTTCTTTTTGGCGGCGAATGGTTGCAAACGATGCCAGCCCCAAAATCCCCATACAGGTCAGCACAATCGACAGCGTACTGAACAGCAGCACCAGTTGCTGCATTCTGAACTCGTTGATGTGGGCACGCTGATAGTCGTCTTCAATCAGGCTGATCTCGACCTCAGGTATCGCCAGCTCATCGCGAATGAGCTGCTCGGCCTGGCGCATCACTAGCGCTTTGTTTGCTCCTGGTTGCAGCTTGAGCACCAGAGTACCAATTGCGACATTAATGTCCCCCGCAGTCAGTAAGACCGGGAGTTGCTGCTGACGTGCTGAGCCAATTTTAATGTCTTTGATAATGCCAACCACCGTGGCACGGGCTGTGCCTGTGTGCGAGCTGAGGGTCTGGCCCAGCAGCACGCTGGGGTCATCGTAGCCGGCTTGTTTTGCCAGACTCTGTGAGAGCAGTACAGAGAACGAGCGGATGTTGTCATCGCTGGTTTGGATCCAGTCGCTGGCAAACTGAGGCAAGAAATCCCGACCTGCTATCAGCTCCAGGCCCAGTGTTTCAACCGCGTGGAAGCCGGTGGCGACGGTCGGCTGTGTGCCTTCCAGGCGCTCACCGTTTGGAAACACCAAAAACAGTTCTGAGGTCATATCGTTGGTCAGCAGGGTATCTGACTGAGTGACCTGGGCGACGCCTTGCAGAGCCCTGAGGGTTCTCAGCACCCGAGGTTCAGCTTCCTGATACAAGGCTTCTGCGGGCAGGTTTTTGATGATCAGACGATCGTGCTTTGCATAGCCAACCGGCAGATCGTTGATCAGCGCCATTTGTTTGTAGACCACGGCTGCGGCAACAATCAGTGCCACCGACAGTGCCCCTTGTAGTCCCAGGGTCAGCTTGCGTACCCAGATAGCCGTTTTGCCACGTTGCAGGTCGCCACTGAGCACCCGCTTGGCACTGAATGAGGCGATAAACAGTGCCGGGTAGAGGCCAGAGATCACCCCAATCAGCACCACGATCCCCATCACCGCGACCAAAAATAAGGGCGAGAAGCTCAATGACAGGCTGCGTTCAAGCAGCTGATTGGCATAAGGGATCATCATTTCCACTAGGGCCAGGGCGACCAGCGCGGCCACCATCACAATAAACAAAGATTCCGTCAAAAACTGGGTGAACAGTTGTGGCTTGCTGGCCCCCAGTGCTTTGCGCACACCCACTTCTTTGGCACGTTTTGCAGCGCCGGCAATGTTCAGGTTGATGAAGTTCACACTGGCAATCACCAGCAACAAAACGGTTAATGCAATGCAGACCTGCATGACCAGACGAGAGCCGCCTTGTTTCATCTCAAACGGGCCACTGCTGTGAAAGTGCAACTCTGACAGGCGGCTTAATTCTATGGCTCTGAGCTTGCGGCGGCCGGTCGACTGCTCGCGCATGGCCTCTGTCATCTGCTTGGCGATAAGCCCTGCATCTGTGCCTTCAACCAGGCGCATATAGACATAACCAATAAAGGGCATTTTGGTGGCCTTGGGCAGTGCAGTTAAGGTTTCGAATACAAAATGGGTGTTGTCAGGCAAGTCGTCAAATACCGCGGCCACTTCATACTGACCCTGGGTATATGATAGGGTTTTGCCTACGGCATTCACATTGCCAAACAAACGCAGTGCTTGTGTCCGGCTGATGGCCAGCAAACCCGGGCGGCTCAGGGCACTGTCCAGGTCGCCATGCAGCACCGTCATATTGATAAACTCCGGCAAATTGGCCGAGGCCAGATAGACCTTGCTCAGGCGCACCTGCTCGCCGGCCACACTGACGTCCAGGGCCATCGGCTCGGCTGAGTAAGCCAGGTTGTCGGTGGACACCAGCATCATGATGTCTTCAACCTGCGCATGGTTTTGCATATTCAGGGCCTGTTGCGAGTCTGAGGCTGCGATCAGTTGCAGACCCCAGGCACGGTAATCGGTATGCACCCGGTAAACACGCTCAGCATGGGGGTGTTGCTTGTCAAAAGACAGCTCATAGGCTGCAAACAACGCCACCATAATGGCGGCCGCCAGACCAATACTAAAACCGACCAGATTAAGGGCAAAGTGGCGGGGGTCTTTTTTAATCGCCCTGAGTGTGGTTTTAAAATAATTCACAATCATAACAGATACGTCCTTTTTAATTCCGGCGTGTTAAGCGGCAGGGGAAACGCTGTTGGCTTTGTCCAGCATGACCTGGCCGTCGAGCAGTCGTACTAAACGATCGGCATAGGCCCCTTCTTTTTCCGAGTGGGTGACCACAATCACTGTGGTGCCTTCGCGGTTGAGTTCGCGCAGCATGGCCATCACTTCTTCGCCGTTTCTGGAATCCAGGTTACCGGTTGGCTCATCCGCCAGGATCAGCTTAGGGTTGATCACAAGCGCTCGGGCAACGGCCACCCGTTGTTGCTGACCGCCTGACAATTGCTGCGGCAGGTGATCGGCGCGGTGGTCAATGGCCACGCGTTTTAAAATGGCTTCAACCCGCTGTTTGCGCTGTGCTTTGGAGATGTTCTGATATTGCAGAGGCAGCTCCACGTTTTCGAATACGGTCAGTTCATCAATCAGGTTAAAGCTCTGAAAGACGAAGCCGATGGACGCTTTACGCAGTTCAGCCAGGCGTTTTTCGCTGTATCCGGCGATGTCGGTCCCGGCGAATTCAAATGCACCTGAGGTGGGCGAGTCAAGCATGCCTAATATAGACAGCAGGGTTGATTTACCACAGCCCGAGGGGCCCATAATGGCCAGAAACTCGCCTTCATTAACCTGTAGGTCAATCTCGTTCAGCGCGATGGTTTCTACGTCTTCGGTACGAAATACCCGGCTTAGGTTGGTCAGTTTAATCATCTTCAATTCCTTCAGGCTGTTGTTATTCTGGTTTTAGTTCAGTTGTAATGTCTGTGCTTTATCAAAGTGGCTGTAGCTGGAGGTGATCACCTGATCGCCTGGTGCCAGTCCGTCTAATACTTCAAAGTAGTCACGGTTTTTCTTGCCCAGCACGATATTTTTGCGGATCGCGGTATCGCCCGTCACCACGTAAACCCAGTTGCCTCCACTGCTGGTATAAAACGCCCCGCGTTTGACCAGCAGGGCATTGTTTTTGCTGTCGCCCAGCATCAGAGCTACATCCAGGTTCTGACCGCGTTTTATGCCATCCAGCCCGGCAGGCAGCGCCACTTCTACCTGAAATTGCGCATTGGTGACTCGGCTGTCGATTTTGCTGACATGCGCGCTAACTTGCTCGGTGCCTAATGAGACGTGTACCGCCATGCCGCTGTGTACCTGGTTAAGATAAAACTCATCTAGCCGGACCGTCAGTTTGTATTCATTCGGTATGTCTATCTGACCCAGGCGTGCGCCACGCTCTTTGGATTCGCCAATTTCAACGTCCAGCTCGCTCAGATAGCCAGACACCGGTGCTTTGATCAACAGGTTTTCGAGGTTGTGACGGGCAAATTGCAGGTTCTTTTGCAGCATCTCAGCACTGTCTTCGAGCTGTGCAACCTGGACTTCACGGATGGTATTTTCCTGTTTTTGGCGATCCAGAGTCAGTTCCTTACGTGCTTTGTAGTAGGCCAAATCATCTTTGATTTCATCCAGCTTGTCCTGGGCCAGCATGCCTTTATTAGCCAGTCGCGCCGACTGTGTGTAGCGCCTTTGCAGGTGATTAATCTGCAGTTCAATCTCCAGCAGATCGCGGCGCAGGTTCAGGCGGCTGGTTTCCATGTTCATTTGGGTGTTACGCAGGAAGTTAAGCTGCTCGGTGACTTGCGCTTCACGGCTCATCACATCCAGTTGCAGGTTGGTATTACTCAGGCGCACCAGTGGCTGACCTTGTTCAACATACTCACCTTGTTCAACCAGGCGCTCTTCAACCCGTCCGCCTGCGACGGTGTCGAGGTAAATGGTGGTTTTGGGCACCACCTGACCACGCAGACTCAGGGCATCAACAAACTGGCCTTGTGTTACGGTACTGATGGTCAGGCTGTTTAGTGGTACATTTTGGCTGCGTCCGGTGCTGCTCGATTGTGTAAAGGCATAGGCAAGGGCGGTTGCTAATATTAAGCTAACCGCGACGCCCGTCTTAAGGTGCTTGTTAAGCCCTGAGCGTTCTATCTTCTTATCCATAGTGCAACTCCTGCTATCTGATGCGGTTCGGGTGTATGAACTAAAGTAATCAAACCGCGTGCCAACCTTGAAAGTATAATAAATACAATGAATTATCATTTTACTTGGCTTATTGATCTGGCGCAGGTGTCCGCTAATAGAACACTCGGCATCACGCAACTGCCCATAAATGGACACATCCTCGCGCAATACGCTAAGCTAATAAGTAAATAACAATAAATTAGGGACAGATCGTGAGTGCAAAACAACCCGGGGCCATTTTGGTGGTGGACGACAACCCGGATATTCTGATCGCGGCGAGGCTACTGCTCAAACAACACTATCAGGTGGTCAAAACCACCGACAATCCGTTTGATATTGAACAGCTGGTTAAAGCCCACAACATTGAAGTGATCCTGTTGGATATGAACTTTAATCGTGATGCCATCAGTGGTCAGGAAGGCTTTTACTGGCTGAAGAAAATCATTACGCAGGACCCCAGCATTGTGGTCTTGCTGATGACGGCCTATGGTGACATTCAGCTGGCGGTGGATGCCATTAAGGCCGGGGCGGCAGATTTTATTGCTAAGCCCTGGCAAAACGAGCAGTTGCTGGGGGCGGTGGCAGCGGCGTTTGCCCACGCCAAAGACAAGCAGCAGCTGGGTAAGCTAACCCGCCAGACACAAGGACTGAATCAGGCGCTCAGTGAGTCATCAACGGGTCCGGCCTTTGACTTTTTGGGCCAAAGTGCGGCTATGCAACAGGTGTTTGCGACCATAGACAAAGCGGCTCAGTCTGATGCCAATATTTTGATCACCGGTGAAAGCGGCACTGGCAAAGAGCTGGCCGCTCACGCCATTCACCGCGCCAGTCTGCGTGCTGCACAACCTATGATCAGTCTGGATATGGGCGCCATTTCTGATGCGCTGTTTGAAAGCGAACTGTTTGGCCACAAAAAAGGCGCTTTTACCGATGCCAAAGCCGATAAAATAGGCCGGTTTGAGCTGGCCAGTGGCGGGTCGTTGTTCCTTGATGAGCTGGGGAATTTGCCTTTAAACCATCAGGCCACCTTGCTGGCGGCGCTACAGAATCGGTGCATCACCCCAGTGGGCGGCACCAAACCGCTTGATGTGGATATCCGCCTGATCTGCGCGACTAACGACAATCTGCAACAGGCGGTCAATGAAGGACGCTTCAGGCAGGATCTGTTATACCGCATCAATACGGTCGAAATCCGCCTGCCTCCGCTGAGGGAGCGCAGCGAGGATATTCCTTTGCTGGTGAATTATTACCTGGCACACTTTGCACACAGGTACAAACGCGCATTGCAGATCACTGAGCAAGATATGGCCGCGCTGTGCGGATATGGCTGGCCTGGTAACGTTCGCGAGCTGGCTCATGCAATTGAGCGGGCCGTGATTTTATCGGATGGCGACACACTGGATGTGACGTCTGTAATTGGCGTGACAGCGACCTCATTGGAGGTAGCACAAGGCAGTAGTGGGAGTTACGATACATTCGATCTGGAAGTGCTGGAACAGCGAACCATCCGTGCCGCACTTAAGCATTATCAGGGGAATGTGAGCCACGCAGCTAAAGCGCTGGGATTGACGCGCGGTGCCATGTATCGGCGACTGGAAAAATATGGGCTGTAGGGAGTAACTATGTCCTATCTGAAACGTCACCCCCGCTGGTTACTGGGGTTGCAGCTGGGCCTGTTGTGTGTACTGGTCAGTGCTGCAACCGGGCTGTATCTGCACAGTGGGCTTAGTGCCACCTGGCTGCTCGTGTTGCTACTTATCGTCGTATGCTGTGGTGCGATATTCACCTTGTTTGCCCGGCAGCAAAGACAAAGCACGGCGGTGATCCGGGCGCTGGTAAATGGCGACAGTTCTTTGCGACTCAGTCCCAGTCATCCGCTGCACCAGGAGTATGATGAGATCCGTCATACTTTGCAGGCAGCGCGGTTCAAAGCTGAGCAACAGGCACAGTTTTTTCAGGCTTTGTTGCTGCACATTGAGCTGGCAGTGCTGGTGTGTGACAGCGAGGGCAGAGTGATAGAGTCCAACCCGGCGGTGGCACGCCTGCTGGGGAAATCGGTCAGCAGCGTGGCTGAACTGGAGCATATTGGCGCGTTAATTCAAAGTTGTGATACGCAGTTAAAAACCAGTGCGCCCTGGCAGCGTGGTGAGCAGCAGGATACTTTGTCGGTACAGATCAGCGTTGCACAAATTCAGGGTCAGATCCGCAAGGTGGTTACCCTGACCTCTATTCATACCGCCCTGAACAGCAAAGAACAACAGGCCTATAAGCGTCTGACCCGAGTGTTAACCCATGAAGTGGCAAATTCCATCACGCCTTTGTCTTCGATCGCCCAGTCTTGTCGGGGGCTGTTGCCCGATGCACTGTGTTTTGATGATGAAGACGATAAAGACGATTTGATCCTGGCATTGAATACACTGGCTGCGCGCACTGAGCATCTGGGAGCGTTTATTACTCGCTTCAGGGCGATCAGTAGTTTGCCGCGTCCGAGCCTGAGTCCCACCTCCCTGGCGCCTTTGCTGGAGCGGTTAGTGGCCTTACACAAAAACCAGCTCAGTGCGGCAGGGATCCAGTGTGAGCTGAGCGTGTCAACTAAGCTGCTGGTGATGTTGGATCCCGGACAGATCGAACAGGTGTTGATAAACCTGTTCACCAATGCGGTTCAGGCCATTGAACAGGTGCAGCAAAGCGGCACTCAGCAAATCGACAGCCCGGTAATTCAGCTGACGTTGGCACAAAATGAGGCACAACAGGTGTATGTGGAGATCTGCGATAACGGGCCGGGCGTTGAAGCCCATGTCGTTGATATGATGTTTGTGCCTTTCTTCACGACTAAACAGCAGGGATCGGGCATTGGCCTGAGTCTGTCGCGGCAGATCATGGTCAGTCATGGCGGCGACCTGATCTATTTGCAAAAATCGCAGGGGGCCTGCTTTCGCTGTGTATTTGGTTAAAGGAAAAAAGCCAGGCTAGCTGGCTTTAGCTTGAAGGCCATGGCAGGCAACCATGGTCGGGGTCATAATCTCAGGTACCGCAGGGGGCCAATAAGACACCGTGCCGGGCAAAGTACCTTGTGATTCATCGTGTCGCAGCATTATGGCTGAACTCAGTCAGACCAAGTATTCACACCCTGAGTAGGCGTATAGGGTGAAAGTCGCAGGATTATGCCGTTTGACGATGCGTGCAAACGCTGACCGTTTCAATTATCAGTCACCCGGGCAATTGTTATTGCGGATACACTCTTTGTCCATGTCATCGACCCAGACATCCTTGAGATAACAGCTAGCCGGGTCGTCGACCCAAATATCTTCAGAGTAACTGAGGTCAACAATTTTAGAGAGGTAAAGGTAGCCTGCGTAGACCGCGCCGTTATCATAATGGTGGTTGATAGGCCTTTGCTGTCGACAGGTCGTATCACTGACGGTTTCCTGGTAACTTACTTCAACATAATCTAACGGGTTGTCTACATTGAATAGTTTTCCTCTGTGTGTGCAGTGATACGCGATTTTAGTGGTCGTCACCTTTTGTTTCGGGCAGATCAAAACTTGTGTCCAGTAGGCACTGGCAGGGGCCGAATAAGCCATTACACTGGCGAGCACAATGCTGATTGCTTTGAGTGATTTCATGTTGTTTTCCTTATGCTTATTGCTATTCGGGTAATATCCGAAGCCGATTTTTATTGTGGTTTAGCTCGGCAGCGACAGTGTCATCATAGCAATGGCGTGCAGCCCAGACGCCTCCCCGACCGGGGTGGGTGATAGAGAGAATGGCGGTTGTTGCGGTTTAGTAATTAATATGCAGGCTGAGTTCAATGGTTCTTGGCGCGGCAATGGCAGCCTGAGCCGGATAAAAAATATCTGCCCAGGGGGCATATGCTTCGTTGAGCAGGTTCCGCACATTGAGATTTAGCCGCGCATGCTCAAACTGGTAGGCTGCAAACAGGGTCACTGTTTCATAGCGGGTAAAGGTGACTGAATTCTGGAAGTTGCCATAGCGATCACTGACATGGCGTATACCTGCGCCCACTTCCAGCGGCAGACCGCCAATTTGATCCCAGCTAAACCAGGCATTGGCCACAATCTCAGGCACATTGGGTGGGGTATGGCCGCTGGCATTGACTCCAAAGTCTGGATCTACAAAGGACTCATAACTGGCGTCGGTATAAGCAACATTACCACCCAGGCGAAAATACTCGGTCGGCTGGCTGGTGATCGCCAGTTCGAATCCATGCGCAACATGAGTGCCTGAATTACCGACGGTTTCATGTGATGTCAGCAGCAGAATATTGCGCCGTGTTATGTCGTACCAGGCCAGGGTGAGCTCACTCTGCCAGGTATTGAGTAAGGTTTTGATGCCGACTTCGTACTGACGAATGTCTGTGAAATCAAAATTTTCATTGGCATTAACCAGGTAAATATTAGAACCCACTGGGTCATGCCCGGTACTCCAGTGGGCATATACACTGAGTGTGTCGCTAAATAGATAGGTCGAGCCTAATTGATAGGCAAGCGGGGTGAAGGTACGCTCAAAGCTCTCATCGGCAATAAAGTTGCCTGAAACATCGTAGTTGTCCCGAACCAGCCGGATGTGATCGCGACGCAGCCCGCCAAACAGACGCCAGTGATCGGTGACAGACAAGGTGTTGTTTATGTACAGGCCCCACTGACGGATATCGGTCGGGCTGAGGTGTTTGTCTAACGCGCCAAACTGGCCGGCAATTGGCATGAGTAACGACACGCTGTCTCCGTTGGGAAAGCCTCTTTCGCGGCTAAAGTCGGTGATCTTGAGTTCCGCGCCAAAGGCCAGTTGATGTGCCATAGTACCAAGTTGGTGGCGGTATACGCCTGCGAATTGATTGCCATAAAAGGTATGGTCGTGAAAAACGAAAAAACGGTCCCGGTCAATTAATTCGGTGGCCGGGTTGAAGACATAGCTTTCTGCATTTTGCCAGGCGCGATCGGCCTGAAAGTGAAACAGCGTATTGCTCAGTGACAGTGTCTCACTGGGCTGCCAGTCTGTGCGCAGGCGAGACCATAGATGCTCTGAATCCGAGCGGCTATCTGCGACATTATAGTTAAGGTAGCGGGTCCGGTTATCCAGTACCCGGTCGTTGGCGGTTGTTACTATGTCTGAAATAGGATCTGACGCTGCATGCCCGGGAACTAACGGTGTGCCCCAGTATGCAGGGAGATCGTCTTCGAGGTAATCAAAACTCAGCAACCAGCTCAGCGTTGGGCTGGCCTGCCACAGGATGGATGCCGTTGCATTTAGGGAATGCGACGGGGTGTTGTCGACCCAGCCGTCTGACTGTGCTTTATTCACATCCAGCCGGGCAGCACTGTTTGGGGAGACTGGTAGATGAAGGCCGACGCCCCATTCTCGAGTATCAAATTTAGACTGAGAGACAAAAGCTTCACAACTGACTGGGGCATCAAGCTGAGGTTTGCGGGTGATCATATTGATCACCCCTGACGCGGTGCCCTGGCCAAATTGTAGCGCGGCAGGTCCTTTGATGACCTCTATTTGTTGCAGGTTAAAGGTGTTGTGTGGCCGCATTGTCATGGACGCCGGGCCCAGTTTAATCCCATCGCGTACTACAGAAACGGAGTCGCGAATAAAGCCCCGCATGGCGAAGCTGGAAGGCTCAGCAGGGGACTCGCCCGATATTACGCCTACCAGGTTCTCGACCGCACTGGTGACAGAGGTCAGGCCGCGTGCGCGCATGGTTTTGCGTTCGATCACGTCTACACTGAATGGCAGCGCCAGTGCGCTCAGGTTGAATGGATTGGCGCTGACAGGCGTGGTTTCCAGGTTCAAATCGCGCACCGCCGAGCCACTGAGGGTAACCTTGAGTAGCTCATCCAGACTCATTTCAAATAGATCGGTTTCCTCAGCAGCCTGTATGCTGGCGGCAAACAGGCAGAGACAGCACAGCAAAAGCGCACGACAGGTCTTCAGCGCATGGGGTATTATCATTCAGAATCATATTATTAAACTTGTGTTTACTTAGTGTAGCTCAGGATATCAAGGCCGTGGCATTGGCGGTGTAAATGGCGCGCAACTTCTGCGTTTAGCCGGGGAGGGGGTGAGTATCTTTTAAGTAGGGGCTTTAGCATAAAACCGGCCCCTGACGGGACAGGGGCTGGCGGCACTAAAAATTAAAAGCGGTAACCTATGTGAAGGCCAATTAATGCTTTGGATTGTACTTTTTCGGTGCCAAAGATATCGAGTATGTCCGTACGGTATTCTCTTTCATCGGTGCGACGAACTCCGACGCTGGCCCCAAATGTCCAGCCCTCCTGAAGCGCGCCTTGCGAATAGTAATGGTAATTCAGTGCGGCAAACCCTTTTTCACTTGTTAAGGCCTCACTGCCGGCGATGACGCCTAGCGTATGTTTATTATCCTTGTCCAGGATGTACTCATAGCTGATGGCTGCGCCAATTAAGCCCGCTGAAATTGACAGGAGATGGTCGTCATTGACAGCATTGGTATACTGAACGCCCATCAAGCCACCATAAGGGTATCCGGCACCTGCGCTGAGCCTGGCCTGTGCGGTGTTGACAAAGCTCACAGCGACTAGTCCCAGTGCTAAATGGAATGCACTTTTCATTTTAACGTTATCCTTAGTACGTGGAGAAGACGGATTATAAATACTGGCTTTCCCGTGTTCAGTTTAGTGGTTGAGCCATGTGGGAGTTTGTACTGTAAAAGTGCACTCTTCATGGTAACGCCTGTTTTTGTTGTGGGCCTTTTGGACCGCATCTGGCGTCCAAACACGCGACTAATTTCACTTGAGAAGTGTATCAAAATTAAGTTAATAAAGTGTATTGCAATGTGTTTTTTTGTGTTTTTGGCCGACGTGTCTGGGTTAAGCTTTCTTAAATTTTGTGCTCAGTATAGGTTCGTGAGCGTTGCTGAGCGGCTGTTGCCGCTCGGACTGTTATGCCGGTAGCTGCAAAGTAAAACAGGCCCCGCTCAGGCGTGTTGAATCACTGACTCCAAGCTGGCCCTGATGCCAATCGGTAATTCGCTGAGCGAGTGCCAGGCCCAGGCCAAATCCACGGCGCGCAGGGTCGTCTGTATGCGCCCGGACAAAGGGCTTAAAAATATGTGCCTGCTGTGTACTGGGTACGCCCGAGCCATCATCATGCACTGCCAATGTGCAGAACCCTGGACTGTGCTTAAGTGTGACCACTATCTGGCCGTTTCCGTATTTGCTGGCGTTTTCCAGCAGATTACTCAACAAGGTGGTTAGATAAAATGGATCTCCGATAACCTGCACGGCGTGTTCAGGTAAAGCCAGCTTGAGCGTGATATCCATGTCGTGCCAGGTGCTTGATACCTGTCTGACCAGTAGGCAAAGATCCAGCGGACGACGCTGTAGCTCTGCGATACTTTGATCCATCCTTGCGTAGCTTAAAAGCTGGTCTATCAGCGCGGACATGGTATCCAGATCGCGGTTGATCTTGGCTTCATAGTGACGTCGTTTATCGGGGTTCGTGGTTTCTTCCAGGGTATCCATACCGAGGCGGATCCGCGCCAGCGGCGTACGCAGCTCATGTGACATGGCCCCACTGAGTAGTTTGACGTCTTGTACCAGGTATTCAATGCGCTCAGCCATGTGGTTAAAGTCCCGTTCCAGCTCGCGCAAATACATCACAGATCCAACCTGCAAGCGCTGCGACAGGTCGCCGGCACCAAAACGCTGGGCCGCCCGACGCAGTTTGAGCAGCCGCAGTAAAAAGGGCAGTAGCCAGATCAGGATCAGCATCATCATCGCGGTGTAAAACAGCCCTGTCAGCCACCAGGCCAGATCACTGCGCGACGTGACTTGATCGCTGCGGATGATCAACAAGTCTGTCGAGTTTGGCAGACGTTGCAGAAACAGTCTTTGTTGATCGGTTTCCAGCTGGATTTGTTCATTGGCTTGTAATTTGGTTTGCAGCGCAGCCGGAAGCGGGAACGCTGATGCCGGGACAATTTGAGGTTGCAGGAGCGACCGAGCAGGCCAGTTTGACAGCAAGGCATGGGGTGAATCTGTGGCAGCAACCAACGCATGTATGTCCCGGGCCAGCTGCGCCAGTTGCGTCTGAGGCGTGTGTTGCTGCTGAGTCGGTGTGAACGTCTGATAGAGATGGTCAAACAGCCAGCTGGTGGCGATGGAAATAACCACGACGGCCAGCAGGAGTGAAAGGGCAAAATGACGCATCACCAGGCTTCCCGAACCAACTGATAGCCCTGTCCCCAGACCGTTTTGATGCGAAAGGGTGCAACCGGATTGTCACCGAGTTTTTTGCGCAACCGTGAGATGCGCAGATCGATGGAGCGATCAAATCCATCGTATTCAAAGCCACGTAAAGACTGGGTAAGAAAATCTCGGGTAACCAGCTCGCCAGCTGATTTTGCCAGCAGCCAGAGTAAATCAAACTCCTTGGACGACACGTCAATGGCCTGGCCCTGCAAGGTCACGGTACGGGCGCTTTTGTCCACTAACAGGCCTTGTATCTCGATACGCTCTGTATTGCCAGGGGGATCCGGTTCAACATGGATTGGGCTATGGCGGCGCAGTAACGCACGGATCCGGGCGAGGAGTACCCGTGCTCGCACCGGTTTGGTGAGGTAGTCATCGGCGCCCATTTCCAGTCCCAGTACTTCGTCCATATCTTCATCCCGTGCGGTCAGCATCAGGATAGGTCCGCAATATTGGGGCCTGACTTGTTTACAGACATCCAGCCCATCCAGGCCGGGCAGCATGCCATCGAGGATCACCAGATCCGGGTTCAGGCTCAGGATCTGCTGCGGAGCCTCATCGCCACGATGGCACAGGCTGACGGTAAAGGATTTTTCCGCCAGGTAGTCACAGATCCAGTGTGCCAGTTCATGATCATCTTCAATCAGTAACAGGTGTGTGTTTGGTGTTGTCGTCATCAGAACATTCGCCATCTTACGCGTGTGTTTTTACTTTTGTTATAGACCCAGGCATAGGTGAATTGGGCACTGGCCAGTGTTTTTTGCTGCCTATCTTGCAGGAAAAAAAGTACATTTTGATTGAATTTAAGGTCCATTGTCAGTTTGCCCTTCGCAGCGGTTTGCCAACATTTTAGTGGCTGTTCACGGTTAGCATGTGTCAGACAGTAGTCGCCCGGTGAGCTCGCTTGCCAGTGAATGGTCAGCTCGTTGTGACAGTACTCCCCCTGGTGCAATGCGACACATTGTTGTGGACTCAGTGTCAGGGTCACGGGCGCGTTGGCAACAGCCGGGTTGTGGACAAGTGTTATGACAGTAAGGGCTAAGGTGGAGATAAGTTTACGCATTCTCGGCCCCTTAAAACACATAGCTGACAGACAGACCCAATCCCAGCGCATTGCGGCTGCGATTGTCACCGCGTTCGAGATTGCTCTGTATGATGGGGCTGTCGGCAATGGCACTGGGAGTGTGGTAATAACGTAAAGAGGCATCAAACAGCCAGTTTTCGGTGAGTGGGTAGGTGGCCCCAAGGTGCAGGCTGTGGGATAAGCCGCTACTGGCTATGTACTCAGGCAACCCTTCGATCCGGTTATTATTGTTATTCTCTGTGTTGTTGACGCCATAATAATAGTTCAGCATATCACCTGGCAGATAGTTCACCCGATAAGCACTGAACAGGTGCCAGTTTTTTGCCGTCCAGTGTTTACTTATCTGAGTACTCACATAAGCACCCCGGTCGTCATTCAACTCTGGGGCGGCAATTAACTGAAACCGTAATCCTGACCAGATCCCACGAAAGCGAACACCCAGATAGTTGGTCTGGTTTTTTGTAAAACGCAGCTCGGAGCCATCTTGTTGAATGTACTTGGTATCGGCATCGGATCGTGCGGATGAGGCCAGAAAATCTATATCCCACTGTGCATTACGATATAAGTTGTAGCCTACGCTGGTGTTGCCGAGAATATTATTGGGGCCGCCAGGGACTTCTACAAACAGCCCGTTATCCCACTCATAGGCGCCATTCACAAAATATCCCAGGCCCGCACTGGCATCGCCAAATGGGCCCTGCCCGGTAAAAGCGCCAACACCAAGCGCAACAAAGCCTTTACTGTCTTGAGTTTGCTCCTGTGCAGATTCAGCTGCCAGTAGCGCCTGACTGTTCATCCCGACAAGAAGCAGGCAACTTACCAGGGGGCGTATCATTACCTTGTTCATTGTTATTATTCCTGTGGTCACATTTGATACCAACAGCTTAACGAGTGACGGAGGGCAAAGCCGTAACAGTCACCACCAAAATGTATCAAAGTGTAGCGCAGGTTATATAGAATTTAGGGACACACGTCCACCCCTCCAAATCATGATTCTGGATGAGAGCACACATAGTGGGCATACTTAAGGTCTTCAGCCGGGCTGCGTAACCGCCCGAGAAAAGCTATGCCAGGACCTTCGACTCGGGCATCTCATTGCCAGTATGTCTGGTATGTAAGGTCAATCTTAGCGCGAGCCCCGGTGTCATCTGGTGGGCTGTTATCTGGCCTTGTTGTGCTTTGACCAACTGAGCGACCAGGGCCAGACCGATCCCCGTTCCCTGGGTTGTGCGGGTTAGCTCATTCCCACCGCGATAAAACAGCTCAAACAGCTTATCGCATTGCTGTTGCGACACGCCCGGGCCGTAATCACGGAGCTCCAGGATCAGTTTGTCGTCTCCTTGTGTAGCACGTCGAAAGGTAATATCGAGTTGTCTGCGCGCGGGATCACGAATGCCCTCGGCACTAAAAAACTTGACGGTGTTTTCAACAATGTTTATCACCACCTGGGCAAAGGCATCCTGATCTACTAAAACGTCAACTTCCTCTGATAGCGGCGCTTCAACCACCATATTCAGACGGAAGTCCTGTTTTTCCAGGAGGGTCGAGGTCTTGGAGCGAATGATATCGGCCAGCATGGCCACCGGAGCATAGTCTGGTTTAACCTGAGGCAAGCCTGTGTGATCTTCTTGGTTCAGCCGGGTCAGCAACAGGATATTGTCTATCAGGCGACTCAGGCGCTCGCTTTCACTGTGGATAAAGCCATAATAATCCTGCTGTGCTTCTGTGGAAACCACAGTACCAGCACGCAGCATTTCGGCATACATGCGGATAGCGGTAAGTGGTGTTTTGAGCTCATGGCTGACCGAAGACACAAAGTTCATTCTTTGCTCTGCCAGCGCAAGCTGCTTGACACTCAGCCGGTAAAACCCGTAACAGGCACCCAAAATCGTGAGGACCAGCAACAGAGCAAACAGCGCGCTGTAAAACAGCGTCGGGCTCATGGGCAAGGTATGGGTGGTAAAGTGCAGTGTGTAATTGTTAAACGGCCAGCGCAGGGCACTGCTATACAAGGGCTGTGCTCGCAGCTCTGCGGGAATGTCGGCCTCTGATAGCCTGCGTACATTTGGCTGGGCATGAGGCAGTAAGAAATACAGTTGCTCTGGCTGTGCAGTCATAGCGTTATACAATTTGTTGGAGCTGTTTGACCTATCCGCATCCAGCGTGAGTAAAACCGGGGTATCAAACTGACTTTGGCTCAGGTATTCGCCAACAAGACTGAGTAAATAGGGATCACGCCTGACCAGATAACCTTGTAACTTGCGCTCCGTAACGACTTTAGGTAGTCGATAGAAGATAAAGTAGCCGGGCACATCAAACCAGATTTGATACAAGCCATTTTCCTTGCTCAGCCCCGTCGCCAGCTTAGTTTGGAGCGCATTGGATTTGGCCAGCGTCTGGTAAATGAATTTCGCCCGGTCGTAGCGTTGTTGCAGCTCGACAGAGCTTTGCTGATGTTCTGATGTGGGTCTCGTGAGGTCTTCGGCAGACAGCGGCTCCGGCCAGATAGGACTGTTGAACCGGCCTTGCGCATCAAATTGAAAATAACCGACCAGTCCCAGGATCGGCCGGGTGGCCGTTGGTCTGGCCGGATCCAGATGTGACAAGACAGAAGGGATCTGCAGGGTTTCTTCAGTGAGTGGGTTGTAGACTGGCTGATAATAATCAAATGCCTCGACAGGCAGTGAACTGGACAGCAGGCGGCGTTTAAACATCTGGCGATCAATTTGTGTTATCAGGCTACGGGCCTGCTCCTGATACTCGCTCAGCTGGTTTTGTTTAAGTTGTGCAAGGCCAAAGTAGAGCAAGATACTAAGCGGAATGAGCAAGCACAATAAGAAGGCACAGGCCTGCAAACGCAGCTGCTGCTTGCGTTGTGCATAGGTCATAAGGTGTTTGTTTTTAAACCACATGGTGATGCCGTTACTGGGTGTAGAGTTGATAACCTTCACCGCGATGGGTGACCAGGTGACGCGGCGATTTCGGGTCCTGCTCTATTTTTTTTCGCAGTTTGGCGATGTGAATATCCACGGTACGCGTATCTATGTCTCCCACTATTTTGTAGCCCCAAACCTGGTGTAATAACTCGTCACGGCTGACGGGCTTATTCTGACGCAGCAGGTAACTCAACAAGCTGACCTCACGGCGCGTGTATTTAACGCTCTGTTGGTACGATGTGCCGGTCAGTGTTTGTGGATTGATACAGACGTCTTTGCTCAAAACCAGCTCTTCGTCATGCTGGTGCCAGCCCGAGCGACGTACCAGCGCGTTGACGCGCAATACCAGTTCCGAGGTTGAAAAGGGTTTGGCGACATAATCATCGGCACCCAGGCTCAGGCCATTGATTATGTCCTGCTCGGTGCTTTTGGCGGTGAGCATCATGATTGGCTGAGTCGGTGCGATTTGTCTGAGTGCTTCACAGACCGCAAAGCCGTTCATCGATGGCAGCATGACATCTAATAAAATACAGGCGTAATCGCCCTGTTGGGCACGTTTAAGGCCTTGCGCCCCGTCCATTTCACTGTCGACTTCATAGCCATGAAAAACAAATAGGTCGGTCAGACCACGTAAGATGGCCGGCTCATCTTCTACGATCAGTAGGGTAGGTTTCATGTTGTTCTTATTTCCCTGTTTTGCGCTGGCCAGTTTAGCGTAAAGCTAGCTGGCTCGCCGCGAAAGTGCACGTAAACTTTTGTAAAACCTGCGCTGTTTTCTTTTACATAGTCAGCCTGTTTGAACCCTCTCCCGCACTCTAAAGTGGAACTCATAGCCCCATTGGAGAAAGCATCATGGACATAGTGAGAACCAATAAAAGCCCCCTGTTAAGTCGCAAAGCCAAAGTTATGAGCGTGATGGGATTGATTGTCGTGAGCAGTCTGACCCTGTTTTTTAACCACCATACTAGCGCGTCCAATCTGGTAGATAAAGCCCCCTTGTTGATCGATACGGTGCGTCGGGGTGAGCTAAAAGTAACGGTGCGTGGCAGTGGCGTGTTGGTGCCGGCGCAGATCCGTTGGATCACGACGCCGGTCGACGGACGAGTCGAGCAAGTGTTTAAAAAAGCCGGCGCTGAGGTAAAACAGGGCGACGTGTTACTGCAACTGAGTAACCCGGAGCTGGAAGAGGCGCTGGCACAGGCACGCTGGGAGCTACAGGCATTAGAAGCACAAATTCATGCCGAGCAGGTTGCGCTGGAGTCGACTTTACTGGACCAGGAAATTGCCGTTGTAGACGAAAAACTTAGTCTGGAGCGCGCTCAGCTGACCCTGGCAGCACAAGAAAAGCTGCTGGCGCAGGGGATAGTTGCGGTCTCTAAGATTGATTTTGAAGAGGTCAAGATTAATGTCGCTCAGTACCGCCAGCGTTTTGCGCTGGAACAGCAAAGGCTGCAAAAGCGACGTGAAAATCTGGCAGCACAACTGCGTGCCGGTGACGCGCGGCTCAACAGCCTGCGTAAACGGGTCGCGCGGATTGAGCAGCAGGTCAATGGCCTGACTGTGGTTGCGACCATGGACAGCATAGTGCAGGCCATGCCGCTGGAGCCGGGACAGCAGATCGGGGCGGGCAGTAATCTGGCGATGCTGGCCAGAAATGATCAGTTCTTTGCCGAGTTGCGGATTCCTGAAAGCCAGATCAAAGACGTTCAGCTCGGCCAGGCGGTGACTCTGGATACCCGTGCCAGTCAGATCACAGGCACAGTGCAGCGTATTGATCCTGTGGTCAGCGACAGTGCGGTGTTGGTGGAGGTGTCGCTTAACGGGAAGCTGCCGAAAGAGGTACGCCCGGCGCTGAGTGTCGACGGGGTGATCGAAATCGCCACGATTGAGGACACCCTGTTTGTGAAGCGGCCGGTTATGGCCAGTGGCTTTAGTCAGGCCAGCCTTTACTTATTGGCGAACTCCGGAGAACAGGCTCTTCGCCGACCGCTGACATTTGGCCACATGTCCAGTCAGTACATTGAGATTGAGCATGGCGCCGCTGAGGGCGAGCGGGTGATCCTTTCTGATACCTCACACTGGCAGCACGCCGAAGTACGTTTCAAGCAATCATTTTCTTCCTTGCAGTAGTCACATTTTTAACGGAGCACACACTATGTCACATCAACAACACAGCAGCGACCGCCTGGTAGAGCTGAGTCAGTTAAATAAGGTATTTGTCAGTGATGATGTCGAAACCTGGGCACTGAACAACATCAATCTCACCATTTCAAAAGGCGAATACCTGGCCATTACCGGTCCGTCTGGGTGTGGTAAATCGACCTTACTGGCCCAGCTGGGCTTGTTGGATACACCGAGCAATGGCACATACTGGCTGGCCGGACACAATACCGCCCAGATCGATAAACATGAGCGTGCCCGGATCCGCAATAAGGAAATCGGCTTTATTTTTCAGGCGTTCAATTTAATCAGTGAGCTGAATGTGGCTGACAATGTCGCCCTGCCGCTTAGTTATCGTGCAGATCTCAGTCGCGCGGAGCAGCATGAACGGGTCGCGGCGGCGCTGGAACAGGTCGAAATGAGTCATAGAGCCAGCCATTATCCTGCTCAGCTGTCCGGGGGACAACAGCAGCGTGTTGCCATTGCCCGTGCTATTGCCGGCCAACCAGCCATTATTCTGGCCGATGAACCCACAGGTAACTTGGACTCTAACAATGCCCGAATAGTGATGACGCTGCTCGACACGCTTAATCACAATGGCGCAACCATTTGTATGGTGACGCATGATATGTCTTCGGCGTTGCGTACCGGGCGAGTCATTGAAATGAAGGATGGCGTCATCGTGTCTGATAGCCCGGCCAAAGCGCGCACTGCCATTGCGGTTTGAATTGCGCCTGTTGAGAGGAATGCCTTATGTCTGCCTGGATAGATATTCGCTATGCAGCCCGGCTGCTGCTGAAAAAGCCGTTATTTACCCTGACCACCACCGCGATTGTGACCGTGGGCCTGGCCCTGACTTTATATACCTTTACTCTGATGCAGCAGCTGGTCTTTAAGCCACTGACGCTAGGCCAGGATACGCCCCTGGTTGCGATTGCTGGTGAATTTAAAGCCGCCCATGGGGCACGTCAGCGGGTTGATCCCTATCATCTCAACCAAGTCCAGGCCGACAGCATGTTGTTACAGAATATGAGTCTGTATGAGTCGGCTGTGCGCACTGTGGGCAGGCAGGGCAACGAAGCCATCTCCCATAAAGTACACCTTACTTATGCGCAATGGGATCTGTTTGAAGTCGCTGGCGTGCAGCCTCTGCTCGGTCGTAGCTTTAGTCCGTCAGATCAGCAAGATGGTGCGCAATCTGTGGTGGTGTTGAGTCATGATATCTGGCAGCGGGTGTTTGACGGTGATGAAACTATCATAGGCCGGATGATCCAGGTGGAAGCGATCCCCAAACAGGTAATCGGTGTGATGCCACCCGGGTTTGCTTTTCCAGCTCGGGCACAGGTGTGGCAAATCATGACGCAAACTCGCCTTGAGCCAGCTAACCCATCAAACCGGGGCGCTTTGCAGGCGGTTGCCCGGCTGAAGCCCGATGTGACTTTGACGCAGTTCCAGCACGAACTGGCCACACTGTTACAGCGTCAACTTCAAGCGTTACCACAGGAGTTTGCCTGGCGTGCGGATGTGGCTGGGGGATATCTCCAGGCGATCCCGTTCAAACTCAGCGTCGATGTGTTGTATCAACATTACGCGATTTTAGTGGCGATGATCCTGGTCGTGCTGCTGATTCTACTGCTGACCTGTATCAATGTGGGCAACCTACTGCTGGCCCGGGTCAATGAACAGATCCGGGATGTGGCAATTCGGGTTGCACTGGGCGTACCACAACATCGCCTGGTGTTACAGATGCTGTGGGAGAGCACTCTGATCTGCTGCCTGGGTGGTTTACTGGCATTGGTGCTGGCGCACTGGGGGATTGCCCTGACCAATCTGGCCTTTGATGAGATATTTGCAATGAGTGGCGCACGGCCTTTCTGGTGGACCCTCAGTATCTCATCCGACGGGGTGTGGATGCTGATACTCGCGGTGGTGATGATGATAGTGATCACCGGGTTGATCCCGGCATGGCGCGCTTTGCAGGGGGATATTAATGGCATTTTGCGTGATGGTACGCGTGGTGCAGTGAGCAAACGAGCCGGACGAGTCAATCAGGCGCTGGTTGTTGCTGAGATTGCTTTATCTTGTGTGGTGTTGGCCATTGCGGCGATGTTATTGGGTAGCAGTTTGGCGGCGCAGCAGGCCGATTATGGTGTACAAACTGAACATCGCTTAACGGCATCGGTACGTCTGGCCTGGGGCAGCTATCGCTGGAATGGTGGTGCACCTGAGGCAAGAAAAAAGCGCAATGATTTTTACTATGGACTCAAAGCAAAGCTAGAGCAGCTTCCTCAGATCAACAGTGTTGCGTATTTTAGCAGTCTGCCGGGCACCGGAGGCGGGACCTCTCACTTTGAAATTCAGGGACGAGCGGAAGCGGTGTTCAGTGACAACCCGATGTGGAATTTTGAGTTGGTCAGCCGGGATGCCTGGCGTACCGTGGGTATGCAGTTGCTTGAAGGTCGAGATTTTAATCTGAGCGACCTGGCTGTAGATAGCCGCGAGCTGCGTGAACAGGGCTCTGTGGTGATCATTAACGCTGCCATGGCACGCGAGTTGTTTCCTGAGGGGAATGCACTGGGTCAGCGCGTGCGAACACTCAATGGTGAAGGCTGGCATACCGAATGGCGCACTATTGTGGGAGTGGTGTCTGACAGTGTTCACGGTCCGACAACGGATGCAACCAGTGCCCGCCATACCGGCTATGGGCTGATGGATTTAAGGCCCTGGCGAATGAACCTGGTGATGCACTACCGTGGTGAGCAATCACAGGCCATTGCCGCACTGCGTCAGGCCATTGTTGATCTGGATGCCGATGCTACGGTACACGACATTCAGAGCTACCAGAGCCTTATCAAACAGCCACTGTTGCTGATGGCCTCACTCAATCAGATATTTTTCGTTGGCGGGCTGGTGGCATTGTTTTTAGCGGCCAGCGGCATTTATGCGATGGCAGCCAATAGTATTGCACTGCGCAGTCAGGAGATTGCCACGCGCCGTGCGCTCGGCGTACCGGACGGACAAGTGGTGCTTTTATTTGTCAGGCAGGCACTGTGGCAGCTGGCAGTGGGATTAACATTGGGGATCGGAGCGGCGTTGTGGCTAAGCGCACAGCTCGCCGGGGCCATGAACATCGACCCGAACAGTTATGTCTGGGCGCTGCTCGGGATACCTGCGTTTATTGTGATGTTGGTGCTGCTGGCAACCTTGCTGCCGGTTTCCCGGCAGCTTCAGGTGCCACCGGCAGAGGCACTCAGACAGAGTTAGGGAATCGCGACAGGTGGACATGTCAGACTGAATACGGCACAGTACGGTTTTACTTTTTCCGCAATAAAAACCTATGCTTGCCAACTACATTCAGCGTGTTCACCATGTCGCGATTATTTGTTCAGATTATGCCGTATCAAAAGCATTTTATACGGATGTGATAGGGTGTCGCGTCATTGCTGAGAACTACCAACCCGGGCGTGAGAGCTATAAGCTGGATCTATCACTGCCTGATGGCACTCAGATAGAGTTGTTTCACTTTGCCTCGGCACCAGCACGGCCGAGTTATCCAGAAGCGCAGGGGCTGCGTCATCTTGCTTTGTCCGTTACTCACATAGAAGCGGCGCGTCATGCCCTCATAGCTCAAGGCGTGAGCTGTGAAGCCATTCGCCTTGATCCCTATACCCAAAAACGCTTTTGTTTTTTTGCAGACCCGGACGGGCTACCATTAGAGCTGTATGAGGTGTCGGAAACCGCAGATGTTCTTGAATGATGTGTCGTTGTTTTGATTTGTTCCTTTTATTGGGCTATGTGATGCCATCTGGGTCTTGTCATATCAGGAAGTAATAATATGAAAATGCAAAGTTTATTCATTGGGTTATGTTTAGTCACATTGGCAGCTTGCGAGGTATCCCAGCCTGCGCCTTATGAGCAAGACAAAGCGCCCGAGGAGCGACAGGAATACAATGGGGCTGAAGGGCTGGCTCAGGCACAGCGGGATCAGGATTATCTGATGGACAAAGAACTCAGAGATAAGTGTAATAACGCTAAGGTCGACCTGGCTGTGGCCAAAGGCGAAAAAAATGACCGAGAGATTGCCAGACAAACTGACATTATCAAACAAACTTGCCGACAGTCACGGTAATAAAAAGGCCGCATTTAAATGCGGCCTTTGTCGTTACTAAATCTGGATTTGATTAATCAAACCAGATTACTGGGATGAAGTTACTCGAACCAGATTACTCGAAACGCACACTCACTTCGTTTGAGCAGATGTCACTTGACTGACAGATCTTGTAAGTGAAGCCACTGACCGCTGGGTCACGACCGAAATCACGGAACTGACCTGAGTTATTGACTGTACGTAGTAGTGTACCATCGCGGTAAACGTCTACCTGCTCAGCGCTGCTGCCAGACCAGGATAGAGATACCCGATAGAAGCCCAGGCGAGACTTATTAGTACGCACGACTTCCAGCGCAATATCATCAGAGCTGACGGTGACTTCCTGCGTGGTGCTGTTGCTGTTGCCTTCACTGTCAGTGACGGTAAGGGTCGCAGAGTAAGTGCCGGATGCTGTGTAGATATGAGTTGGGTTTGCATCTGCGCTGCTGTTGCCATCACCGAAGTCCCACTGCCAGCTGACGATGTCATTGTTGGCATCGGTACTGCTGTCAGTAAAGGCGACGCTCAGGCCATTTTTCTCAAAGCTGAAACCTGCCACAGGCGGTTGCGCAGACACTTCACCCAGACCGGTCAATGTCAGCGTCCAACTGTTCAGTGTACCGGTATCCACACCAGCGTTATCCGATACATTCAATGTCCAGTCACCGCGTGCAGCTTCACCGTTGAAAGCAGCTGAATTAAAGGTCTCAACCAGGTTATCAGCGCTACCACCGGCACGGTTGTGTAATGTCACTGAAGTACCCGCCGGAGAAGTCAGGGTCACCAGCAGATCGCCAATGTAAGTGTGAGTGATATCCACCAGGGTATTGCTGTCGAAAATGGTGATGTCGTCAGCAACCGTAATGACTGAACTGATGCCTGTGGCGTCGTTGTCAGGAATATCAACTGCGGTTGTATTGTCATAGCTGAAGTCGCTCAGACCTTGCGGCAACACAGACAGGTTAACGGACTTGCTGTCTGCCAAATCGCCAGAGGTAGCGTTAACGGTGAAGCTGTAGTTGCCCCATTGAGTATCTGCAGTGGTAGGTACTGTCAGTGTCACTGTGTTACCCGGAGTGACGGTGCTTTGTGATAACACGGCACCAGGTAGCGGGCTGTCCAGCGTCAGCGCAATGTCGCCCTGCCAGTCGGCTACGGAGGTGAAGCTGAATTCATAGCTGGCAGTTTCACCTGCGGTGATCTCCTGGCCACCTGGCGTGACACCCATTCTGAAGCCCGGTGCCGGATCCGCATCGATCAGTGCCTGGTGTGCGTTCAGACGCGTACCAGCCACCGTTTTGCCATCCAGTGCAGCATTCGCGTCACCGCTTTGCATTAGCAGGTTTTTCAGAGAAATTGCGTCCAGCGTCGGGTCAATAGACAGTACCAATGCCGCAACACCAGCAACATGAGGTGTCGCCATTGAGGTGCCAGAGAAGCTGCTGTAACCGCCGCCTGGTACAGTCGACAGAATGGCGCTACCTGGTGCACCCATGTCTACAGAAGCCAGGCCCCACTGTGAGAACGAAGACATAGTGTCGTTGTCTGTGGTTGAAGCAATTGAGAAAACGCTGTCATGCTCATAGCTTGACGGGTAATGTGGGTTGCTGTCGTTATCAACAGCGCCGTTACCGGCTGCGGCGACAAACAGGATATCTGCGTTCTCACTGGCGGTAATGGCATCGGCCAGTGTCTGGCTGAAACCACCGCCACCCCAGCTGTTGTTCAGTACGCGGACGTTGTGACCCGCTTGCTTCAGCGATACCATGTAATCGATACATTCGATGGCATCTGAGGTTGACCCACTGCCTGAAGAGTTGAGGAACTTACAGCCGACGATTGAGACTTCCTGGTTTACGCCGACGACGCCAGTGGCATCGTTACCCGTTGCGCCTATGGTGCCTGATACGTGTGTACCATGGCCCTGATCATCCATAGGGTCGCCAGAACCTGTGATGGCGTTGACACCATAAATGTCATCAATGTAGCCATTGTTGTCGTTATCAATGCCGTCTCCAGGGATTTCACCTGGGTTTTGCCACATGTTGGCCGCCAGATCCGGGTGCGTATAGTCAACCCCAGTGTCGATAACCCCAACGATCACGTCACGTGAACCAATACTGATATCCCAGGCTTCAGGGGCATCGATGTCGGCATCTTCAACGCCGCCAGTTTGACCTGTGTTGTGCAGGCCCCAAAGCTCGTCAAAGCGTGCATCATCCGGAATACCCAGCGCTTTAACCTGATAATCAGGCTCAACGTATTCTACAGCCGGGTGCTTCGCCAGCTTAGCAATGGCTTCTTTGCTACTGATCCCATCCAGTTTGAAGTTCGCCAGGCGGCCCGCCAGTACGTGCTTGTAACGATCATCGATTTCATCGGCGTTGTTGTCCGAGATGCGGGCTTTTACCAAGTTACGGGCTTGTGCTCTCAGTGCGCTGGACGCATCTTGTTTGAAGACTACCATCACGCTGTTGTCATTGGTTTTTTCTGTCGCTGTGATTTGTACTGCAGCTTGTGCTGCGCCACTGAAAACTGGCAGTAATGCCAATGTTAAGGCAGAAAGTTTTAATTTCATCATTTGTCCTAGATAGTTAAGTTGAGTTATTGACCATGAGGCCATGGTGTGTGCTCGACTAAGTGGCATGATGTGTGATCCGCCCGGCCCTCGGGCTGGCGGTTGATAACTCGGTTTGGCAACTCAGGTCACGCTAAAACAGCCTGAATTAGGGATGCAATTTTAAAATGAGTTTAGGTTGTTAAAATCCGACTTTTTTGTAGTTGGGGTAGTTTATACTCAATCTTAATCATACTTTTTTGTTGGTTTTTAGCTTTTTGTTAACGACTTTGTAACTCATACTATTTTGTGAGAATACCTGGTATTAATATCGGTAAATCACTAACTCTAGCTTTAACTGTATGAATTTAATCAAGTTAGAAGATTCAAAATTATTTCTCATTTCCCTGTCCAATGCGACGCTCTAGAGTGACTACACGAGTCCGAAAAAACAACGTGCAAACACTGCGCAGCTTAAAGCTGGGCAGCGGACTCAGGCTTTGATGGCTAAGCGAGTATGAGCGCGACCCTGCTTGATGACAGCAGCCCGCTGGGCTTTGGTTATAACAAGGGGAGCGAAAGATAACCCGGTTGAAACACAGTACTGCGTTGGCGTATAGGTCAGGAGTTGGCAACCTCCATTAAGGCGATACGCAAATATATAAAGACAATCACGCAGTGCGAGTTGAAGGAAATCATTGCGAAAACGATTAATAACTCTAAGGAGAACCAGGTGAAATTTTCAAAATCACTGACCTGCTGTGCAATTGCACTGGCTTTATCTGGTGTCAGCGTGGCACAGGCAGCTGACGCAGAAGCGAAAGCCGCTTCAACGTCTGAGTTGGCGCAGCTGATGCAAATTGACAGCACGGGCAATACGCTGACGGTAACCCAGCAATCAAACAATGGCGCGGGAAATGTGCTAACCAGTTCACAACAGGGCGAGTCCAATGTGAGTGACTTGTCGATTGCTGGAGATAGTAATATCACCACAGTTGCACAGGCAGGCACTGGCAACTTGACCAAAGCAACGGTCGTAGGCGATGGCAATACCCAGGAACACAGTCAGGATGGCGAGGGTAACGGCACACTGACAGATCTCAATGGTAATGACAATAGCTTAAACATCACCCAGCGTGGTGTTGCTTATCTGGGTATCGACAATGAAGTGACGAACACCATTAATGGTGATGGCAACCACATTCATGTTGAGCAAAGCAGTGGTGGCCACTGGTTCTACAACACTGACATGCAAGGTAACAATAACCAGGTTGTTGCTACCCAGTTGGGCTCCTGGGGTGAAGTGAACATTGACCGTGTACAGGGCGATCAGAACAGCATTGAAGTCGATCAAGATGGGGTATACAACGAGCTGAATCTGACTATTTTACAGGGCAACGACAATGATCTGACGCTCTCTCAGGAAGGCAATTACAACAAATTCACTATTGATGTGCTGACGGGCAACGACAATGAGTTACAGGTTGAGCAAAGCGCAGGCAATGGTAACCGGGTTGACATGGCTGAACTCCAGGGTGAAAGCAACCGGGTTGACCTGGAGCAGGAAGGTAATGACAACCGCATGACTTCTACCCTGTTCAGCGGTGACAGCAACTATGTCACTGTGGCACAGCTGGGAGACAACAACCAGACTACGTTCGACGTAGTGGGCAATGACAATGACTTCGATGCACAGCAGCGTGGTAACGACAACCAGGCTTACCTTGGCGCCGTGGGTGATGACAATGAGTACAGCACTTTGCAGCTGGGTGACAATAATGAGCTGCACATTGCGAAATTCAACAGCAATGGCAGTGAAGTCGGCGTGATCCAAAATGGTGATAACAACGAAGTTGTGTTGCAGTCATCGTATCCGGACAACGCACTGAGCAGTAACAACAACATGCTGAATGTTGCGCAAACCGGCGACAGTAACGGTGTGTCAGTGACACTTGCTTCTGTGGCGGAAAGTGGGCTGAATCAGCTTGATTTGGTACAAAGCGGTGAACTGAACGCCATCGATTTGATGCTTGAAGGCAGTGGCAATGACATCGCCATTGAACAAACTGGTGGCGCGAACTTTGTTGCCGGTGTTGGTTCAGGTGCGTTTGTGGTTAATGGCAGCGACAACAACATCCAGATTAATCAGGACGGCTTTGGCAACCTGGTTGAAGGTGGGGTGAGTGGCAATGGCCAGACTGTGAATATTACCCAGGTCGGTGACTATAACGTTGCCACTGTGACGCAGCAGTAAGCTATGTGGCCACAAAACCGAGTGGTTTTGTGGCCAACGTTGTTGTTATGAAGTATACGCTATTTATTCTCGGTATTTTGCTTTTGAGCGTGATACCACACAGTCAGGGCGCCGATGAGGAAGTTGAGCTGGGAGGACTGGTTATTGACCAGAGTATCAGCCGCTTTGGCTATCAGTTTTATTTTGATTTTTCGCAGTTGTGGCGCGATGTACCGGGCACCGCAGGTGTGAATATCACCATTAAAGAAACCGTGTTGCCGCGCGCGGGTACGCGGTTACAGGTATTTATGAACAACCAGCTGGTTTATGCCACTGCCATGGGACGTCGCGGTGGACCGTTAAAAGAGCGCGTCGAGACGGCGTTATTTGCCATTATGGATGCCATGGCCAGCGCACAGCATCAGCAACACTCTCCAGATTTAGCAACAAGCGGGTGGTAACAATGAAAACAACAATACTAGGTTGCTTGGGGGCACTATGCAGTTTGTCGCTGCATGCGACTGAATTGGTTTATAAGCCCATTAATCCGTCATTCGGCGGCAACCCTCTCAATGCCAACATGTTATTAAACAAGGCACAGGCTCAAAATAAACATCGTGCGCCAGTGATTGAAAAATCTTATGGCGACCGATTCCAGGAGTCGCTGGAGCGGACTTACCTGAATCGCATGGTCAGGGAAATTACGTCCACGGCGTTTGGTGATGAAGTCGAAGACAGCATTTTTGATAAAGACTCGACGTTTATGAGTGGGGATTACGAAATTCAGGTGATCACCAGTACACCGGATTCCATCACGGTGCAGATCACCAACACGCTGACGGGTGATATTACAACATTGGAAGTGCCGAGGTTTGGTTAATGAAGTACCTGAGTATTACCTGTTTTATGTTATTGCTGAGTGCCTGTAGCAGTATCCCTGTGCTGCCACCACCTATGGCGAAGGCACAGCCACTGGCTGCCACTGAAGTCTTCAGCGAATTAAAAGCATTGCCTACGCCACGTGGACCAATCCCGGTTTCTGTGTATTCATTTCGAGACCAGACCGGACAATATAAACCCCAGGAAAACGTCAGCTCATTTTCGACGGCAGTGACGCAGGGGGCTAACTCAATTCTGATGCAGGCGCTGCATGAAACGGACTGGTTTATTCCCATTGAACGTGAAGGGCTGCAAAACCTGCTGACCGAGCGCAAGATCACCCGGGCGGCAATGCAGGACCAGGAAAACGCAAACAGCCTGCCACCATTGACGCATGCCAAGCTGATCTTTGAGGGCGGCATCATCAGTTATGATGCCAATATCAAAACCGGCGGCATGGGGATGGAGTACTTTGGGATTGGCGCATCTGAGCTATATCGCGAAGATACCATTAGTATTTACCTGCGCGCGGTGGATGTCCGTACGGGCCAGGTTTTGCTGTCGGTTGCGACCAGCAAAAAAGTGCTGTCAAAGGAAATGCGTGCAGGATTCTTTCGTTACGTCAGCTATAAACGCCTGGCCGAAGCGGAAGCCGGATACAGTGAAAATGAGCCCATGCATATTTGTGTGACTCAGGCGATTGAAAAAGCCCTGACGTTGTTAGTGCATCAGGGCCTCGAAAAAGGTGTGTGGGCTGCTAAACCTGAGCAGCAGGCGGGTTAATTGGCCAGTCCACCGAAGGGGATGTGCTGCTGTGCCCAGTTGGCCAGCTCAATCCGATTGCGCGAGTTGGTCTTTTTAAACGCGCTGTAAATATGGGTTTTGACGGTATGACTACTGATATTCAGAGAATCAGCAATATCGTCGTTTTTGGCCCCATCAGCGAGCAGTCGGATCACCGACTTTTCGCGTTTAGTGAGTGAGGCCAGCGTAATGTCTCTTTGTTCGTCTGACAGTGCTGGCAGCGCCTGTGGCAGGCGCTGCATCAGGGCGCTGAACGCTAGTGAAATAGCGCCTCTGCCAAACCATAATTCGCCGCCCAGTACACGCTGAATGCCTTTGAATTGACTTTCCGGCGAAGCGCCCTGATAGAGCACACCTTTGACATTGGCAAGCAATGCGGTTTGCTCGTTCAGGGTATCCGGGCAGGCATTAAATAGTAAGACGCTGTGATGTTGTGCTAACGCTCTGAGCTGCGCGCTGAGTAAATCGCGACACTCGCGGTGGCTGACATCGACCAGAAACAGCTGGTAGTGCGCTCTGTGCTCAGTGATTGGCAGGCGGGTATCGACCTTGATATTGTTACCGCAAGCCTCAAGCATTTTGACAAACATGAGGAAATCCTGACTCAGCGTGTTGGTCTTTTGGTCTGTCAGGACGAACAGAGCACCACGCGTTTGATTGTCTGAATACATCATTATCTCGACTGTCCTTTTGTTGTTCCGTTAACCTAAATATACATATTTTTTACAAGATGTTTAGTACTTATTTTCAATTTTTGGAACTGACCGGATCTGTATGTCGTATTGGAACATTCCATTTTGTCACAGACAAAGTAGCCAGGATATGAGCGACGCTTTTCTGCCCCTAAAGAGAGGAATATTGATGATTCATATGGTTGGGGTGGCATGATACACAGGTGATCAGACGTTTCTTCTGACCACCTTTCGAGACGCGGAGAGTTATCGGTAGAGTGCACGCCAGGCACAGGTACGGTAGCCATTGCGCTCAAAGTAAAAACGGTTGCAATTGTCGTCGTAATTGTAGTTGCCGACATCGACCCGGTAACCACTGATATAGGCGTTATGTAAAGAAACAAAGCGACCATTATACAGCAGGGAGAAGTGCAAGTGAGGTCCGCTTGACTGACCGCCCTGACACAGCGCTGTGTTGTAGTCATTGGCATATCGACCGAGCCAGGCACCGGCATCAATCACGTCACCAGTTTGATATTGAAGTGCATCCATGTGGTAATACTGAGTCGCATAGCCACTGGGGTGCGTAATACGGATGTTACAGCGTGAATAACGTGTCACGGTGCCACCATGCGCCGCCTGAACCCAGGGGGTATTGGACCCCCAGCCACCAGAGTTATTGTTGAAATCCAGCGAGGAGTAGGGATAGCCCGAACCGGTATTGGAATGAGCACCACCACTGTACCAGGCATAGCCTGATGGCCAGGGGAAATTAAGATAAAAACTATTATTGATGGCTATGGACTCAACATCCGGCGTTGCTGAGCGTGCAGCGGGGTTGAGTAACGCGTCGCCAAAGTAGGATTGATACTGCCCGGCCACCTGAGCAAAGGCTTTAGCATCATCCAGTACAGCGCTTAGTGCAAAGGTCGCTGGCGTGACAGTGAGCGCCTGATTGTGGAGATGGTCAGATACTGTATGCTGCACCTGATTGCGTTGTTGACTTTGCCATTGTTCATACGCATAAAAGTGCTGTGACAGTCCATGGGTCAGTGCTTCCAGTTGTGCTGAAAATCCGGATGGTGCCACCAACAGACCGAACGGCCTTTCAAATGCTGCTGGTGTCGGTGCGGAGAGCAGCTGACTGTGTTGTTCCATCATTGCGAGCAATAACTTGGGGTTGATGCTGGCGTGACCGGCCCAGTGTAACAGAGTTTCCAGCTGGTTCTGTAAATGGGGCGCAAGGGTTGCCAGCGTGCTTTCCCAGTCTGTTTGCTGGAGTGTATTACTGAACAGGAATTGCTGCGTGTCTATGTTGAGCAGGGGAGTGAGCGCATGTTTTGTCAGCGTATCTCCGTTGATCTGAAAGGCTGTTTGATCGTGGTGCTGACCTTGCGCATGCGCGGATAAATGGGCCAGTCCGGCTGCCAGTAAAGCGTATTGTAGTGTTTTCATGTTGTATCCTCATTAAGGTGAGTGCATAGTCAGGTATATCCTCTTGTTTAATAAATGTACAATTTGAGCTTTTGCTCTGTAATTCGCTTTTGTTTCTTTTTGTTTACAAATTTGTTTCATTAATTTGGGGGGATTGAACTGCTGACTGACTAGGACCGTTGTTGCTGTGATGACAGAACACGGTTTTAACCTGATACCTTAAGGAGGTGCTCAGGGGGAAGTGAGGAAGGCAAGCGTTTAGCGAGCAACAAAGTAAGGACTGAGCCCTGGCCTGATCAGGCTTCTTGATGCACCATTCAATAGCTTGGCCGCTTTATTACCTCGGGTCGGTATCAATAATAGGTAAGCTCAGCGAGCGCGTCAGAGTTCGAGCATTAATCGCGTGCCGGCGAGCGTTAAACTCTGCACCCAGTTTAAGACGGTGACATAAGGTCAATTCGGCAGTGCAGCTGAGCCTGCCAATAGAAAGGTATGTCACCTTGATCATTTGCTGCTTAAACGATTGCCATGATTACCCGGGCTGTTTAAGCGCTATCAAGAAATGGGCGCCGCCCTGTGTGTTATCGGTATAGGTAATTTGCCCGTCGTGCATATCGACTAGCTTTTTACACAAGGACAGACCAATCCAGCTGCCTTCATAACTGTCACCATTGAGGTTGTGGCCGGGAGCAAAGATGTGTTGTCTGAGCTGCTGTGGTATCCCGCTACCATTATCCTGGTAGCGCAGCATGACAGCTTCGCCTTCATGTTCGGCACTGATCCGCACACAGGGTGTATGATTGACCTCACAACATTGAATGCTGGTGGCAATTAATTTTTGCCAGACCTGAATAAACAAAGCGTTATCAACTTGCAGCTCGCAATCTGGAGTGTCGCAGATGATTTGTGCCTGACTTTTTGCAATTGTACGACTCAGCTGGTCACAGGCTTGTGAGATCAGGCTATTCAGGGAAACTCGGTTTAGTGTTAGCGGGTGTGTATGTAGTCGGGACAATATAAGCAGATCCTGGGCCATGGCACACATGCGCTCAGTCTCACCCAGGAGCTGGTCCATTTCAGAGGCGGCTTGATCGTTTTCTTTCAGCGCCGTTGCCAGACTGTGTGACAAGCTATCGCAAAGCGTAGAAACTTTGCTCAGTGGCGCCTGGAGGTCGCGCGACACAATAGACGCACAATGTGTCAGGTTTGCAGCAGACTCCTGTAAGTCGCTCTGCAAATTGGTTTGTTCTGTAATGTCCACAAAAGTACCCAGCATGAGCTCAGGTTCGCCCTGTTCATCGCGGGACACTATGGTATCCAGTGAATAGCACCAAACCCAGTGGCCTTGCTTGTGTTTAAAGCGATAGGTGAGCGGGATCAAATCTCCATTCTGACTGGCACTGACTTCTTTCATGTGTGCATCCAGCAGTGCATGTTCTTGTGGGTGAAACAGATTCATGAATTGACAGTTTTCCAACTCCTGAAGTGTATAGCCAAGCAGATGTGTATATCTGCGATTAATTTTCACATTGGCCTGCTGCTTCAAATCATATAGGTATAAACCGCATACGGCGGAGTCTATGATACGCTGCAAAAACTGCTGGCTGTCCCTTAGCTCGGTTTCGGCATATTTACGTGCTGTGATGTCAATGGCGGTGCCAACCAGTTTGGTGACTTTCCCCTCGCTATTGAGTAACGGGTAAAGTGTTGTTTGATACCAAAGTTCCTGATCATGAGTGGGTAACATCTCAATATATTCCAACGGCTTTTTGAGTTCGCAACAGGTCTGGTAGTTATCCTGAATGTGATCAAGGATTTGATCATCAAACATTTTACCGCGCAGCTCTGACAGGCGTTTGAATTGAATGTCCTCAAGCTTAATGGAGGCCCGCTGACAGGCAGTCGGATTAAACTCTAAAAAGGTAAAGTCGCCATCCGATTCGATCTGTAACAGCCAAATGGCCTGACTGGCACCATTATAAATGGCGTTTAAAATGTTGGTTTTTTCACTGATCTGGCGCTCTAGTATTTTGCTGGACTCGATGTTGCGTAGTGCACCAGACATCAACAGGGGTTTGCCTTGCTCATCAAACTGGCTGTTGCCCACGGCCAAAAACCAGCTATATTCACCATGTTCGTTGCGGCCCTGATATTCCACCTGATATTGTTCTTTGCTTTGGAAATGCTGTTCAATGGCCTGCTCCACACGCACACGGTACTCCGGGTGAATATGCTCAAACCAGTCTTCATAGCTTGGGTGTTCGATATCTGCTTTGCCTATCATCGCCATCAGTCGGGGCGAATAACTGACCTCGCCAGTCACCACATTCCATTCCCAGATACCATCGGCGGTGGCATTGACGGCCCGGCGCATTTTCTTGTCCGATTCTTTTAGTGCCCGTTCGGTATTTTTCAGGGTACTCAGGTTATTAAACAGCGCCAGCACCACACTTTGTCTTTCAAACTGTGCTTTCACGAGTTTCATTTCCATCGGAATAGCGGGTTTGTTTTCCACTTTAATGTGGCATAAAGTCGCCAGCTCAGCCGTGTCAGCATTGTTTAATTTATGGGTCAATGTGTCTATGGTGGTAAAGGGGTCACTGAACTCGATTAATTCACTCAGAGACTGCCCGTTTGGCTGATTGTCCTTGAGGCCTAAGGTCTTGAGAAAGTGAGGGTTACACTGAGTGATCCTAAATGTGTCATCGAGTACCACGATACTTGCGGGCAGGGTATTGAGAATAAAGTGGGTCAACTCGTGCTCAGCCAGCTTGGAGTCCAGCTGATACTTTTCCTGAGTGACCTTATCGAGCTTACGGGACACACCCTGAAATTGATTCGGGGTCGGAATGGCAATTGCACTGGGGATCAGTCGAAACATGTACACTGCGGTGGTGATAGAGACCAGCGCAGTGGCCATTTTGGCAATGGCATGCATGCCATATGCGCCTTGCCAGACGGTATAAATACCTATCAGGTGGGTCAGTCCACACAGCAGGATAAAGCTTGAAAACAACACAAACAGCCAGTGCCCGCCAACATCCGGCCGCTTTTTGGCAAAAATCATGATTGCGATGGGGATAGAGAAGTAAGCGGTGGCAATCAGTAAATCTGAGATGACATTACCCCATAGCAAATGAGGTTGCCACAAGTAGCAATGCCCGTGTGGCATGTAGGCATCATGAAAAAAAGATTCAAAGCTGTTGGTTTCCATGTGAGTAATCCTTACCTGGAGCGTATTACGGCGATGTGGGAAAGCTCGGTTGGGGCAAAGTGGCAACCACTGGCTTGGCAAATAAATAACCTTGCATCAGATAAACGCCTAAATCGCACAGGCACCTATAATCGTCTTCGGTTTCAACGCCTTCTACCACTAAATCGATATTCAACCGGCGCGCCATCAGGCACACACCGTCTACAATGGCCTGCTTAACCGGGTCCTGTGCTATCCCATTGATCAGCGCAATATCGAGTTTGATGATATCGGGTTGAAAACGATGTAGTACTTCAATGCCGGCGTAACCGGCACCAAAATCGTCCAGCGCAACTTTAAAGCCGTTTTTGTTGTAGGTGTTGGCAATGTCGATGAGTTTGTCAGGATCGGTAAGATGCTCCTGCTCCGAGACTTCGAAAATAATGCGCTCTTTGGCCAGATTGAATTGGTCGGCGGCTTCAAGCGTTTTACGCAAGCAGGTTTGGGGGTCGTAAATGGCGTTGGGTAAAAAGTTGATAGACAGTTTCGCGGTGTCGCTGAGTTTGGCCATCATTTCAATGGCGGTTGTGCGACACAATTGATCGAAATAATACTTGCTATCCTTTGTTACCTGGGACAGCACTTGCCCGGCTGATTGTCCCTGTGTCCCTCTGACCAGAGCTTCATAGGCATAAACTTGTCGGTTGCGCAGGTCCACGATTGGTTGCATCGCCATGGTAATGTCCATGCGATAATCGGTATGGCAACGACATGTTTTGCAGCCAGCCATAAAAGCTCCCTGTTTAAGAGTCAGATATCTAAGCAAGTCTGGCACAGCCCTTGGGTTTTGCAATCAAACTGTACTCGATTAATCACACTGTAATACGGTGGATATTGCTGTATTAGTTTACTTTCTGCGACTAATAACTGGGGATTGGTAAAAGAAAAAGCGCCGTCAGGCGCTTTTCTGGGATCAACTCTGGCCGGTCAGTTTGAGGTACTTTTCGGCCAGGGTGTCGAGGCTTTCGCGATGTGCAGGATCGGGCTTAATACAATCTATCGGGCAGACACTCACACAGGTTGGCTGGTCGTAGTGCCCGACACACTCCGTACATTTTTCCGGGTCTATCTGGTAGATTTTTTCACCCATATAAATGGCCTGGTTAGGACATTCCGGGTCACACATATCGCAGTTAATACATTTACTGTTGATCAGTAACGCCATTGTTCACACTCCGTTTTGGCTAGCTTAGGCTTTTTTAAACGGGTTACGGGTGTCTTCCTGAGCACCCAGGTTACGCATCAAAATGGCATGATTAAGGTCAATGTCTTCAGGCAGCGGAATTTTAACTATATGGCCAGAACCTTTGGCATCGCTGATCAGCTCACCTTTTTTGTTTTCCATGTGTTCCAGAGTAAAGCTGATATTGCCCTGGGGTGTCATCAGCTCCAGGCTGTGACCGGTACAGAACTTGTTTTTGACGTCAATTTCCACCAGACCGTTGTCGTGACGGCCCAAAATCTCACCAACAAACTGCTGTTGATCCGATACGGAGTGGCCATAGTCGTAGTTTTGGTATTCCTGGTGAGCGTGGCGTTTAAGGAAGCCTTCGGTATAACCCCGATGTGCCAGGTTTTCCAGTGTACGCATCAAGGAAGGATCGAAAGGTTTGCCAGCGACGGCATCGTCAATGGCACGACGATACACCTGCGCGGTTCTGGCGACGTAGTAGAAGGATTTAGTGCGGCCTTCTATTTTCAGGCTGTGTACACCCATCTTGGTCAGTTGGTCAACATATTGCACGGCACGCAGATCTTTGGAGTTCATAATGTAAGTGCCATGCTCATCTTCAAATGCAGGCATATATTCTCCCGGGCGCCCTTGCTCTTCGAGCATAAACACCTGATCAGTCGGCTGTCCGTCTCCCAGGGTCGGGATCACCTGTTGCGGGTCGATTTTGTGCACCACATCGCCCGTTGCCGTTTCCTGTCCTGACTTAACATCGTAGCTCCAGCGACACGCATTGGTACAGGTCCCCTGATTTGGGTCTCGTTTGTTGATGTAGCCTGACAGCAGGCAACGCCCGGAGTAAGCCATGCACAGTGCACCATGTACGAATACTTCCAGTTCGGTATTCGGGCACAGAGTGCGGATTTCGGCAATTTCTTCCAGTGACAGTTCCCGTGACAGGATCACGCGCTCGATCCCTTGTTTTGCCCAGAATTGCACGGCAGCATAGTTGACAGCGTTGGCTTGGACCGACAAATGGATGGGCATGTCAGGCCATTTTTCACGTACTAGCATGATGAGGCCCGGATCTGACATGATCAGGGCATCCGGTTGCATGGCAATGACTGGCTCGATATCGCGCAGGTAGGTTTTCACCTTGCCGTTATGCGGAGCAATGTTAGACACCACATACAGCTTTTTATTCTGCTGGTGGGCTTCGTTGATGCCAATTTCGAGATTGGCCAGGTCGAATTCATTGTTACGCACGCGCAGGCTGTAGCGTGGCTGGCCGGCATAAACGGCATCGGCACCATACGCAAAAGCGTAACGCATATTCTTTAAACTACCTGCGGGTGAAAGGAGCTCAGGTACAAACATCTCAAACCTCATACATTGAACTGATTACGGGTCAGCTGTTGGGGTAAATCAATCGCCTGTTTGGCCCGTACTTCATACAGTACAAGGGCTTGGGCAATTGGGTTAAATCAAAAAGCGGCGCAGTATAGGGCAAGGTTTACTGGGATGATTTGACCTGGATCAGGTTTTTCCGGATCTGCGGGATAGCCGACTCCAATGCTGTAACGGCAGGTTGCGTTTCACACAAAATCAAAGCGGGACGGAAATAGTAGGTTTTTACATCTAAAACGCGTATAATTCGCGCCCGTATAAATTCATTAATTTCATTTTGGAGCAAAAAAGATGGCTTTAGAGCGTACTTTTTCAATCGTTAAGCCTGATGCGGTAGCTAAAAACCACATCGGTGCAATCTACAACCGTTTCGAGTCTGCTGGTCTGAAGATCGTTGCAGCTAAAATGATCCACCTTTCTCAAGAGAAAGCGGAAGGTTTCTACGCTGAGCACAAAGAGCGTCCTTTCTTCGGTGCTTTGGTTGAGTTCATGACATCTGGTCCAGTAATGGTTCAGGTACTTGAAGGTGAAGATGCAATCCGTAAAAACCGTGAAATCATGGGTGCAACTAACCCAGCTGAAGCGCTAGCGGGTACGCTACGTGCTGATTACGCTGACAGCATCGACGAAAATGCGGTACACGGTTCAGACGCTCCAGAGTCTGCTGCACGTGAAATCGCTTACTTCTTCACTGAAGAAGAGCTGTGCGCACGTACTCGTTAATTCGAGCACTGTGACATGAAAGAAGGGCCTTAGCGCCCTTTTTTCGTCCCTGATGTATTTTACTAAGCCTGAATGCAACATGCAGCGGGCTTAGCAAAGTATTCAGATTTGAAAGCGCTGGTTGAATTTTGTACAATTTGGCGCTTTATTAAATTTGCACTGGCCGTCATCTGATCTGGGGTTGTTTCATGACTACGACTGAGAAAAAAATTAACTTACTTGATTTAAATCGCGAGGGGATGCGCGAGTTGTTTGCATCATACGGTGAAAAACCGTTTCGCGCCGATCAGGTCATGAAATGGATTTACCACTTCGGCATCGATAACTTCGATGACATGAGCAATATTAACAAAAAGCTGCGTGCCAAGTTGCAGGCAGAATGTGAGATCCGCGCACCTGAGATCTCAGTGCGCCAGCAAGCCAGTGATGGCACCATTAAGTACGCGCTTGTACTGGATGGCGGACAGGAAGTGGAAACTGTGTGGATCCCGGAAAAAGACCGTGCCACTTTGTGTGTCTCGTCTCAGGTTGGCTGTGCACTGGAGTGTACCTTCTGCTCAACCGCGCAACAGGGCTTTAACCGTAACCTCAAGGTCAGTGAGATCATTGGCCAGGTGTGGCGCGTGGCCAAAGATATCGGCTTGCACGATGGCGATAGCACTAAACGCCCGATCACCAATGTGGTCATGATGGGTATGGGTGAGCCGCTGCTCAACATCAACAACGTAGTGCCAGCAATGGAACTGATGATGGATGACTGGGCATTTGGCTTGTCCAAACGTCGTGTGACCTTGAGTACCTCAGGTGTGGTGCCGGCGCTGGATATTCTGAAAGAAAAAATTGATGTGGCCTTGGCAATTTCTCTGCATGCGCCAAATAACCCGCTACGTGATGAGTTGGTGCCGATCAATAAAAAGTATCCAATTGAAGAGTTCCTGGCGGCCTGTCGTCGTTATATTGATGGTTCGAAAGCCAATAAAGACGTCACCATTGAATACGTCATGCTACAGGGCGTGAACGACAGCACCGATCATGCGCATGAATTGGTTCAAGTATTGAAAGGTACACCGTCTAAAATTAACCTGATCCCATTCAACCCGTTCCCGGGTAACGAGTATGGACGTTCGAGTAACAGCCGTATCGACCGTTTCTCTAAAGTACTTCAGGCAGCCGGGTTAACCTGTATCGTTCGTCGTACCCGTGGTGATGATATCGACGCCGCTTGTGGCCAGCTGGTTGGTGATGTGGTCGACAGAACCAAACGTCTTGCGAAGAAAAAGCAGCTGGAAGACAACGCCATAGCCGTGAAGGTTGGCTAAAAAAAGGGTGAAACTCGAACGCATTCGGGTAATATATGGGCATAGATCAACAGCGCTCTGGTGAGCTATGCCTGCGGCCTTGCGCCAATTGTGACTTGTCAATGCGCGCTTTTAACTAAAGTGTTTAGTTCAGCTATGTTTTCATTGGTAAAAAGCTTCTCCTTTGAGGTCTCAAAGCGTGCTCAGGTTGCCCGTACCGGGTTGCTGTTGATACTGGGCGTGACACTCAGTGGTTGTGTGACCGAAACGCGTTATGCCAACAGCGACAAGCCGGTTGTGCAGAGTAAGGCGAGTCGCGAAGATGCTGCTAAAACGCGTATTTCACTGGCGCTACAATACCTGGCGAATGGCAATAATACCCAGGCCAAGTTTAATCTCGAACGAGCACTGACATTGGCACCACAATTGCCCGAAGCACACTACTCACTGGCTTATTATTACGAGCAAGTTGGGGAGAATGCGCGTGCCGAGCAGGCCTATCAAAAAGCCCTCACACTTGCCCCGGAAGACCCAAACACGCTTAATAATTATGGCACTTTCCTGTGTCGCATCGGCAAATATGACGCCGCCACTGAGCAGCTGCTTAAAGCCATTGACATACCGAGCTATATCCGTGTTGCACAAAGCTATGAAAACCTTGCGATGTGTGCACTGCGCCAGGATAACTTCGAGCTGGCACTGGAGTATCTGGGCAGCGCTGAAAAACACAATGGGCAGCGTCAGTCGACTTTGCTACTGATGGCTGGCTTGCACTATGCGAAAAGTGAGTTGCATCGCGCAGAGGAAGTACTGAAGGTGTACGGCGACCGTGGGTTTGTCTCTGCGCGTGGGTTATTACTGTCTCATTTATTGGAAGTACGCAAAGGCCATTTGCAACAAGCAGAAGAAACCGCGACTTTGCTGCTACAGACGTATCCGGAGTCGCCCCAGGCGGCACTGGTGCTTCAGCAACGTCTGAAAGACAGTGAATTTGAGCGTCTGAAAGAGCAATATCGTCAGGCCCAGTTGACAAAAATTACCCACAAGTCGCCAACGCATTTGGTGGCTGAACCCAAGATCAAGGTGCGTCGAAAAGTCGAACCGGCCAGTCCTCGGCCTCAGACACTTGCGCTTGCGCCGGTTGTATCTGAACCCGCACAGCAACCGGTACCAACATCAGCACGTTCGTTGCGTGCACAGCAGTTCACTCAGAATTCACCCGCGCAGGCTACAGTAACGGCTCAGAGTGTGCCTGATAAAGCCGCAGACACCGTTAAACCAGGTGCATCAGATACAAGAGGACAGGTGGTCTTTTATGAGCCTGATCCGACTGATATCGCCTTTTCAGCGCCTTCTGCACGCACCAGGGACGCGGCCGTAGTAACCGATAAGCCTACAGATAGCTGGCTTGCGCAACTTCCCGCAGAGCCTGTGGCAGAAACTGTGCAGGGCCGTACTGTTGGAGGCCTGCTGAATACCGACCTGATGCTACCTAGTATTCCTCAGCACATCATCAGGTTGGGGGAAAACCTGTTCAGTGTTTCAGTGAAGTACAACCTGAAGTTAGAAAAGCTGATGGCATGGAATAATTTACGTGAGTCGGACCAGCTGTCGATTGGTCAGGTGGTGTATTTGAACGATCCTAAGATTGTACACACCATAGGTCAGGGCCAGTCGCTATTCGACATTGCAATGGAATATAATCTCCAGATTGACGACCTGATGCGGTGGAACAAATTGACCCCGGATATCGTCTTACAACCAGGGCGACATCTCTTAATCGTGGATCCAGATAACTATACCTTATGAACGAAGCAGAATTAGATACAGAAAATAGCAGCGATTTATTGTCGCTTGGACAAACTCTGGCCAAAGCCAGACATGACAGGGGTGTCAGCTATGAAGAGATCACCACACGGTTGAAGCTCAGTGAAACCCAGATCAACAAATTAGAGCAGGACGACTATCAGAACCTGGGTCCCGAAACTTTTGTACGGGGCTACATCAAGAGTTACTGTCATTTACTGGGCCTGGATGCGCAGGAAACACTGAAATTATATCAGTCTCCCGTTGTGCCTGAACAGAAAGGCAAAATGAAGAGCTTTTCTCGCCGTACGGAGAAAGAAGCGCACGACAACCGCCTGATGTGGTTCAGCTATGCAGTCTTGATCCTGGTCGTGGGCAGCTCCGCGATTTGGTTCTGGCAAAACAGCAGCTCTCAGAGCGAGATCACACCAGGTGATGCCCGGGATATACCTCAGGCCAATGTTGTTTCAGGCGATGGGCAAAATGACGAGCAGAGCGCATTGCAAGCTGTGGCAGATGAACCTGATACAGTGACTCCTGAGTATCAGCCTGACAGTGCTAGTGAGCCCGAAAAACCGGCCATAGATATGACCCAGGAGCCTGCGTCAGAGCCTGCATCAGAGCCATCTCAAGAGGCCACACAACCAGCGCCAGAAACGAGCGCAATCATACAAAACGATGCCGTTGCAGAGGTGCAAGCTGCACCCGCGACCGAGCGTAATCCTCAGCCAGAGCTTGAGCAGAACACCATTGTGATGGTGTTTAAAGAAGACAGCTGGGTAGAGATCTTCGATGCCAGTCAGGAGCGCGTTGCTTTTGGGGTGAAGAAAGCCGGGTACACCATGACCGTCAGTGGGCAGGCCCCGTTTTCCGTCGTACTGGGCAAACACCTTGCCGTGAGCATCACACTCGATGGCGCAGCTGTGGATATTTCCGGCTTGCCGCGCAATCGTTTAGCCAAATTTAATTTACCGTTAGCAGAGTAATCGTCATGTTTTCAGAATCACCGATCAAACGTAGAAAATCCACGCGTATTAATGTGGGGAATGTGCCCATCGGGGACGGAGCACCGATCGCCGTGCAGTCGATGACCAATACCAATACCCTGGACGTGGACGCCACTGTGGCTCAGATCCGGGCGATTGCCGATGCCGGCGCGGACATTGTGCGGGTCTCTGTTCCGACTATGGAAGCCGCAGAAGCGTTTAAGAGCATCAAAGAACAGTCCGAGATACCGCTGGTCGCCGACATTCATTTTGATTATCGAATCGCCCTGAAAGTGGCTGAGTATGGTGTGGATTGCTTACGCATCAACCCAGGTAACATCGGCAATGAAGAGCGTATTCGTGCAGTCGTTGATGCTGCTCGTGATAAGAACATTCCGATCCGTATCGGAGTGAATGGCGGCTCGCTGGAGCGGGATCTGCAGGAAAAATATGGCGAACCTACGCCAGAAGCTTTGCTTGAGTCAGCGATGCGTCATGTTGAGATCTTACAGCGGCTCGACTTTGATCAATTTAAAGTCTCGGTTAAAGCGTCAGACGTTTTCTTAGCGGTTGGGGCATATCGCCTGTTGGCCAAAGAAATTGACCAACCACTGCATTTGGGGATCACTGAAGCCGGTGGGATGCGTGCCGGTTCGGTCAAGTCGGCAGTGGGCTTAGGTATGCTGTTGGCTGAGGGGATTGGTGATACGCTGCGGGTATCCCTGGCAGCCGATCCAGTTCAGGAAGTCAAAGTAGGCTTTGATATTTTGAAGTCGCTGCGTATTCGTTCGCGCGGGATTAACTTTATTGCCTGTCCAAGTTGCTCCCGTCAGGAATTTGATGTGGTTAACACCATGAATCAACTGGAAGAACGCCTGGAAGACATCACAGCCCCAATTTCGGTTTCTGTAATCGGCTGTGTGGTAAATGGTCCGGGTGAGGCTTTGGTGAGCGATTTGGGTCTGGCAGGGGCAAACCGCCGTTCGGGCCTTTATATCAATGGTGAGCGTCAAAAAATGCGTATCGACAACGATCACATCGTTGAACAGCTGGAAGAGCAGGTACGCAGCTATGTTGAAAAACAACAAAATGAACCCAAAATCGACGTCAAGATAGTCGAGTAAGCGCGGCAGACCCGGCAAACTAAGCGTTTACGTTTTAGCCGAGCTGGGTATAATAGCGGGTTTATCAGATCTGGCTAAGTCATCGGGCTTAGCCAGCCGTTTCGTGTAAAAAATTAGATTACTAGGATTTTCAGTGGCAAAACAAATTCAGGCAATTCGAGGTATGAACGATTGTCTGCCGGGTGATACGCAAGTCTGGCAGAAGGTAGAATCTATCTTACGTGACACAGTGGCATCTTTTGGATATCAGGAGATCCGCTTTCCTATCGTGGAATCCACCGAGTTATTCAAGCGCTCAATTGGTGAAGTCACCGACATCGTTGAAAAAGAAATGTATACCTTCGAAGATCGTAATGGCGATCTCCTGACCTTGCGTCCTGAAGGCACCGCGGTTTGTGTGCGGGCCGGTAACCAGAATGGCTTACTGTATAATCAGGAGCAGCGTTTGTGGTACATGGGACCTATGTTTCGTCACGAGCGTCCACAAAAGGGCCGCTACCGCCAGTTCCATCAGTTTGGTGTAGAAACCTTTGGTGTGGCAAGTGCCGATATGGATGCTGAAGTGATCCTGATGACGGCGCGCCTGTGGCAGCAGTTTGGGATCAGCGAATTTGTTCGCCTGGAACTCAACTCTTTGGGTTCAAATGAAGCGCGTGCAGCCTATCGTGAGGCTTTGATTGCGTTTCTTGAACAACACGAAGCGGATCTGGATGAGGATTCAAAACGCCGCATGCACAGCAATCCGTTACGTGTGCTGGACAGCAAAAATCCGGACGTGCAGGCCATTTTGGTGAACGCGCCAAAATTGTCAGAATATCTGGACGAAGAGTCGCGCGAACATTTTGCAAATTTATGTGAACGTTTAGACGCCGCTGGCGTCGAATACCAGGTTAATGAAAAACTGGTACGCGGCCTGGATTATTATAACCGCACCGTATTTGAATGGGTAACCGACAGCTTAGGTGCTCAAGGTACTGTGTGTGCCGGCGGGCGTTATGATGGCCTGGTAGAGCAGGTTGGTGGTAAAGCGACGCCGGCTGTGGGCTTTGCAATGGGCATGGAGCGTCTTGTACTGATGTTACAAGAGCTTGAGCGTATCGGCACATTACGCCGTAATGCCGATGTATTCGTTGCAGCGATGGGCGAACAGGCTGGCATTCAGGCGCCGGTTATTGCGCAACAACTACGCAGTGAGATCCCAGGCCTGCGCGTACTGGTCAATGCCGGTGGCGGCAACTTCAAAAAACAACTGAAACGTGCGGATAAGAGCGATGCACAAGTTGCCCTGATTTTTGGCGAAGATGAATTGGCCGAAGGTAAGGTGACGGTTAAGTATCTCCGCGAACACAAAGAACAAGTTACCCTGACACTGGCAGAGGCAAAAAGCCTGTTGTCGGCGTTAGTGGATTAAGCGCCCAGGCGCAGTAAAGTCAGGCCAGTTATCTGAAAAGGGACTGGCTTTACGCTATTAATAAAGAGGTCAGAATGGAAATTTATTCAACAGAAGAACAACAAGCCGAAGCAATAAAACGATTTTTCCGTGAAAATGGAACATCTTTGATCATCGGTGCGGTGCTGGGCCTGGGTGGTCTGTATGGTTGGAAAGCTTATAACCAGCATCAAATTGACACCGCAGAAGCAGGTTCTGAAGCCTATAACCAGTTGGTTGATAGTGGTGACGTTCTGACCAAAAGCGATGACTTTTTAGCAGCGAATGGTGAGTCTAGCTATTCGGTACTGGCTGCGTTTGTGGCAGCAAAAGAAGCCGTTGAACAAGGCAAACTGGACGTTGCACAAGAAAAGCTCAACTTCGCTGCAAACACCGTTAAATCACCAGAGCTAAAAGCGACGGCTTATCTGCGTCTGGCCCGTGTGCAGGCTGCGCGCGAAGATTACAGTGCGGCACTGGCGACACTGGGTAACCCGATGCCAGAGAGCTTTGCTGCTCAGGTAGCTGAGGTGAAAGGCGATGTACTGTTAGCGCAAGGCAACAAAGAAGCTGCGCGAGATGAGTATCAAAAAGCAGTGACTGCCGGTGGCAGTGATAATAACCCACTGCTGCAAATCAAACTGGACGATCTGGCTAGCACAGCAGCACTGTAAGGAGTCGCCATGAAGAAGTTGACTATGGCCTCATTGGCGCTATGTATGGCGTCATTGCTGGGATGCTCCTCAAGTGATGATGAAGATGAACTGGTGTTACCTGAAATTGTAAACCAGTTTGAAACCGACGTTGTCTGGCAGGAATCTATTGGTGATGGCGTTGAGCATTACTTCTCGCGTCTGACACCCACCTTTTATCAAAGTACGGTTTACGTAGCAGAACGAAATGGTCTGGTTGCTGCGCTTGATAGCAGCAGCGGCGATACGTTGTGGGAAGTTGATACGCGTGAAAACCCGGCTTTCTGGCCGTGGGAAGACGATGACTCGGCTAAGCTGTCGGGCGGTATTTTACAGGCCTACGGCAAGCTGTATATCGGCTCAGAGCATGGTGAAGTGATTGCTTTAGACAGAGAAACCGGTGAAGTCGTTTGGCGTAAGACGGTGCCGGGAGAGGCGCTTTCGACCCCAGCTGCCGGAGATGGTTTGGTCTACGTTAACCTGGGCTCAGGAAAACTTCTGGCGTTACACCCGGATACCGGTGAAGAACGCTGGCAGTTTGAGCAGGAAGTGCCTGCACTGACATTACGTGGCCTGAGTTCACCTACGTCAGCAAATGGTGGCGTACTGGTTGGTGAAGAAAGCGGCAAATTATCGGTGCTGATTGCTGAGAATGGTTTTATGGCCTGGAGTACTGACATTGCCCTGGCAAAAGGCGCTTCTGAGTTTGAACGCCTGGTTGATGTAGATACTAAGCCTGTGGTTGTTGGTAGTACCGTGTATACCATCGCCTACAATGGTAAACTGGCTGCATTGGATGTACGTAACGGCAATGTGCTTTGGGATCGTGAGTACAGCAGTTACCGTGACCTCAGTGTTGAGCTGAATACCATTTATTTGGTAGATAGCGAAGGCGTACTCTATGCTCTAGATAGAGAGTCGGGCATTGAGCGTTGGAGCCAGTCTGCGTTACGTGGTTGGTATCTGACAACGCCGGCAGTAGCTGGTAATTATCTGGTAGTGGGCGATCAGGAAGGTAACCTGCATTGGCTGGATAAACAAACAGGTCAACTGGTTTCTCGAGAAGAGTTTGATAGTTCAGGCTTTTTTGTCGAGCCTATTGTGGTCGATGACACCTTGATCTTGTACACCCGCGATGGTGAAGTCAGTGCGGTAAAAATTCCGTAACCACCATATGCTGAATGAATAGAAGTAAGGCTTCGCGGTGCGAAGCCTTTTGTTGTTTTTAAAAGAGGTAGTCTATGCTTCCTGTGATCGCTCTCGTCGGGCGACCCAATGTGGGGAAATCCACTTTATTTAACCGTCTGACCCGCACGCGTGATGCGTTAGTGGCGGACTTTCCGGGCCTTACACGTGACCGTAAATATGGCCAGGCAAATTATGATGGCTATGAGTTTATCGTGGTCGATACCGGCGGTATTGATGGCAGTGAAGAAGGCATCGAAACGGAAATGGCAGAGCAGTCTTTGCTGGCCATTGAAGAAGCCGATGTGGTGCTATTTCTGGTTGACGCCCGTGCAGGCATGACCGCTGCGGATCAGGCCATTGCGCAACATTTGCGTAAGCAGCAGAAGAAAAGCTTTGTGGTGGCCAATAAAACAGATGGCATCGATGCCGACTCTAACTGTGCTGAGTTTTACCAGTTAGCGCTGGGTGAGGTGTATCACATTGCTGCTGCACACGGCCGGGGTGTTACACAGCTACTCGAAGCGACTCTGGGCCCGGTAATTGCGGAGCTGGCCTCAGAAGAAGATGAAATTGAGCAGGATGATGAGCTGCTGACTGAGCTTTACCTGGAAGGGGAAGAAGCCCCGGAAGAGGGCAAAACAGGCTTTGAAGACAAACCCATTAAACTGGCGATCATCGGTCGTCCTAATGTGGGTAAGTCAACGCTTACCAACCGTATTCTGGGTGAAGAACGGGTGATCGTGTACGATATGCCAGGCACGACGCGCGATTCAATTTATATCCCGATGACGCGCAATGAACGCGACTACGTGTTGATAGATACCGCAGGTGTTCGTAAGCGTAAGAAAGTCAGTGATGTGGTCGAAAAGTTCTCAGTAATTAAAACGCTGAAAGCCATAGAAGATGCAAACGTCATTCTGTTAGTGATCGACGCACGAGATGGTATTTCAGATCAGGATCTCAGCCTGCTGGGCTTTGCCCTGAACGCAGGTCGCTCTTTGGTGATCGCAGTGAACAAGTGGGATGGTCTGGATGACTACGTGAAAGAGCGCATTAAGTCTGAACTGGATCGTCGCCTTGGCTTTATTGATTTTGCTCGCCTGCACTTCATTTCGGCGCTGCATGGTACCGGGGTTGGTCACCTGTTTGAATCTGTTGAAGAAGCTTATGAGTCGGCGACTAAACGTGTCAGCACAGCCATGCTGAGACGTATTATGGATATGGCTCAGGCCGATCACCAGCCTCCTCTGGTACGTGGTCGCCGGGTTAAGCTGAAATATGCTCATGCCGGTGGTTATAACCCGCCACGTATTGTTATCCATGGTAACCAGGTGCATGACTTGCCTGACAGTTATAAGCGCTACCTGATGAACTACTATCGTAAGGCGCTGAATATCATGGGGACGCCGATTAAGATCGAGTTCCGTGAAGGGGATAACCCGTATTCTGGTCGCACCAACAAGATGACCCTGTCGCAGAAGCGTAAACTCAGGGCATTTACGAAAGAACAAAAGAATAAGCAGTAATTGCTTGATAAGAGGGCGCCAATGGTGCCCTTTTTATTGCCCGTCGCAACTCTCCCCGGATCTTAAATCGGTTTACGCTGAACGAAAAATATGCTTTATTTATATTTATTTAGCTTGAAATTTAGCCATGCAGTTTCTGAAAACCGTGATCTACGTCGACAGTGTCGAAGAGGTACTGGACTTTTACTATCAGGCCTTCGGGCTCAGTGCCTGTGGCCTCAGCGAGGACGGAGACTATGGAGAGCTGGACACCGGGCAGGTTTTACTCGCTTTTGCTACTCACCCGGTTGCACAGGCACAGTTTAAACAAAGCTACATTCGTAGCCAACCTAAGCAGCCCGCGCTGGGTTTTGAGTTAACTTTGGGGTGTGAGAATGTCGCGAAGAGCTATGATAAAGCCGTGGCAGCGGGGGCAGAGCCGTTGTCGCCGCCGACTTTAAAAGGTGAGCACACACAGGCGTATGTGCGCTCAATTGAAGGCACCTTAGTGGCGCTGATCAGCGTGGAGTAATGGCGCTTATTCCGACAGGGCACGGGCCAGACCAACCGGCTCGATCTCTGTACAGACGTTGTCATCATTCCAGTTAAGGCCCAGCAGGGCGTTGTCGTCGCGCAAATCTTCAATCCACTCGTCAAGCAATTCATCCAGTGCGATGGCAATCGGTTTAAAGTCTGCCCACTCGTCACGGCACTGTGCCTGAGCATTCTCTTCGTTATCCCATAGCAGCAATACGTCCGATTCTTCAAACTGGTTTGAGTCAACCACAACCAGGCCGCCGTCATCTGAGCCCAGTGCCCAAACTTGCTCTTGCTCTTTCGCTGTCACGACAAAATTGACTACTTCCGATTCTAATTCGATGTCACTCATGGTGTATTTCCATAGTTATCGAGCTTATTCCAATTTCACTTAATACCTGTTCAATTTGAAGGAGCAAATACGACGCTAACGGTGTTAAAAATTTCTCATTTAGAACCTTTACCTAAGGTACAAGTTCGCAAATTTTCGCCTTGTTATCGACCCTATTTTCCCGCCTCAAAATAGAACCCTTAATTAAGCAAATTGGTATTATGCTCTGGGATCTGTAAGACGTGCCTCGTCTTGAGGCTGCCATTGGTCATAAAACTGCTCCAGAGCGGTGAACGGCGTTAAGTCGAACAAGTTTCTGAAGCGGATCCAATCCAGCAGGCAGTATAAACTGATCTGAAGATACTCGCAGTTTAAAAATACAGTTTCATGACAGCTTTGCTCCAGTACGCGTAAGGTTTCTGCGATGCGCCCGCGTTGCAGGTTAAAAAACAGCTTGTCATCCTGAGTATCAAACTCTGAACGCTGGCAAAGCAATAGCTCTACCAATGAATCGTTACAGGCATTGATGATAGTGAGCAGGTTTTCCTGTGCCCAATTGAGATGAGGCAAAGAAAACTTTTGTTGCAGGTAACGGGCAATGACGTTGGAATCCAGGACGGCCTGATCATCAGCAAGCAGAAACGGCAGTTTACGTGCCGGATTATGCTCGTGAAGGATAGCTCTGCCTTCCTCACTAAAGATGTCCAGTTTGCGATAGTCCAGGGTAATGTCATGGCGAAGACAATAAATGCGGATGCGCCTGACATACGGAGATGTATCCGAGCCATATAATATCATCACTCAATCCTTATGTTGTGGTTAGATGCGCAATGACTATAGCATTACTTAAACCAATCTACATTAATACATAACCAATTGGAGAGATTATACCAATTTCACTTAATACCTGGTCTATTTGAAGGAGCAAATAGGACGCTAACAACGTTAAAAATTTCTCATTTAGAACCTTATACCTAAGACATAGGTTCACAAATTTTTGCCTCGCCTACAGGGATGTAGGTGCCTCAGCGATAGTAGGACGCGGGAGCGGTGTTATCGCCCCTATTTTCTCGCCTCAAAATAGATCACTTAATTAAGCAAATTGGTATTAAATCTGCTGATAACAGTGTTAAATATTCCTCATTTAGAACAATTAAATAGCGAAATTTTTACCTCGTTATCGCCGAGATTTACTCGTCTCAAGAATGATGTGGATTGGTATTAAAAATAGGTAGGAACGGGGCTGGATAGATCCGAGAGGTCACGGGCAAAGCTACCGACAGAGAAACACTGCCAGTAGCAAACATGGTTTAATCGACCCGGTTGGTCACTTCAAGCAAGTGATAACCAAACTGCGTCTGAACTGGGCCTTGCACCTCATTGAGTGGGGCCGAAAATACCACTTTGTCGAACTCAGGTACCATCATGCCAGGACCAAACTCACCCAGCTCCCCCCCATCCTGACCAGACGGGCAACTGGAATATTGTTTTGCGATCTCGGCAAAGTCTTCACCTGCTGCAATACGTTGCTTAAGTTCAAGGCATTGGGCTTCGTTATCGACTAATATGTGTCTTGCGCTGGCTAGTGTCATTATCTCTCCATGGATGGGTTAATTATTGCTCATACATTATTCTAATATACTTAGATTTAAAGCGCATTATTTAAGATCAAGTTCTTTTTCGATGGCCGCTATCATAGGTTCCGACATCGGTTTGGTGCGGCTGTTGAACTGCTGAATTGTCTTGCGATCAGCCGAGATCAGATACTTGTAGAAATTCCACATGGGCGCACCGCTTTGTTCACCCAGGTGTTGAAAAACCGGGTTGGCATCGTCGCCGCGCACGGCACCTGTTGCCATCATAGTAAAGGTGACGCCGTAGTTGATAAAGCAGACCTCAGCGGTATCTTTCTCGTCGTTTTCTTCCTGAAAGAAGTCGTCTGACGGAAACCCGAGTACCACCAGGCCTTTGTCTGCATAAGCTTTGTGCAGTTTTTCCAGGCCATCGAATTGACCTGTAAACCCGCAGTTACTGGCGGTATTGACGACCAATAATGGTTTACCCTCAAAGGCGCATAAGTCGACTGTGTCTTTTGATCTGAGTTTTCTGAATTCATAGCCGGTAAAATCATCACAGGCCTTACTTTTGGTGAAATCGGGTGTCTCGCTGGCATACGCGCCGTTGCTGGCAAGCAGTGCCATGGATATCAATAGTGGTTTAATCATCGGGGGCTCCCTGAAACGGTTTTAAACTCAATGCCTGAGTATACGTGGCACGAACGTGGTCAGTTCACAGTGTAACGGTTGCACGTTGTGATTCAACCGGCGTGTGTTTCGGATCGGCGATTTTTGACTAAACTGAATGCTATTGATTGCATCGAGTAATGCAGCAAATTAGTTTACCACGGCAGGGTTTAGTTATGGAAAACAACAAGGTATTAATTATCGATAGCAGCAGCGTGCTGGCTATGAGACTGAAGGTATTATTTGAATTATTGGGCTGCGAAGTGGTGCATTTACATTTTCAGATGCTGCACAAGGTTGAGGATTTCTTTGCGTATCATGTGGTCGCCATTGCCCATGGGCTGCCTGATAGCACCTTTGATGCCCTGTCTGCGTTAAAAGATCACGACCGTTTAATCTTATTGGCCCCCAAACCGGAGAATTCAGAGCATGTTGACGCATTCAGCCGCTTAAATCGAATGCTGTGCAATGCCATTGTGATCTACCCCTTTTTTGGCAATAAAGAAATTACGGGGCTGCTTGAGCGGGTGCTTGAAACCGGCGATCATGACCGCCTTGAGTTGCCGAAAATATTACTGGTCGACCATCGTGAAGATCGTCTGAGGCGCCTGACGGCAAGCCTGCGTGGCGCACAACTGACGGTTGTGACTGCACACTGTATTACTGAGGCGATGCAACAGGCAACCACCCATGATATTGACTTATTGATTTGTGATTTCAACCTGGCGCAGGGAAGCGGTCTGGATGTCTTCAAGAAGGTGCGACAGATCCACCGTGATGCACGTTGCCTGTTGATGACCTCGCGGCAAAATCAGGTTGATATGATGGAAGCCATCCGTCAGGGCGTCGAAGATGTGCTAACCAAACCCATTGATGAGGGAGCGTTGTTGCAGTCGCTGCACAAACTCTGGCAAAGCGAGTTGTTACGTCGCCATAACCAAGAGTTGGTTGAACGGTTGCAGGATACGGTCGACGCGCTCATTGAGCGAGACAGTTTATTACGGGTGATTTATAAGCACACACCGGACCCCATCATGTTGTTTAATCTCGATGGATTTGTGATTGAGGCCAATGATGGTTGCACTTCTTTACTGCGACTACCGGGAGATCAGCTTCAACAACATTCCATTTTTGACCTGTTTGAACCTGCTTCTGTCACCGCGTTAAAAGAGGCCATCAACAATGGCGGTGTGCTGCGGCATTTCAATTGTGAGCTGGTGTTACCGCAAAAAGATGGGCCAAGTATTCCCTTGATGGGGACCTTTATTGAGATTGACCATCACGGTGAAATTGCCCTGGCCGCGATTTTTAAGAACGTTGCGCAATTGAAACGCAAACAGCAATTACTTGAGGAGGCCAAGGAAGTATTGGAAGTGGAAGTTCAGGCGCGTACGGCACAGCTCCAGGCGGCTAAAGAGGCCGCAGAGGCCGCGAATATCAGTAAATCAGAGTTTCTTGCCAATATGTCCCATGAACTCAGAACCCCCATGCACTCCATTTTGAGTTTTGCGCGCTTTGGGATTGATAAGTTGGCGTGTGGTGAGATACCGGTGAATAAACTGGAGAAATATTTATCACGCATTGAGACCAGTGGAGAGCGCCTGCTGTTACTGCTGAACAATCTGCTCGACTTGTCTAAGTTAGATGCTGGCCGTTTTCCCTTTAATCCGGCATCGCACAATTTACTCACGTTAATACATACCGCAAAAGAAGATGTGTCGGGCCTGGCGATGGCGCGGCATATTCATATCGAGTTGCAAGCACAAGAGGACAATATTGTGCTGTGTTGTGATGCTGAACAGCTGACTCAGGTGATGAGAAACTTGTTGGGTAATGCGCTGAAGTTCAGCCCCGAGCACAGCGAAGTGACCGTCACGGTTACGCTTAACGCGGGATATGTCCATATTTTGGTGCGGGACAGGGGCGTGGGCATACCCGAGGATGAACTGGAGCATATATTCGATAAATTTGCCCAAAGCAGTAAAACCAACAGCGGGGCTGGCGGAACCGGATTGGGGTTGGCCATCTGCAAAGAATTTGTATTGCTGCACAAAGGCTGTATTTATGCCGAAAACAACCCGGAACAGGGCGCTTGTATTCATATTGAGCTGCCAATTTAGAGGGATGACTAGCGCCATGGGGGATCCCTGTCTATAACTAAATGAAAGCTGTCATTGCGAGGGCATTTCTCACGTTTGAAGATGTGTTTGCAGATGATGGTGCTTTGGCAACGGAAAAGGAACTGAGAAATGGCATTGCAACGAATCCTGGCGGTGGATGATGAACCCTTCAACCTCGAAATCATTGAAGAAATACTTGAAGACCTCGACTTTGAACTCCTGACAGTAACCAGCGGGCAGCAATGCCTGGATATTATTGAGGATTTCGCGCCTCAGGTTGTCTTGCTGGATGTCAGCATGCCGCAGATGAATGGGTATGAAGTGTGTAAAAAGATCAAAGCCAATCTGGAGACACAGAATATCATCGTGATGTTTGTGTCGGCACGGGGCTCGGTTGAAGAGCGCATGGAAGGCTACGCGGTTGGCGCGGAGGATTACATTGTTAAGCCTTTTGGCCATAGTGAGCTGAAAGCTAAATTGCTTAATTTAGGACAGATGTTGCTGGAGCGTGACATCCTGGAGCAGCAGGTCGAAGACGCAACTTCCACGGCGTTCAATGCCATGGCGACCAGCAGTGAAATGGGATTTATCGTCAGTTACATTGAACAGATCGGTGTCATTGATGACATTCAGGCGTTAGCCAAGGCCTTGATCCAGTGTCTCAGTAATTTAGGGTTAAGCTGCAATATTGAGTTTCGGGTCGATGAGCAGCGCCATCATTTTGCCACTGCGGGACTGTGTTCCCCAATTGTGCTGGAGTTGTTTGAAATATTACGTTCGAAGGGTCGTTTGCATGAGTTTACCAGCCGGATTTTGGTGAACTACAATCTGGTGAGTGTACTGATCCTGAATATGCCCTCAGAAGACGCGGACAAGCATGGCCGGCTCAGAGATCATATTTGTTTTATTGCCAGTGTCACCGAGCAGCAATTGCTGGCGATTTTAACGCGCAAACAGCTGTTGTCTCAGCAAGCGGAGCTCAATGATGCCATTTCTATGATCCACAGTAAGTTCACCGGATTGCTGGCTTTACTCAACAACAACCGCTCTCAGAATGAATCCATTTTTCGTCGCCTTCAGGAGGTATTTGAGCAGCGGATCCCAACTATGGGATTGGATGAGGATCAGGAAGTATTTATTTATCAGCATGTCGACGAAGCCATTCAGGGGTCAATTGCCCGGGAAGAAGCCATCATGCAGGTGCGCGAAGCGTTTACTGAAATTGAAAGCGATTTGTCATTACTCAGCTCAGCAGGAAAGCATGCAGAATAGCTGAATACGCATTGTCATCGCAGTCTTTGAGGTGTAAACCGGGTTACGGCCTCAGCAGGGCGCCAATGCTGACCCACCTGGTTAAGCGTCCCGAGGCAGGCCTTTTTCTATGATCCGGATCAGCCGGGCGTTTTTGCGCTGCTGCTCGGTGTGTTTGGCACGTTGTTGTGCCAGGGCCCAGATAATATGTTCTTTGACCAGGTCGGAGGCGGACTCCAGGCGCGCTTCAAGCACCTGAATGATTTGTTCATCAGGCTCTGCATTGCCTAATCCAACCGCTAAGTTTCGTAGCCAGCGTTCATGGCCAATGCGACGAATGGGGCTACCTTCGGTGTTTTTCAGAAAAGTTGCTTCGTCCCACTGGAACAGGGTCAGCAGCTCCTGATCTTTGAGTTGCTGACGGGGATGAAAATCCTCCTCATCGGTGAGCTGGCCGTAGCGGTTCCACGGGCACACCAGCTGGCAGTCGTCACAGCCGTATACCCGGTTACCTAACAGTGGGCGGTATTGTTCGGGGATCGGACCCTGTAATTCTATTGTCAGGTAAGAAATACACTTGCGGGCATCCACTACATAGGGTTCCACAATGGCTCCGGTCGGGCAAAGCGTGATACAGGCGTTGCACTTGCCACAGCCTTCTTCCTGAGGGTTACTATCGACCGGCAGGGGCAGATCCACAAACAGCTCACCGAGAAAAAACCACGAACCGGCCTGTTTGTGGATCAGCAAGCTGTTTTTGCCACGCCAGCCGAGTCCGGCTTTTTCGGCCAGTTGCCGTTCCAGCACTGGCGCTGAATCAACAAAGGGACGAAAACCAAACTGACCGACGTCCTGTTCAATGCGCTGGCCGAGTTTCTTTAATCGGTTGCGGATCACTTTATGATAATCCCGGCCCAGTGCATAACGGCTGATGTAGGCGGTTTGCTTATTGCTGAGAGCACGGGCGAAACTGGCATCGGGTGGCAGGTAGTTCATTTTCACCGAGATCACTCTTTGTGTACCTGGTACTAGCTCAGCAGGGCGGGCACGTTTCATGCCATGTGCTGCCATGTATTCCATCTCGCCATGATAGCCATTATCAAGCCAACGCTGCAGCTGCGCTTCATGCTCGCTAAGGTCTATGTCGGTAATACCGACTTCAGCAAAGCCAAGTTCTTTGCCCCAAAGCTTAATTTTTTGCGCAAGTTCAGTATAGTTAATATCAACAGAAGAATGAGTAGTGGTCGTCACGGAATGTCTATATCACAAGCAAAATACCTGACTAATTTACCACAAGTTGCCTATACGGCCCAAGCGGTACAAACGAATGAGGCCGAAGCTGCGCGTCTTGCGGGAACCACGTTAAGCGCCTTGATGCAGCGCGCCGGGGCTGCCTTATTTGATTACGTCAATAGCCTGGCACCGAGTGGTTCAGTATTAATCCTCACTGGCAAGGGCAATAACGGGGGCGATGGTTATGTTCTGGCACACTTGTGTCATCGGGCAGGTATGAAGGTTGCGGTGCTGGCCTTGTTTGATCCGCAGCAACTTCAGGGTGATGCGCGCGAGGCGTACCGGGTTTACCTGAGCGGCGGCGGTGTCATGCTGGGTAGTATGCAGCATGACAGTACGCCAGGGTTGATAGTCGATGCGGTATTTGGCAGTGGCTTTCGTGGTCAGTTGCCCGACAATGTTGCTGAGGTATTTCGCCAACTTGCATCGTGCCCGGCACACAGGCTAGCTGTGGATATACCCAGCGGTGTTAATGGCTCAACCAGCGAAGTGGCTTGTGATGCCTTTGTTGCGGATGCCACCATGACCTTCATTGCGCTGAAGCAGGGCTTGCTGAGTGGCTCAGCCAAACGTCATACCGGCAGCGTGTATCTGGCACAGTTAGGGGTCGGCCGAGAATTTGCTCAGCTGGTGTCTCCCTCAAGTCATTATTTTAGCAAAGAAACGTTACTGGCAAAGCGCCCTGTGCGGCCCATCGATAGTTATAAAAACCGCTGTGGTCATGTTCTGTTAATTGGTGGCGGTCCTGGGATGGCTGGTGCAATACGTTTGGCAGCGGAAGCCTGTTTACGCGCCGGGGCAGGACTGGTGAGTGTGGCGACGCACCCGGACAATCAGGCCATGGTCCTGCAAGGGCGGTATGAACTTATGGTGCATGGTGTTGCAGACGCGCAAGCGCTGGCGCCTTTACTGGACAAGGCCGATACGCTGGTGATTGGTCCGGGGTTAGGTCAGTCAAAATGGGCGCATGCATTATTCGACGCTGTGCGCTCGTGTGAGCAACACGTTGTTGTCGATGCCGATGGGCTGAATTTACTGGCGAGCCAGCCAATGCAGTGGCAAAATGCGGTTTTGACCCCACATTGGGGAGAAGCGAGGCGATTGAGCACCGCTATTAAGGCGGACGCTGAAACATCAAGTCGCTTCGGTATGAGCAATATGCTTGCCCAGCATTATCAGGCCTGCGTGGTACTCAAAGGCCCGGGGACTTTGGTTCAGCAGGCAAAGCGGATAAATATCAATCGCTCGGGGTGTGCAGCCATGGCCAGTGCTGGGATGGGCGATGTATTATCTGGTATAATTGCGGCTTTGTTAGCGCAGGGCCTGAGTAAATTTGATGCGGCTATGTTAGCGGTGTATATTCATGGTCTTGCGGCTGAAAAAGCGGCACATGGCGGTGCACATGGGCTGCTGGCAAGTGATTTATTTGTCCATATTAGAGGTATTATCGGATGAGTGTCGATGTAACATTAGAAATTGATCTGGGTGATGAAGCTGCAACCATTGCCCTGGGAAGCCAGCTGGCCAAGTTGATTGAATCAGGTGCGGTATTCTATTTGCATGGTGATTTGGGCGCCGGCAAAACAACGCTGACACGCGGTATTGTGCAGGGGCTGGGTCATCAGGGGAATGTGAAAAGCCCGACCTATACCTTAGTTGAACCGTATGAGTTGGGTGAGGTCAGCATCTATCACTTTGATTTGTATCGTCTGGGAGACCCTGAAGAGCTTGAGTTTATGGGGATCCGGGATTATTTTGCACCACACGCCGTGTGCATTGTTGAGTGGCCTGAAAAAGGTGCAGGCGTGATCCCGACGGCAGATATGGACATTGATTTGGCCTATCACGGTGCAGGACGCCGTGCAGTATTAAGGCCACACACAGAACGAGGAAAGCAGCTTACTGAAGCTATAAGTCGATATGCGTAGTGCGATAATAAGAATTAGCTTTACCCTGTTTGCGCTGAGCGTGCTATTACTTGCCAGCGCTGCACAGGCAAAAAACAAAATCAACGGTGTGCGTGTCTGGCCTTCACCCGAAAGCACGCGCGTGGTGTTTGATTTGTCTGAAAAGCCTGAATACAGCTACTTTATGCTGAAAAACCCGCTGCGACTGGTGATCGATCTGGAAAATACCAGCAAGCTCAAACAGCTACCGGCCTTACCTAAAGAACACAAAATTGTACACAAGCTCCGCTACAGTCAGGCAAAGAGCCGTAACAGTACCCGGGTGGTGATGGAGTTAAGCCGCACAGCCAAACCCGTTATTTTCGCGCTGGCGCCGACTGGACCATATAAAGACCGTCTGGTGGTGGACTTGTATGGTCAGCAAAAGAGCCTCTACGCGAGTAAATCGACGCAAAGTAAGAAGCGTGAGTTGGCGAAAGACAGAGATATCATCATTGCCATTGATGCCGGACATGGTGGAGAAGACCCGGGTTCCATTGGGCCTGCTGGCACCTATGAAAAGAACGTCACATTGCCAATCGCAAAACGGCTTGCCCGCCTGATCGATAAAGAACCGGGCATGCAGGCGCGTCTGACCCGCACGGGCGATTACTACATAAAACTGAACACACGTACTGCACGGGCCAGAGAGCGCCAGGCAGACTTTTTTGTGTCTATTCACGCTGATGCGTTTTCGCGTCCGGAGCCACGCGGGGCGTCGGTATGGATCCTGTCGTTACGCCGGGCCAATTCAGAAGTGGGTAAATGGCTGGAAGACAAAGAAAAGCACTCTCAGTTGTTAGGGGGAGCTGCGGATGTGATTAAAGACACTGCCAACGAAAAGTACCTGGCGAAAGCACTGCTAGATATGTCGATGGATCATTCGATGAAAACCGGTTTTAAGGTGGCCGAGGAGGTCGTTGGTGAGCTGAAGAAGGTTACTAAGTTACATAAAAAACGCCCTCAGGCGGCAAATTTTGGGGTGCTGAAGTCACCGGATATACCCTCAATTTTGGTCGAAACCGGATTTATTTCCAACCCACAGGAAGAAAAGCAGCTCAAAACCAGCTATCACCAGCAACGTCTCGCAAACGCGATATTTAAGTCAATTAAGCGTTACTATCAGCAAAATCCGCCGGACAACACCTTGTTTGCGAGCCTGAAAAACAACAAACCGCTGCGTCATAAAGTACAGCGGGGAGAATCACTGAGTGTGCTAGCTGCGCGTTATGGCACAACGGTGTCGGCGCTTAAAAAGGCAAATCGCTTGACCAAGAACACCTTGTATATTGGTCAGGTATTGACCATTCCGAAGGCATAAACTGTGAGCATTGAAATTTTACCAGCCAGGCTGGCCAACCAGATAGCCGCGGGGGAGGTAGTTGAGCGCCCCGCGTCAGTGGTCAAAGAGCTGGTTGAAAACAGCATTGATGCCGGTGCAACACGCATTCAGATCGACATAGAGCGTGGTGGTCATAAACTGATCCGGATCCGGGACAACGGCGCTGGGATAGTCAAAGATGAACTGACTTTGGCATTGTCCCGTCATGCAACCAGTAAGCTGAAAACCCTGGACGATCTGGAGTGTATTGCGTCACTGGGGTTTCGTGGTGAAGCACTGGCTTCAATCAGTTCGGTATCGCGGCTGACACTGAGCTCCAAACCGGCAGAGCAGGAGACGGCCTGGCAGGCATTTGCCGAGGGCCGTGACATGACGGTTCAGATCCAGCCAACAGCCCACCCCAATGGCACCACCATTGAAGTGAAGGATCTGTTCTTTAATACGCCGGCGAGACGTAAGTTTTTACGTACTGAAAAAACCGAATTCAGTCACATTGATGAGCTGATCAAGCGTATTGCATTGAGTCGCTTTGACCTGGCCCTGACGCTCACTCATAACCAGAAAGTGATCAGACAGTTTCGTGCCCGACCCGATCCATACAGCGTTGAGCGCGTTGCTCAGGTTGCTGGTAAAATCTTTGCGCAACAAGCGAGTTTTGTTGAGTCTGGCCATGATGGTTTGAAGTTGTATGGCTGGGTACTGCCAGTGGGCAGCAATAATCAGACTCAGTACACCTATGTGAACGGCCGCATGATGCGCGATAAGTTAATTTTGCATGCTATTCGACAAGCCTTTGAAGAGACTGCAGGGGCCGTTGATACGCCTGGATTTGTGATTTATCTTGAACTGGATCCCACTCAGGTGGATGTCAATGTACATCCGGCTAAGCACGAAGTGCGTTTTCATCAGGCCCGGCTTATCCATGACTTCATCGTTCAGGCTGTCAAACAGGTAGTGCTCAGCGACGTCCCGGAGTTACCTTTACCGGCGGCTGAACCTCCGCTGGCGACCAGCGTTATGAGTGATGTACAAGAACCCCATAGCCCGCCAGTATCTGAACCGTTTTCTTCACAGGATGCGCGTCAACACCAGGCATATCGTTCACCATTACAGAGTGACTATGGGTCGGTGCAAGATGGTGCTCGGACTTCCGTTTCAGGATCGGGTTCCGCTGCGTTTGCGCCCAACCCGGGTTATCGAAGTGGTGCGAAAAGCAGCAACAGTTCAGGCGCTGCTAAGTCCCGACAAGTTAATGTGAACGAGCTTTACCAGGGGATGGCCACGGTTGCTGATATGCCGCAGCCGGCACCGCAGGCAGACGAGCAGATACAGCCACAGCGCACGGAAGTAACCCGCTTTCTTGTATTAGCAGAAGGAGCGGTGTTGTTTACGCAGGAGGGGGAGCTCCGACTGGGGCACTGCCGAGATGGTCTGATTGAGACCTGGCAAGCGCAAATTGAGCAAGATGGTACCTTGCAGGGCAAAGCCTTATTGTTGCCGGTGCGCGTGAATCTCAGTGCGGAAGAAATTGCGCGCGTAATGGCGCAGGAATCCTGGCTGACATTATTGGGCTTTGCCATTCAGGCGCATGAACGCTACGTGATGATTAAAAAGCTGCCGTTGAGCTTATATAGCCTTGACGTACCGCAGTGCCTTGAGCAGGTGCTGAGTGCTTGCGTAATGCAGGAGCAAACACTGGATGCCTGGTTAAATTGGCTGCAAGTAACTACCCCGGCGGAATATTTTTATTCGCAACACTTTGCGGCCGTGGCAGAAAAAATCATAAAAAATGCCAGAAGCTGTGCTCAAATTGAGGCAAAAGCGGTTACAATAGATCAAAGCAAGTTATCAAGCTTGTCCCAACAAGAACAATGAGTTCTTGTCCTGTCTGCAACCACTGAACGGTTGCAGCACCAACAGCAGTAGAGAAACAGCGTGCAAGTAAAACCCGTTATTACCTTGATGGGGCCAACCGCCGCCGGTAAAACCGCGTTGGCCATTGAGCTCTGTCAACAATTAAACAGCGAGATTATCAGTGTGGACTCTGCACTGGTTTATAAAGGTATGGACATAGGCACTGCCAAGCCTGATGCTGCTGAGCAGGCCATGGCGCCGCATCACCTGATCGATATGCTGGATCCGGCCGAGAGTTATTCTGTGGCGGATTTTCGACGTGATGCCATCGCCTGTATCGATCGACTGCACCAGCAAGGCAAAGTGCCAGTGTTGGTTGGCGGTACTATGATGTACTTCAAAGGGTTGATAGAGGGGTTATCACCCTTGCCGGAAGCTTGTCCACAAGTGCGCGCAACACTGGAACAAGAGGCAAATGTACTGGGCTGGCCTGCTTTACATGCGCAGCTGACGGCGATCGATCCGCAAGCGGCAAGCAAAATCAGTGAAAATGATTCACAGCGGATTAATAGAGCGCTGGAAGTCTATCGCCTAACGGGCAAAACGATGACGGAATTGCAAAAAGCCAAACAAGCGCCTTTGCCATATCAGTTTCACCAGTTTGCAATTGCACCGAAGGATCGTAAGATACTGCACGAAAGGATAGAAAAAAGATTTAAAATAATGCTGGATCAGGGCTTTAAAAACGAAGTTTTGGCCTTATATCAGCGAGATGATTTGCATCCAGATTTGCCTTCCATTCGTTGTGTGGGGTATCGGCAGATGTGGGAGCATTTGGCTGGTGAGTGCGATTATGAAGAAATGCTCTTCAAAGGGATCGCAGCAACCAGGCAGTTAGCGAAGCGACAATTAACCTGGTTACGTAGTTGGCCAGATGTCACCTGGCTTGAAACCGACGGGCAAGAAAACTTGCAACGTGTATTAAGTTCGCTAAGCTAATAGAGGTTGAGGGAATCTTTTTATTCAGATTATTTCAACTATCTCAACATAATAACACCTAGAACGAAGGATAAGAACATGGCAAAAGGCCAATCGTTACAAGACCCATTTTTGAATGTCTTACGTCGTGAGCGCATTCCCGTTTCCATCTTTTTAGTTAACGGTATCAAATTACAAGGCAAGATCCAGTCCTTTGATCAGTTCGTCATCTTGCTTGAAAACACTGTAAATCAAATGGTTTACAAACATGCCATTTCCACTGTGGTGCCTGCTCGTGCTGTAAATTTCCAGAACACTCAAGGTAGTGACAGTGCAGATCATGGCGAAGATGGTAACTTTTAATCGTTTTTAGTCGATAGTAGGAGCGTAATGCTTGTTTGACCGTTATGAAGCCGGCGAACAGGCAGTCTTAGTACATATAGAGTTTCCGAATGAAGGAGATCGAGAAGATCTTCGCGAGCTGGAAATGCTAGTGTCTTCTGCTGGTGTTAGTTGTTTGACGGTTGTGCAAGGCAGCCGTCAGGCGCCTCACCCGAAATTATTTGTCGGGACGGGGAAAGCAGAAGAAATCGCTGAGATTGTCAGAACTCACAATGCAGATGTCATCATCTTTAATCATCAACTCAGTCCCTCTCAAGAGCGCAACTTAGAGCGTGTCTGCCGTTGTCGTGTATTAGATAGAACGACCTTAATTTTAGATATTTTTGCTCAACGTGCACGTACCCACGAAGGTAAATTGCAGGTTGAATTGGCGCAGCTACGGCATATTTCAACTCGCCTGATCCGCGGCTGGACTCACCTTGAAAGACAAAAAGGCGGGATAGGCTTGCGTGGGCCGGGTGAAACTCAGCTGGAAACCGACCGGCGGTTACTCAGAGAGCGGATCAAAAGTATCCGTAAACGACTTGAAAAGGTAGCAACGGTGCGCGAGCAAGGGCGTCGTGCTCGTAGTCGCAATGAAATTCCGACGGTGTCGTTGGTTGGTTATACCAACGCAGGAAAGTCGACCTTATTTAACCATGTGACACACGCAGATGTGTATGCAGCTGATCAGCTTTTTGCGACCTTAGACCCGACCCTGCGCAAGCTGGAGATAGCAGATGTTGGGCCAGTTATCTTTGCTGATACGGTTGGGTTTATACGCCATTTGCCTCATGATTTGGTTGCTGCATTTAAAGCTACCCTGACAGAAACGCGAGAAGCAGATTTGCAGCTGCATGTGGTAGATGTAGCAGATCAGAGAAGAAAAGAAAACATAGAAGAGGTACAATCGGTCCTCAAAGAAATTGAGGCAGATGAAATTCCTCAACTGTTGGTTTACAACAAAATTGATCTGGTTGACGAGATCAACCCTAAAATAGACAGAGACGAGCAGGGCGCTCCGATACGCGTTTGGTTATCGGCCCATACTGGTGAAGGCAGTGAGTTGCTTGAACAAGCGATTTCTGAGTTGTTGGCGAAGAAGATTTTTGCGCACCAGCTCATTATACCGCCGGCATTCGGCAAGTTACGTGGCGCTTTGTTCAACCTCAATGCGGTCAATGGCGAATCTTATGATGAGGCCGGAAACTGGTTATTGGATATCAGACTGCCGCAGGCTGACTGGGAAAGATTAAAGAAAGAACAGGGGCAAGAAATAGAGCAATTTGTGGTTGGGGATTGAAAAAGCCGCATATCGCACGCATTTCTCTATTAGATCTCTGTGTTTTTTGTTAGATTTAGATTAATTCATTTTATAACAATGGAGTATAGCTATGGCCTGGAACGAACCGGGTAATAATGGCAATGATAACGACCCGTGGAAGAACCGCGGCGGTCGTGATCAGGGGCCACCTGACTTAGACGAGGTATTCCGCAAATTCAACAACAAGTTTGGCGGTATGTTTGGCGGTAAGCCAGGCAAAGGCGGTGGTATCGGCGGTGCCGGTACGGTGTTTGTGCTGCTGATTGCGTTTGTTGTTTGGGCACTGAGCGGTATTTACACAGTGAAAGAAGCCGAACGTGGCATCGTGCTGCAATTCGGCGAATTTAACCGTATCGCCGAGCCGGGCCTGCGCTGGAAAATGACTTTCATTGAGCGTGTTATCCCCATTGATATTGAAGCGGTTCGCTCACTGTCGGCATCCGGTTTTATGCTGACCGAAGACGAAAACGTGGTAAGTGTTGAGTTTGAAGTACAGTATCGCGTGGTTGATCCAACTTTGTATCGCTTCAGCGTAACCGATGCCGATCACAGCTTGCAGCAAGCGCTTGATAGTGCATTGCGCTATGTTGTGGGTCACTCTCGCATGGACCAGGTCTTAACCACAGGTCGTGAGTTAGTGCGTCAGCGCACCTGGGATGAGTTAACTAAAATCATCGAACCTTATAACCTGGGCATCATAGTCACCGATGTGAACTTTAAAGATTCGCGTCCGCCTGCGGAAGTTAAAGATGCGTTCGATGACGCCATCGCAGCACAAGAAGATGAAGAACGTTTCATCCGTGAAGCAGAAGCCTATGCAAGAGAAATTGAGCCTCGTGCTCGTGGTCAGGTAACGCGTATGACTCAGGAAGCCGAAGGTTATAAAGAGCGTATCACACTGGAAGCACAGGGTGAGGTTGAGCGCTTTGAAAAGCTGCTGCCGGAGTATCAGGCTGCCAAGCAGGTTACCCGTGAACGTCTATACATCGAAACCATGGAACAAGTGCTGGGTAACAGCTCTAAAGTACTGGTTGATGTAAAAGGCGGTAATAATATGATGTATCTGCCGCTAGATAAAATTATGCAACAAGGCAAGCCTGGCTCTCAGGTCACCTTACCGAGCCAGAATGACATCAATCAGCTACGTCAGTCACTAGGTCAGTCACGCAACAGCACAGTTAATAGCAGTGATGATCGTTTTTCACGTGACCGTTTTAACAATGGTGGGAGGTAACTGATATGAAAAACATGACTGTTGTAGGATTGATCATTGCCGCATTTTTGGCTTTCTCATCGGTGTTTGTTGTCACAGAAGGTCAGCGCGCCATTGTTTTACTATTCAGTAAAGTACAAAAAGACAGCCAGGATAACGCGGTAGTCTATGAGCCGGGTCTGCACCTGAAGGTGCCATTCTTTAGTCAGGTACGTCGTATTGATGCACGTATTCAGACGCTGGATGGTGCGCCAGACCGTTTCGTGACCAGTGAGAAAAAAGACCTGATCGTTGATTCATTCGTGAAATGGCGTGTGAACGATTTCTCTGCTTACTATCTGCGTGCCAGAGGTGATAAACAGTATGCTGAAACTCTGTTGAAGCAGAAAGTGAACAATGGTCTGAGAACCAACTTCGGTTCGCGTACCATTAAGGAAATCGTTTCGGGTGAGCGTAGTGAGCTGATGGAAGAAGCACTGGTACAGGCATCTGAAAGTGCCCAGGAACTGGGTATTGAAGTACTGGACGTGCGCGTGAAGCAAATTAACCTGCCGAACGAAGTTAGTAACTCTATCTTCCAGCGGATGCGTGCTGAGCGTACTGCTGTGGCCAAAGAGCACCGTTCAGAAGGTCAGGAAAAGGCTGAGATCATTCGTGCTGAAGTTGACCGCCGAGTAACGGTTATGCTGGCAGATGCGGAACGTAATGCACGTGCCGTACGTGGTCAGGGTGATGCCCAGGCTGCGAAAATTTATGCTGACGCCTACAACAAAGATCCGGAGTTCTTCGGTTTTGTTCGCTCGCTGGAAGCATATAAAAATACCTTCACCAGCAAAGGTGATGTCATGGTATTGTCACCAGACAGCGAGTTCTTCGATTACATGAAGAACAAGAAAGGTGAATAATCCCATCTTCGATTGACATCAATAACATGGTGTCAATTGGTATAAAAAACCTCGCAGTAGCGGGGTTTTTTACATTTTAGTGATGGCTATTCTCTGTCGCTGACGACACCCCTTGATCAGATAAGATAAAGAAAACCGCCTAAATTCATCAGGATCCCGGCGAGTGCGGAAAAAATAGCCGTAATGGGGTGTTTTGAACGGGCTTTTCTGATAAAATCTGCGCCTAATTTTTTCTAAGTGATTTTGCAATGGGTAAAAACGTCGTTGTATTGGGCACCCAGTGGGGTGACGAAGGTAAAGGTAAGGTTGTAGACCTGCTGACAGATAAGGCTTCTTTGGTTGTTCGCTATCAGGGCGGACATAATGCGGGCCACACACTGGTGATCAACGGTGAAAAAACCGTTCTGCACCTTATCCCGTCTGGCATTCTGCGTGATAACGTAAAATGTATTATCGGTAACGGTGTGGTATTGGCACCAGACGCGCTAATGAAAGAAGTACGCATGCTGGAAGAGCGTGGCGTACCAGTTCGTGAACGTTTGTTGATCAGTGAAGCTTGTCCGTTGATCTTGCCTTACCATGTTGCTTTGGATCAGGCACGTGAATTGGCACGTGGTAACAAAGCAATCGGTACAACAGGACGTGGTATCGGCCCTGCTTATGAAGATAAAGTAGCGCGTCGTGGCCTGCGTGTTGGCGATTTGTTCAACCCTGAACAGTTTGCAGCTAAGCTCAAAGAAGTGCTTGAGTACCATAACTTCAGCCTGGTTAACTACTACAAAGTAGACCCAGTTGACTTCCAGAAGACCTATGATGAAGCAATGGAAATTGCTCAAATCCTGAAGTCTATGGTTGTCGACGTAACCGAGCTGTTGGACCAAACGCGTCTGAAGGGCGATAACATCCTGTTTGAAGGCGCTCAGGGTACCCTGCTTGATATTGACCATGGTACATACCCTTATGTAACCTCGTCTAATACCACAGCCGGTGGTGTTGCGACTGGTGCTGGTTTTGGTCCTTTGCACTTGGACTATGTACTGGGTATCGTAAAAGCTTACACCACACGTGTTGGTTCAGGCCCGTTCCCGACAGAGCTTTACGACGGTCAGGACAAGCAAGATCCAGTTGGTAAACACCTTGGTGAGAAAGGCCACGAGTTTGGTGCTACCACAGGTCGCCTGCGTCGCACTGGTTGGTTTGATGCCGTTGCAATGCGTCGTGCAATCCAGATCAACAGCATTTCAGGTTTCTGTCTGACTAAACTGGATGTACTGGATGGTCTTGAAACTATCAAGATCTGTACTGGTTACCAGTTGGAAGATGGCACGGTAACGAACGTGACACCTCTGGCTGCTGAAGGCTACGAGAAAGTCACGCCAGTCTACGAAGAGATGCCTGGCTGGTCAGAAAACACCTTTGGTGCAACGACGGTTGAAGCGCTGCCAGAAGCCGCTGTTAACTACATCAAGCGCCTTGAGGAACTGACTGGTGTACCAATCGACATCATTTCAACCGGCCCGGACCGCGTTGAAACTATGATTGTTCGCAACCCATTCGGCGAATAAGCATTAAAAATAAAAAAAGCTGCTACGGCAGCTTTTTTTATGTCTGCAATACCACATCATATCTTCCAAGCCTGCGCTGTGGCACATTTATTGTATAATTAATCTCAATGTGTCATTGGTACGTATTGAATATGAACAAGCAACTAAGCATGATATCTGCGCTAATTGTAAGCACTTGCTTACTTGTTAGCCCAGGCTCTAAAAGTGAAGAGGCGATAGAGGCTGTCCCCTTATACAGTCAGGCAGAGTTACTGGAATTGATCGGCCGTAATGCCCATCTGAAGCGCGTGAAAGACGATGAATGTCAGCTGGTTCAGGATATTGAAGCCCGCGCCGAAATAATGGCGCTGCCCTCCTACCAGTTTCTGTATGGCGATATGCTGGCCTACGCGGTCTGTGTAGAGCGCAATGTGGAACTTGGCTTATATTATATGCGTAAGGCTGCTGAACAGGGGTTAGCACCGGCGCTGGAGCAACTTGGCCGCTATTATGACCTGGGCAAACTGGTGCAGATGGATAAGCGTATGGCTGTCACTTATTTGCGTGAAGCGTCCGTGTTGGGCAATTTGAAAGCCCAGTTACGTCTGGTCGACTTGTTTAATAAAGGCTATGGCAGCCCAAGGGATTATGAGGATGCTTATCGCTGGCTATTCCATGCGGCCGTTGCCGATAAAAAGCTGCATAAGCGCATTGAAACCGCCCTGGCGTTGCTGGCGCAGAAAATGCCGGACAGCGTGGTAAAGCGTGCCCGGCTACCTATGTAAAGCTGAAGCGCCTTAGTCGCCGAGTTTTTCTCCTATAGGCGCTTCTTTTTGCGCCGGATCTCTGAGTACTGACAGCTTAGGCGGTTGCAGTGCCAGAACGCGCTCCCCGCTGCCTGGTGCGTTTTTCATATCTGGTGTAAATGGCCGCACGGGCAAACCATCGTCGTTTTTGCCGGCTTCTCCAATGATAAACAGGGGAATGGCTTCTTTGTTTACTTCCTGATATTGCGACCAGGTGAACTCTTCTGACAGCCTGGTTGCGCTGACTTTGCCGCCTTTGGCCATCATGCTGCTTAATTTGGCATAGTTACCTTCATCGCCAAACAGCAATTGACGCGATAAGAAAGTGGCACTGTCTTTATTTGCTTTGGCATGGTTGGTTGAGGATTTGAGAGAAAATACATTCTGCTCGCCCAGCAGATGCGAGAAATATTGCACACCAAGCGCATTATGATGTCGGTTGGGAGAAAGCGCCATCACTGATTTCAGGCTGGTTAAGGGCAGGTAACGCTCCGCGTGCTCGGATTGCGGGTTACCGTAGTAACAGGGCAGTCCGTCCATCCGTGCCATTTTACAGTTTTCCCACGCCGGATCTGACAGGTAAACATCGACATTTTGCTCTGTGAGCCCTTTGGCGATGGCGCGTGATACGTGATTCGCACCTATGAGTAATAAGGTGTTGGGCGCGGGCTGGCGAACTTTGAGCAGGCGTGCCAGAGGGGTCGCTGTCAGGCTTTGTAAGATCACCGTGACAATGATCACCATAAAGATCAATGGCACCATTTTGTTGGCGTCGGGATAACCTGATTGCATCATACTCAATGCGAATACGGAGCCGACCGCCGCAGCAACAATGCCGCGTGGCGCGATCCAGGCAAGTATCAGTCGGGAACGCAGTGGCAGATCACTACCAAAGGTTGATACAGCAATACTCAGGGGGCGGGCGACAAACAGCACAATAGCCAGAAAGATGAACACGTCGCTATCAAGCAGCATGAGGTCTTCCAGTTGCAGCCGTGCAGCGAGCAGAATGAACAGACTCGAGATTAGGATCATGGATAAATCTTCTTTGAACTCAAGCACCGAATCGATTTCCAGGTCGTCCTGATTGGCAAGCCAAATGCCAAAAATGGTCACGGCCAGCAGGCCGGATTCGTGGCTCAGGTGATTGGCCAGGGTAAAGCTGAACAGCACCAATGCCAGAATACCAAACTTATGCAGCTCATAGGGGAGCCACTCGCGCCGAATGATAGTCGTCGTAAGCCAGCCTGCCACAATCCCCACAGAGGTCCCCACACCCAGCGTTGAAAACAGCGCCAGTATGGTATGGCTGAACACGGCAGCTTCTCCCACCTGGTTCACCGCCTCGAACACCAAAACGGCGAACAATGCGCCTATGGGGTCGATAACAATGCCTTCCCAGCGCAGGATCCGATCAATGTCTTTTTGTGGCCGCATGGCGTTGAGCATGGGGGCTATTACTGTTGGGCCTGTAACCACCAATACCGCGCCCAGTACTGCTGCCACTCGCCAGTCCAGTTCTAACAGCCAGATAGCGCTGGCGGTGAGAATGATAAATGTGGTGAGCATCCCTATCGAGCATAAATTTCTGACGACTTTGCCAATTCCTTTAAGCTCGTGAAAGTGTAACGTCAATGCCCCTTCAAATAAGATAATGGCAACAGACAGGGAGACCACAGGAAACAGTAGATCGCCCAGCAGTTGATCCGGTTGAAGCTGACCAGATATAGGGCCAAGTAACAGACCCGTAAGTAGTAAAAACAAAATAGCCGGTACCCGACAAACCCAGGCAAGCCATTGGGCTAAAACAGAAAATAATGCAATCCCGGCAATATAAATAGCTGACATAGCTGCTCCCACAAGTTGGGGTAAATGTAATTATAGTGTTTGCTTGGTTATAGCACAGTCAAACAACAAATAAAGTGTTAGTTCTGCTCGAACTAGCAACAAGCATGACTTTTTTACAGTGTGTCCATTCAATAAATGATGCTGATTTTTGGTCATAATATGGTGATATTTATAGACTATCAATTGTACTTATGGCGACTATAAACCGCCTATATCTGCTAGGGTTGCAATTTGAACTGGATCCGCGTTATGGTAATAAGCGTTTATTCGAGCGGGCTGCGTGCCCATCATCAATCTATCTACCCATGTGCGCAATTATTCATTGCGATCAGGCCTTTTTTGCCACACCAAACCATGGTGAGCCTGCAAAAAACGGCTCGACCAGCAGAGCATGTCTCTCAGGTCACAATCAATCTTTCTTAGTTTTCGCAGCCACAGTTGCTTGTTAGTACTGAATAGTTCAGTGCGTGCATGTCAGAGGTCTGTCTGTTTGCCGTTTCGAAATGTATGCTGTATTTGTGTGAGTGGGTATTTCGAAGCCGTTGTTATCTTATCTTTTGTGGTCGCGTAAGCTGACAAAGAGGTGTTGTAGTATCAACCAGGGTGCTGCGCGCATGAGGATAATGTAAAACGGAAAAAACATGTCAATTGAAACATCTCAACGCATCGTGATAAAAATCGGCAGTGCGTTAATTGCGCCAGAGCAGGATGGCTGTCGCTCTCGTTACCTGCTGAACATTGCTCAGTTCATCGTTCAGTGCCGTGCCAAAGGCAAAGAAGTGCTACTGGTGTCATCCGGCGCCGTGGCCGCAGGGTCGCATTTGTTTAAGAACAAAGATAAAAGTTCGGTGGCGGTAAAAAAGGCCATGGCAGCAGCGGGGCAGACTGAAATGATCTCGACCTGGGAGCGTTTTTTTGACTTTCCTTCAGCCCAGTTATTGCTAACCCATGGTGATTTACGAGACCGTGACCGATACAACAGTATTCGTGAAACATTGTTCACTTTACTGGAGCAAGGGATCTTGCCTATTATCAACGAGAATGATGCGGTGACAACAGATGATTTAAAGGTTGGTGATAACGACAATTTGTCAGCCATGGTTGCAGCGGCAGCAGATGCAGACTGCCTGATCATTTGTTCAGATGTGAATGGCTTGTATGACAAAGATCCGAATAAAAACGCGGATGCCAGGTTGTTAGATACGGTGGGTGAACTCACCCCGGAGATCTATGCAATGACGGGCGGCCCGACCAGCAGTGTTGGCACCGGAGGCATGAAAACTAAGTTACAGGCGGCGGAAAAAGCCACCTCTCACGGTATTGTCACTTATATCGTAAACGGGTTTAACGAAGATACCTTCACCGAATTACTCAATGGTGCTAATCCGGGAACGCGTTTTCTGCCTTATGACACACCGATGCAAGAAGCGCTGCATTGGATGACACACACCGCGTCAGAGCAGGGAGAATTGATTGTTGAATCCGGCCAGTTTGATGCACTGAGCTGTGATGATATCGTTGCTGTCAATGGTGACTTTTCAGCGGGAGAAACCGTACTGGTCAGGAGCGAAGATGGTCAGAAGCTGGCAAAAGCAAACTGTAATTACAGCAGCTGTTTGCTTAATTTTATTGCCCAGCAGGATAAAGACATAGTGACCGAACAGGTTCAGAATAGTATCGGGCCTGTTATCTCACAAAATGATATTGCCGTATTTGAGGAAAGAAATTCATGAGCTTAATTACAGACATTGCACATAATGCCGCACAGGCGGCGAAAACTCTGGCGCTATTATCCAGCACCCAAAAAGACGCGGTATTGCGTGGTATGGCGGGCGCGCTCAGAGCCAATATGGATGCAATCATTGATGCTAACCAACAGGACTTGGCGGCGGCACGTGATAATCAGTTGCCAGCTGCCATGGTTGATCGCCTGACACTCACGCCAGAGCGTATTGAAGATATGGCACAGGGAATTGAAACCATTATTGAGTTACCCGATCCGGTTGGTACAGTGCGTGATTTAGGCTCACGACCCAATGGCATTGAGATCAGGAAAATGCGGGTGCCTCTTGGCGTCGTTTGTATGATTTATGAAGCTCGTCCAAACGTGACAGCAGATGCCGGTGCTTTGTGCTTTAAATCGGGCAATGGGGTGATCCTACGTGGTGGTAAAGAGGCACTGCAAAGCTCGCTTGCCATTGCCTCTGTGTTACATACCGTGCTGGAGGCTCATGATCTGCCTAAGGCTTTGATTAGTGTGATACCCGATCCGGACCGCAGCCTGATGATGGAGCTGATGCAGCAAAAAGACTACATTGACCTGATCATCCCACGCGGTGGTGAAGGCCTGATCCAGTTTGTGACTCAAAACAGTACTGTGCCAGTGATCCAGCATTTTAAAGGGGTATGTCATTTGTATGTCGATAAGGATGCGGATCTTGATAAGGCGCTGCAATTGCTACTTAACGGTAAAACCCAGCGCACCGGCGTGTGTAACGCACTTGAGGGGCTGATTGTCCATCAGGACATTGCTGAGCAGTTTTTACCACAAGCCGCAGAGGCTTTGCAGCAGCGCGGTGTTAAGATCAATGCTGATCAGGCGAGTGCCGGCTACTTCGACAATGCTACAGTGCTAGCGGATGATGAGTTTGGTGAAGAGTACCTGAGCCTGGAGATTGCCATTAAACAAGTGGCTGATTTCAGGGCGGCTGTGGCACACATCGACCGCTTTGGCAGTCATCACACCGAAGTGATCTGTACGCAGGATAGGCAGACTGCGGACTTATTTCAGCGCAGCGTTGATGCTTCGGTGGTCATGGTGAATGCTTCATCACGGTTCAGCGATGGCGGTCAGCTTGGGTTGGGCGCTGAAATCGGTATTGCAACAACAAAATTGCATGCCTATGGTCCGATGGGACTGGAATCACTGACGACTGAAAAATACCTGGTGAATGGCGACGGCCAGATCAGAAATTGATTTTTATGGGTTCAAGGATGACCCAGTACACAGTTTAATTTGCTGATAACAAACAGATTAAAGATAAAGAGAGACATAAAAGAAAGGCGGAAAGTGGTGGAGCTAAGCAGGATCGAACTGCTGACCTCCTGCGTGCAAGGCAGGCGCTCTCCCAGCTGAGCTATAGCCCCACTTCCGGTGTCGATTTGACGGTGAGAATTTAAAACATTTCGCTACTCAGCGTCAAGTCTTGGTCATAAAAAACTTGCCAAATAACCGCGTTGCTTTGATACACTGGGCAAAAAATACAGAGAAATTTATGATACGTGCGAGTCTACTGCTTGGCGCCGTACTACTGCTCAGTGCTTGTAGCAGTAAGCCAGAGGGGCCACTTCTGGAAGTCGAAAGTCAACAACTACATCAACGCGTTAATGCGAAAGGGCAGGACGAGTTTGCGTTTGTCGTCACTGTTAAAGCCACCCCGCAAATGAATTTGGATACCAGTAAGCCGGTATCCCGACGTGATTTAAAGCGCTTCGCGGATCAGCAAAGAGTCGAAGACTCGTCTGAGATGAAACTCAAACTGGAAGACGAAGCGGTTGTCAGGCTTAAAAAAGCACTCAGTGATGCCCGTTACTGTGAGTCCGGCTACAAGATAGAGCAGGTGTTTTGGCGCGACCGCAGCGTGCAGTTACGTGGTATTTGTCAATGAGCACGCTGACAGTCTCTCAATTGGCGGCGTTGCTTCATAAGTTGGACATCATTTACCAGGCTTATCAGCATCCCCCTCTGGCAACCTGTCAGGATGCTGATAAATTGGCCCTTGAACGCAGCGGCACACGCCTGAAAAACCTCTTTTTACGCGACAATTATGGCCGACAACATATTTTGTTGATCACCACAGCAGATAAACAAATTGACCTTAAGGCTTTGTCTAAACAACAAGATTTATCCCGGATCGGGTTTGCTTCTGATAGTCGGCTGCAGCAATATTTAGGGATAAAACCAGGCTGTGTCTCTGCGCTGGCGGTTGCCAATGACCCAGAGCAGCAAGTCCAGCTATGGCTGGATGAGGCGCTGAGTGACGCGGTACTGTGGCAATGTCATCCTTTCGAAAATGACAAAACCTGGGTGCTGTCTTTAGCTGATTTAACGCGTTTCTGGCAGCATACTGGTCATCAACCTGTGTGGCTGACCGTGCCAGAGCGAGTCGTGACAGTGTGACCCAGGCTACGACGATTTGTGTATCAGGCTCGCTTTTTCCGGCTCTGTTTGGCAGTAATTCCGCCACACCAGCAGCAAACCGCCGCTACACACAAACAGCAACGTAAGCAGAAAATAAACCAGCCCCCAGCGCTGGTAAATGATGCCTGGCAGATAAGAGCCCAGCGCGCCGCCACAATAGTAAAAAGACACGTAGGCACCATTGGTTACCGTGGCTTCGGCTTTACTGAGTTGATTAGCCAGGGGAGCTGCACTGGCATGGATCATAAACATGCAGGCGCAAAACACAGTAAACAGCACTAGAAACAGCCAAAAGTGATGCCACAGCATGCCCAAAATGGTCAGGCAGTACAAAGCAAACAGGCCACTGAGGATCTGCCACATACTGGTCGATAACTTACTGAGCAGTGGGGTCGACAAAGACAAACACGCGCCGATCAGATACCCCGTATAAACCCATCCAATCAGGCGAGGGTCGCTTATCTGATAGTCATTGCTGAGAATGAAAGGCAGATAGTTGAGCAGCGCTGCAAAGCAAAAAAACATACAAAATACCGCGCCATAGAGGCTCAACAGATTTGCCTGTTTCAAGGGCTTGAGATAAGCCAGTGGATGATTTGCCTGACTACTCACCGCCTGAGCACGCGTTGGATTGATCCTCCATGCCAGCAACACAAGCATCACAGCATTGAGCAGATAAAAGCTTTGCCAGTTGAACCACACGGCAAAGTTGGCAGCCAGTGTACGACCCAGATAGCCGCCAACTATGGTGCTGCCAATGTACCAGCTCATCGTGCGTTTGAGCTGGGTGTGTTGATAGGTACGTCCCAGGTATCCTGTCATGGCGGTCAGTGCAGCCGGGAGTAGCAACCCTTCAGCAAAGCGTATTGCAAGCATCCACTGAAAGTGCCCGCTGAGCGCAAACCCAACGCAACACAGTGCCAGCAGCAACATCACGACTTTGATGATCTTCAGTGGATTACGTTTCGTAAATAATAACCCGTAGCATATGGGCGCAATCGCCAGCGGCAGCATAGTCACTGACATAAGCATGCCAGATTTTGCTGGTGTTATCTGATACTGGTGTGCAAACACCGACAATAACGGCTGGGGTGCGTACAAAACGCAAAAAATGGCGACGGAGCACAACAACAAGTGCGGCAGAGACATAACGCATCCACAATGACCAAATAGCGCTCAAATTATGCCTGTCAGACAATGGAATTGCGAAGCCAATTAGAGAAAACTTGCGGTAAATCATATTTTTTAGTTCAGACTCTGCTAGATTTTTGGCTAATAAAATTTTTCTTCCGTATCGGCCAGCAGCAGTGGTCAAATTCGTCTACTGCGTTAAAATAGCGTCAGTCTAGATTTATGGAGTGGCATTATGGGATCTCTACAAGATCAACTTTTGAAAGCGGGCCTGACCACCGAGCACAAAGCGAAAATTGCGAAGAGTGAAAAGCGCAAATCTCAGAAGAAAAAGAAAAAGAAAGGTGCAACCAGCGACGTCAGCGATCTGCAAAAACACATTGAGCAAACCAAACAGGCACAACAGCAAAAAGCCGAAGAGCAGAATAAGGCTAAGCAGGCTGAGCTAAAAGAGCGTGAACAGGTAGCCCGGGTTAAGCAAATTCTGGAACACCATAACCAGGAAGAAATTCGTGGCAACGTGACCTTTAACTTTACTTATGAAAGCAAAGTTAAAGAGCTGGACGTGAATGCCCAGACGCAGCAAGCTTTGGCGAAAGGCCGACTGGCGATATGCGTACTTGAAGGCCAGTTCTACGTGTTACAGGATGAACCGGCTCGTAAGATTGCCGAAGTCGATGAAAAGTACATTGTCTTCCACGTGGAAGATGGCCAGAGTGATAAGGACGAAGACGATCCTTATGCAGACTTCGAAGTGCCTGATGATCTGATTTGGTAGGTACCCTGGCTGCACCCATATGCTCACCGTCATCGGCGTATGGATAACAGTGCGGCATAGACTACACTTGAATTGATCCGTTATATTAGAAGAGAAAAGATATGAGCAAGATGAAACAATTAATGTTAGCCAGTGGCCTGGCCGTTGCTGCGCTTTCTGCCGGTACAGCCAGTGCTGCCGATGGTAAGGCTTTGTACACGGCGAAGATGTGTCAGACCTGTCATGGCGCAGAAGGTAAAGCACCTATCATGCCTTTGTATCCTAAACTGGCCGGGCAGAATAAAGAATATTTGCTGGCTCAGATGAAAGACATTAAATCTGGCGCGCGTAGCAATGGCATGTCAGCAGCCATGAAAGCCATGACTGCGAACGTGTCTGATGCAGAGCTGGAAGCCATTGCCGATTACCTGTCTAAACTATAGTAGGCTGGCAACATTAAAAAAAACCACCGCTTGCCGGTGGTTTTTTGATCCACATCGACGATTATGCTTTCTCCCGGATTGAATCATTGCATCCCGGAGGTGAGTGTTTTAGACTTCTATACATCCAAATTACATTGGGCTTTATAACAAAAGGAACAGCCATGTTTGAATTGCCGAAACTCAATCTTAAAGACAAAGTCAGTGAGCAAGAGTGGCGACTGCGTGTTGATCTGGCGGCGTGCTATCGTCTTGTGGAGCATTTTCGCTGGGGCGACTTGATCTATACACACATGTCTGCCCGTTTACCAGGCACAGATCACTATCTGGTTAATGCATTTGGGCTGAGTTTTGATGAGGTTACCGCTTCTAATCTGGTGAAAGTGGACCTGCAAGGCACCATTCTGGACGACACGCCTTTTGAAATAAACCCGGCCGGCTTTACCATTCACAGTGCCATTCATGAAGTACGAGAAGATGCCCATTGTGTGATCCATCTGCACACCAAAGAAACCATTGCCGTTGCGAGTCTGGAAGGGGGCCTGTTGCCACTCAGTCAGCACAGCATGTTTTCGCTGCCTTCGTTGTCTTATCACGAATATGAAGGCCTGGCCGTGAATGAGGCTGAAAAAGCGCGGTTGCAGAATGACCTGGGCACCACCAACCACATGCTCTTGGTTAACCATGGGGGGTTAACGGTGGGACCGACGGTCGGTGATGCCTTCATGCGTTTTTATGATCTGCAACGTGCCTGTGAGATCCAGGTCGCGATCCAGGCAACGGGTCGTCCGGCGATTGAAGTACCGCAGCCCATTCAGGACAATATTTATAATCAGGCAAAAGTGGTGCACAGTGGTAGCACCGGTGGCCAATTAGCCTGGCCCGCCATGTTGAGAAAGGCATACCGCCTGGATCCTGGCTTTGCCGAATAGGAGTCAAAATGAAAGTTAATCGCGTCGAAGTGTTTGATATTCACTGTCCGGACAGACCTGCCTGGACCCCGGTTTTTGTTCGCATCCATACGGATGAAGGAATTTCTGGTGTGGGTGAAGCGGGCCTGGCCTACGACCTGGGACACAGTGCCGCTGCAGCCATGATCAAAGAAATGGCAGAAGCATTTTTAATTGGTCATGACCCATTCCAGACCGAAATGTTGTGGGCTCGCATGTTGCGTGAGAGCTTCTGGGGCTTAGGTGGTGGACCTGTGGTGTATGCAGCCATGAGTGCCATTGATACTGCCTTGTGGGACATTAAAGGCAAAGCATTGAACCTGCCGGTATATCAGCTGCTGGGCGGTAAAGTGAATGATGAGCTGCGTACTTACGCGTCGCAATTGCAGTTTGACTGGGACAGTGAATTTAAAGCATTGGTACAGCCTCACGAATATGCTGAGGCAGCACACAAAGCGCTGGCTGAGGGTTATGATGCAGTCAAAGTCGACCCTATTATGTACGACAAAGACGGCAATACATATTACGACCGTACTAAATTGATCTCGCGCGGCGAAATGAAGCTGTATCGGGCACGTATGCAGGCGATCCGCGAGGCCGTGGGCGATGAAGTGGATATCATTTTCGAATGCCACAGTCTGCCTGGTGCCACGTCCGCAATTCAAATTGCAGAAATTGCAGAAGAATTTGACTGTATGTATTACGAAGAACCAGTCAATTACCTGAACCACTCTCTGCATGCCAAGGTTGCCAACAAAACTGCAGTACCGATTGCCGGTGGTGAGCGTTTGTATAATCGCTGGGATGTTCGTCCTTACTTTGAAGATCAGAGTATTGATGTATTGCAGCCGGATATTGGTTTATGTGGTGGTTTTACTGAGACCAAAAAGGTTTGTGATTACGCCGATATTTTTGATATTCGCATTCAGGCGCACGTTTGTGGCGGACCCGTCGCAACGGCTGCCTCATTACATCTGGAAACGGCCATTCCTAACTTCCTGATCCATGAACATCATACTTATGCGATTAAAAAGTGGAATCGTGAGTTGTGTCTTCAGGACCCTCAGCCAGAAAAAGGCGTGTTTAAGGTGTCTGAAGCGCCGGGGATCGGCATTGAACTGAATGATGAAGTGGTGATGCGCTCAGCCCGCGTTGAAATTAAGTAATTCAGGTTTAATTTCAGACATAAAAAAACCCAAACACATGTTTGGGTTTTTTAATTTTTTCGTCCAGCTTACTTAAGTAGTGACTCAGTCAGGACTGGACGAATTTCTTTTACAATCGCCTGGCACAGTTTAGGGGCACCACACACAATGTTTCCACTGTTGTTATAGTTGGCACCGCCAGCGAAGTCCATCAGCATGCCGCCGGCTTCTTTAACCAGTAGTTCACCCGCAGCTGTGTCCCAAGGCTTAAGACCGATCTCGTAGAAACCATCGATACGACCCGCAGCAACATAGGCCATGTCCAACGCCGCAGAGCCAGCGCGACGGATATCGGTGGTTTGAATAAACAGCGCTTTAAAGGTTTCAGTGTAAGCGTCCAGGTGATGCTTTTGTTTGAACGGAAAGCCTGTTGCCAGCACAGAACCTGCTAGTTCAGTACTCTTAGTAACGCGAATACGTTTGCTGTTCAATTGTGCACCCTGACCGCGAGATGCTGTAAACAGCTCATCACGGATTGGATCGTATACAACAGCTTGTTCAACGCGGCCTTTTACTTTCAGCGCGATAGAAATAGCAAAGTGTGGAATGCCCTTGATGAAGTTAGTGGTGCCATCAAGCGGGTCAATAACCCAAAGGTAATCGGCTTGCTTGCCATCTGTGTGGCCAAGCTCTTCACCGACAATTGCATGCTCCGGGTAGGCTTTCAAAATTGTGTCGCGGATAACCAGTTCCGCTTCTTTATCTACGTTTGTTACGAAGTCGTTTGAACCTTTTTGTGAAGTCTCAACCTGAGACATGTTTTCACAAGCACGTAGAATCACCTTACCCGCGTTACGCGCAGCGCGTACCGCAATGTTTAACATTGGATGCATAGCATTACCTTTGAATTGTAAAAGAACTAAAAATTTCGAGCCGGCGTATTCTAGCGATTTTTGCTGCAAAGTAAATAACCCTTAGTCAAAAAAAGTGTGCTTTTTTTAACCAGATTGAGAAAGTGATTTAAATTCAGCCAGTTTAGGTGAGGTAGACAGTGTGCCGGGGTTTTCACTTAGGCTGGCTCTTTGCTATTCAGGTGCGTCTGGTCCGGATTTTACTATCTGGCGAATTCGCGTTTGTGCTAAACTCCGCCATTATTTTTTCCTGAGGCATAAGACATGGCATTAGAAGACATTCGCATTGTATTGGTAAATACCTCCCATTCAGGCAATATCGGCTCGGTTGCACGCGCGATGAAAACCATGGGGTTATCGAAACTCTATTTGGTGGATCCAGCGTGTGAGGTAGACAGCCATGCCAGCGCTCTGGCGGCCGGTGCAACTGACGTGCTGGGCAATGCGGTTCAGGTTGAGAAGCTCGAAGACGCCATTGCTGATTGTGCCTTAACCATAGGTACCAGTGCGCGTTCTCGTACTTTATCCTGGCCTATGGTTGGCCCGCGTGAGTGTGCTCAAAAGCTGGTAGATGGTGCTGAGCAAACCCCGGTTGCATTGGTGTTTGGCCGTGAAAACAGCGGTCTTACCAACGAAGAGCTGCAATTGTGTAATTACCACGTGTGTATTCCTGCAAACCCGGAGTACAGCTCGCTGAATCTGGCTATGGCGGTGCAAACGCTGGCCTATGAAACCCGTATGACCTATCTGGATCGTCAGGAGCAGCCAGTTGAGCTGGACGACGCGCAATATCCCACTTCGCAGCAAATGGAACTGTTCTATGAGCATCTTGAGTCCACTCTGAACGACACCGGTTTTATCATAAAGCAGCACCCGGGCATGGTCATGACCAAGCTAAAACGCCTGTTTAACCGTGCTCGTCCGGAAGATCAGGAGCTCAACATCCTGCGCGGTATTTTAAGCTCAATTAATAAATCAATAAAATGATGGGGTTAGCGTTTTGGTATGAGATATACCAAAGCGCTGAAATAATCTCATACGTAAATACTTGACTAAAATACTCAGGTAATTACAATGTCCATAATACCTGAGGAAATTAGTCGGGTATTATGATAAGCGCAGATTGAACACGCTAGGTAAGTACCTACCTACGTGTTATCCGCATAGCACAGGGCGATTGGTTGTTGGTTAATACTTGACTATCTTAGTCAGGTAATTACAATTTGCGCCTTGATAACTTTTCTGGGGGCACGCATGAAACTGACTTCAAAAGGCAGATATGCAGTGACAGCGATGCTGGACGTCGCACTACACGCAAATATTGGGCCCGTGCCTCTGGCGGATATTTCCGAACGTCAGGAAATATCTCTGTCATACCTGGAACAATTATTTGCCCGTTTGCGTAAACATGGCTTAGTGAGCTCTGTTCGCGGACCGGGTGGCGGCTACTTGCTGGGCCGCGACGCGCATACTATTTCCGTTGGCGATGTGATCGCCGCGGTCGATGAATCCGTAGATGCGACTCGATGTCATGGTGAAGGTGGCGGCTGCCAAAGTGGTATGCGCTGTCTTACTCATACATTGTGGTCAGACTTAAGTATGCGCATTGAAGAGTTTTTAAACAGTATTTCCCTCGCCGAGTTAGTCGCTAATTCCGACGTGCAGTCTGTTGCAACGCGTCAGGATAATGGGGTTAACAGTGCAATGAAGCAATTAGAGAATATTCAAGTGAGTTGCCAGCTGTAAACTGGCGTCTAGCGGAGAAAGAAATGAAATTACCGATATATTTAGATTATGCAGCGACCACTCCGGTTGATCAGCGTGTTGCAGACGAGATGATGCAGTGCCTGACTATGGATGGTAATTTTGGTAATCCAGCCTCACGTTCGCACCGTTTTGGGTGGCAGGCAGAAGAGCTGATTGACCAGGCGCGTAACGATATCGCTGATTTGATCAACGCTGATCCGCGTGAAATTGTTTTCACTTCAGGGGCTACCGAATCAAACAACCTGGCAATCAAAGGCGCGGCTAATTTCTATCAAAAGAAAGGCAAGCACGTAATTACCGTAAAAACCGAGCACAAAGCTGTGCTGGATACCTGTCGTGAATTAGAGCGTCAGGGCTTCGAAGTTACGTATATGGAAGTCGAAGAAAACGGTTTGCTGGATCTGAAAAAGCTGGAAGCCGCAATTCGCGAAGACACCATTTTGATCAGCATTATGCACGTAAACAATGAGCTGGGTGTGATTCAGGATATCGCCACCATCGGTGAGATGTGTCGTGAGCGCAAAATTATGTTCCATGTGGATGCTGCGCAAAGTGCCGGTAAAGTACAGATCGACCTGCAACAGCTGAAAGTCGACTTTATGTCTTTCTCTGGCCACAAAGTATATGGCCCTAAAGGGATTGGCGCACTGTATGTCCGCCGTAAGCCGCGTGCACGCCTTGAAGCGCAAATGCACGGTGGTGGTCATGAGCGTGGTATGCGTTCAGGTACACTGGCAACCCACCAAATCGTGGGCATGGGCTCTGCTTTCCGTGTGGCCAAAGAAGATTTCGAAAAAGATCATGCCCACATCAGCACGCTGCGCAAGCGTCTGCTGGACGGCGTGATGGATATGGAAGAAGTGTATTTCAATGGTGCTATTGACCAGTCAGTGCCAGGTATTGTCAACCTGAGCTTCAACTTTGTTGAAGGTGAGTCACTGTTGATGGCGGTTAAAGACATTGCCGTGTCATCGGGTTCAGCATGTACATCAGCGAGCCTGGAGCCGTCTTACGTATTGCGTGCACTGGGCCGCAACGATGAACTGGCACACAGCTCAATCCGCTTCAGCATCGGTCGTTTTACCACTGAAGAAGAAATCGATTATACCGTTAAGCTCATCAAAGACTCGATTGGTCGTTTGCGTGAGATGTCACCGCTGTGGGAAATGTTCAAAGATGGCGTTGACTTAGATGCAGTTGAATGGGCACACCATTAAGCAAATCCGTGTATAGCAAGTTAATACTATAGGCAGGTAGTGAGGAAAGAATTATGGCGTACAGTAACAAAGTAATTGATCACGTGGAAAACCCACGTAACGTTGGTTCATTAGACAAGAATGATCCGAGTGTCGCAACGGGTATGGTTGGCGCACCAGCATGTGGCGACGTGATGAAGCTACAGATCAAAGTATCAGGTGAAGGTATCATCGAAGATGCAAAGTTCAAAACGTACGGCTGTGGTAGTGCTATCGCATCATCGTCGCTGGTTACTGAGTGGGTGAAAGGTAAAACACTTGATGAAGCAGGTGAAATCAAAAACACCGATATCAGTGCTGAACTAGAATTACCGCCAGTGAAAATCCACTGCTCAATTCTGGCAGAAGACGCAATTCAGGCTGCAATTGCAGACTACAAGAGTAAACAGGCGAAGTAAGAGATAACTATGGCAGTGACACTGACAGAGTCGGCAGCAGGCCGAGTACAGACTTTTTTGGCCAACCGTGGTAAAGGCATTGGGCTGAGAGTCGGCATTAAAACGACCGGCTGTTCAGGTCTTGCCTATGTACTTGAGTTTGTGGATGAACTGGACGAAGGCGATGAGGTTTTTGAAGAAAGGGGCGTCAAAATCATCGTCGATGCTAAGAGTCTGGTTTATATCGACGGCACTGAGCTGGACTACACGAAAGAAGGTTTGAACGAAGGGTTTAAGTTCATTAACCCGAATCAAAAGGACGAGTGTGGCTGCGGCGAAAGTTTCACCGTATAATCTCTTTTGTGACTAACAACTCTAAAGCCCTGCCTTGGTAGGGCTTTGCTGTATTGGATGCGTATGCGATATTTTGACTTATTCGATTTACCGGTCAGCTATCAGGTTGACCTGGCAGCTTTAAACCAGCGTTATTTAGATCTGCAACGTGCCGTTCACCCCGATAAGTTTGCCCACCTGGGTGAACGAGAAAAACTGTTGGCGGTGCAAAAAACGGCTGAGATCAATGATGCTCTGGCGGTACTGAAACACCCAGTAAAGCGCGCTGAATACATGTTGAGCGAGCGTGGTGTGGATATTCGTGCTGAGCAACAAACCTTGCAAGATCCGGCGTTTTTGATGCAGCAAATGGAGCTGCGTGAGGCACTGGAGGATATTGCACACAGTACCGACCCAGAAGCAGAAATCGAGTCCTTTGAAGCGCAAGCCAGACAATTGGAGCAGCAATACAGTGCAGGTCTGGGTGAGCTGTTGGTTAGTCAAGACGAAGCGGCCTTGCAGCGCGCGGCGGATCATATTCGCAAACTCAAGTTTGTTTATAAGTTGAAAGACGAGCTATCTCGGATAGAAGACAGCCTATTCGACTGATTCATGCGTTGTTGCTTAGTACAGCAACAACCAGCTTCACCAAAGTGAAAGAGCATTATGGCATTATTGCAAATTGCTGAGCCGGGGCAGAGCGCGGCACCTCATGAACATAAACTGGCCATCGGGATCGACCTGGGCACCACTAACTCTTTGGTTGCTACGGTTCAAAGTGGCGAGGCCAGAACCCTTAGTGACCTCAACGGCGATGCGATGTTGCCATCGGTCGTTCGTTACCATGGTGAGCAGATCAGCGTCGGCCAGACGGCACAGCAGGAAGCTGCTCTGGACCCGGAAAACACCCTGATCTCAGTGAAACGCTTTTTAGGTAAAACGGCGCAAGACATTACTAACAGTTATGGTCAGCTGCCTTACACCTTTGTTGAGCATCAGGGCAGTCTGGCGGTTCAGACCAGTGCAGGGCCAATCAGCCCGGTGCAGGCATCAGCTGAGATACTAAAATCCCTTCATCAGCGCGCCGTTGAGAGTTTCGCTGGGGAAGACGTAATGGGTGCAGTGATCACTGTGCCTGCCTACTTCGATGATGCGCAGCGTCAAAGTACCAAAGACGCTGCAGAAATTGCCGGTTTGAAAGTACTGCGTTTGCTTAATGAGCCCACGGCAGCGGCTGTGGCGTATGGTCTGGACTCAGGCCAGGAAGGGATCATTGCGGTTTATGATTTAGGTGGCGGTACCTTTGATATTTCCATTTTGCGCCTGAACAAAGGGGTCTTTGAAGTGCTGGCAACGGGCGGTGATTCAAGCCTGGGCGGCGATGATTTTGATGCGCTTTTGGTCACTGTTTTTCAACAGCAAACCGGGCTGACAGACCTGTCTGCTAAAGAACTGCGTTTGTTTATGAACAAAGCGAAGGCCTGCAAAGAAGCACTGACCAGCTATGAAACGGTGAACGTGAAGCTTCCTGTTCGTGATCAGGAATTTACCGTAACCATTACCCGTGATCAGTTTGCCGAACTGGCAGATGCTCTGGTTAAGAAGACGTTGCGTTCATGTCGTCGTGCATTGAAAGACGCCGGTGTTGAAAAAGAGGAAGTACTGGAAGTGGTAATGGTCGGCGGTTCAACTCGTATGCCGGTGATCCGCGATGCCGTTGAAGTCTTCTTTACTAAGCCGCCATTGACGTCCATTGACCCGGATCGAGTTGTGGCCTTAGGTGCGGCAATCCAGGCGGATATTCTGGTGGGGAATAAACCTGATTCAGATATGCTATTGCTGGACGTTTTACCATTGTCATTAGGCCTTGAAACCATGGGTGGGTTGGTTGAGAAGATCATTCCGCGCAATACCACTATCCCGGTTGCTCGTGCACAGGAGTTTACGACGTTTAAGGATGGTCAGACAGCCATGTCTTTGCATGTGTTGCAGGGTGAGCGTGAGCTGGTTGATGATTGTCGCTCTTTGGCTAAGTTCAGCCTTAAAGGTATTCCCCCTATGGCTGCAGGTGCGGCTCATATTCGTGTCACATTTAAAGTGGATGCGGATGGCCTGCTGAGCGTTTCAGCCATGGAAAAATCAACAGAAGTACAGGCTGAGATCCAGGTCAAGCCGTCGTTTGGCCTGAGCGATGACCAGGTTGCACAAATGCTGAAAGATTCTATGAGTAATGCCAAAGAAGACATGCAGGCGCGTATGCTTAAAGAGCAGCAGGTTGAAGCATTGCGCGTACTCGAAGCCCTGGAAGCGTCGCTGGCGACCGACAGTGGCTTACTCAATGAGCAAGAGCTGAGCGCATTGCGCGATGCGATGGCTGAGCTCGATAACGCACGACTAACTGCCACTGATCCACAAGCGATCAAAGCGGCAATCGAACAGGTGGACGAGGCAAGCAGTGAGTTTGCATCACGCCGTATGGATGTATCAATTAAACACGCACTGCAAGGTCAGTCGGTAGACGAGGTGTAATATGCCACAGATTATCTTTTTACCCCACGAAGAACTTTGTCCGGAAGGCGCAGCCATCGAGGCTGAATCTGGCAAAACGGTACTGGATGTGGCACTGAAAAATGGCATCAGTATTCCTCATGCCTGTGAAAAATCATGTGCCTGTACAACTTGCCACGTGGTAATTCGTGAAGGGTTTGATTCGCTTGAAGAGAGTGATGAACTGGAAGATGACATGCTGGATAAGGCCTGGGGTCTGGAAGCGGAATCCCGACTGGGCTGTCAGGCAGTAATTGCCGATGAAGATCTGGTTGTGGAAATACCCAAATACAACCTCAATATCGTCAACGAAGAACACTAATCGTTGTTATCACAGGGCCGCATAATGCGGCCCTGTTCAGTTATGTAAGGAGCGCAGGTATGACGCATAACACTGAACAAGCGCATAGCTGGATTAATGGCAGTCCCTGGCAGTCGGAGCAACAGTTAACGGTGATTAACCCTGCCAATGCGTTGCCTATTGCCATGGTTTCAATGGCAGATCATACAGCGGCCGAACAAGCATTGAATGCGGCGCAGGCCTGTTTTGACATCCTCAAGCAGCGCACGGCACAGCAGCGTGCTGCGGTACTGATGCGTTGGTATCAGCTTATTCTGGATAATGAAGCTGCGCTTGCGGAGCTGATGAGTAAAGAGCAGGGCAAACCGCGCAAAGAAGCCGTCGCAGAGGTCAGATATGCCGCAGGGTTTGTGCAGTGGTTTGCTGAGGAAGCTCGGCGCGCCTATGGTGAAGTGATCCCATCACATAGCCCGGCTCACCAGCTCACGACCATTAAACAGCCAGTTGGTGTGGTACTTGGGATCACACCCTGGAACTTCCCCCTGGCCATGATCACGCGCAAGGTGGCGCCAGCTTATGCTGCGGGTTGTCCGTTCATCCTAAAACCGTCTGAAGAAACCCCATTGAGTGCGATTGCACTGGCAAAACTGGCATTGGAAGCCGGGTTTGAAAACGCGGCGTTTCAGGTGCTCGTGACCGATGATGCCAAGGCCCTGGTTGCCCCTTTGCTGGCCAGTCCGGTGGTACGAAAACTGACCTTCACTGGGTCGACTGCGGTAGGTAAAAAGCTCCTCGCGCTCAGTGCGGATACAGTTAAACGTACCTCCATGGAGCTGGGTGGGAATGCGCCTTTCATTGTTTTTTCCAGTGCTGACGTGCGAGAGGCCGTAGCGGGCTTGATGGTGGCTAAATTCAGAAATGGCGGGCAGACCTGCGTGGCGGCCAACCGAGTGTTTGTCCACCGTGATGTCCACGATGCGTTTACAGCAGCATTGGTTGATGAAGTTGCTCAGTTGGTTGTGGGTGACGGCTTAACGCAGGACACCGATATTGGCCCGTTGATCAATCGCAAGGCCAAAGACAAAGCACAGCGATTGGTTGATGATGCGCTCGCTCGAGGTGCTAAACAGATCTATCAGGGGGCACCTTGTGTTGGCCATTTTATGGCTCCAACCGTGCTACAGGGGATCACTGAGGAGATGGATATTTATCATCAGGAAATCTTTGCACCCGTTGTGAGTATCATAGCGTTCTCGGATGAACACACCGTGGTGCGTCAGGCAAATAGCGTCAATGAAGGGCTGGCGGCTTACTTTTACTCTCAGGATGTGTCGCAAATCCATCGGGTGTCTATGGCACTTGAATATGGCATGATTGGGATCAACGAAGGGGCGATTTCAAACCCGGTTGCGCCATTCGGAGGTGTGAAGCAATCCGGACTGGGAAGAGAGGGAGCCAAAGACGGCTTACAGGAATTCCTGGAAAGCAAATACCTGTGCCAGAAATTTCAGGGCTAATTGTTCCGTTATATGGAACTTTTACCGTGTCGACGTGAGTATGATGCGAATAGAGCGACAGCTTTATTCGCAAAAGAAATTTAATTTTATTAATTATATCAACTCCCTACAGTCCATTTATTTGACTTGAATCAGCATGCCCATCATGTACCTGTTATCTCACTTTTTACAACGGCTTTTAATTTCTGCTGAAGCTATGTACACTAGCCGTTTAATTTTTGAGTGGCTGGACATTGTTTATGTATCAAGGGAAAAGTCCAACGCTGGTGATTCTGGCCGCAGGCTTGGGTACCCGGTTTGGTGGAAATAAGCAGATAGCGATACTGCCGGACTTTAACTGTACCATTATGGAGTTGAGCATTCAGGATGCGTATGCAGCTGGCGTGCGCCATGTTGTACTGGTGATTAACCGCCAGGTTCGTCCTTTGATTGAGCAACAGATCTTGCCGCGGCTGCCTAAGGGACTAGAGGTCGACTTAGTTGAGCAAGCCGTCGACAATGTACCATCGTGTTTTGCCAGCAAAGCGTTATTACGAGAAAAACCGTGGGGAACGGGGCATGCATTATTATGTGCCAAGCCCGTGATACCGGGTGACGCCATTGTGATTACCGCGGATGATTATTATGGGCCAAGCGCTTATACGCAGCTCGTAGGCCATTTCGCTGAGTCGACACATCAAGACATGGCGATTGTTGGCTATCCTTTGGGGCATACTTTATCACAACAAGGTGGCGTAAATCGCGGAATATGCCAAACTCATAAAGGCCAGTTGCTTGAAGTTGTTGAATATCTGGATATTCAACAAAATAGCGGTGTGTTATCCGGGATAGCTCCGGATGGCAAACGTGCAACTTTAGCACAAACCGCGCTGGCGTCGATGACGTGTTGGGGTATAACGCAACCGCTCTTGACGCAACTAGAGACCGGATTTTCCCTGTTTCTAGAAAATTATGACAGCGATGTCAAAAGCGAGTATTATTTGCCTGATTGTATTCAAAGTTGTATTCAACAAGGCCTGCTTCAGGTCAGAGTACAGAGTGCATCTGATCGCTGGTTTGGTATCACCTACAAAGAAGAATTAAAGAGTGTCTCAGGATTATTATATGAATTACGTCACGGATGAGCCTATCACCTGCCATCGTATTGAGAGCGGCAATGAGGTAACAATGAAAAATCGTGCAATTGCAGAGGTCTTATCGCAGCAATTTGGCCTGCAGGGAGAGTCTGTTTCTCTACGTCCGATCGGTAATGGACATATTAATACAACGATGTTGCTGAAAAACAAGCAGCGTGCTTTGGTTGTGCAAAAACTCAATACCTGTGTTTTTCCAGAGCCTGAGCAACTCGTCACCAACGCCAGAAAAATTGAGCAGCACTTAGCACGTAAAGCCAAAGACGGTGGCTATGAGTTAGCGATTATTCGCCATGTGCCGACCATTCACGGTGAGTACCTTGTTCACTTTGAAGATGAAGTCTGGCGTGCACTGGAGTTTATTGGTGGCAGTTACAGCGAAGATGTGGTTGACAGTGAAGTGAAGGCGAAAGTCGCGGCGAATGCATTTGGTCAATTTGCTGCGGCCCTGGATGATTTTGATGCGACTCAGCTGCACCATGTGATCCCGAATTTCCACAACCTAGCGATGCGCATAGAAAAGTTTGAAGAAACACTCCGCCAGGACCCTCAGGGTCGTGCAGCCTTGTGTGAGGAGGAGATTGCATTTTGCCGAGCGCAATTTTCGCTTGCTCAGGAAGTACTTGACGTTGAGGCGCAATTACCGCTACGCGCCTGCCACAATGATACCAAGATCAACAATATGTTGTTCTGCTCGGAGTCAAATGATGCACGCGCTGTGATAGACCTGGATACCTGTATGCCTGGTTATTGGTTGTATGACTTTGGCGACATGGTGAGAACGTTCTGCTCTCCTGAAGCGGAAGATTCTACTAACCTGGCAAATGTGCGTGTGCGTGAAGAAATTTTCGCGGCACTGGTGAAAGGATATAAAGACCCGTTGTCGGCCAGTCTGACAGAGACTGAAAAGCACAGCTTTATTCTTGGCGCGAAAGTGATGCCATTTATGATTGGTTTGCGTTTTTTGACCGATTATCTCGATGGTGACAATTACTTCGCCACTAAGCATTCAGAGCATAATTTACAGCGTGCGCAAAACCAATTTGCCCTTTATCAGGATATAGTCGCAAAAGAAGCTCAACTGAACGCCATTATTGCCGAATTATAATCGTTTTAGATTCACACAAAAAAAGCGCCTTAAGGCGCTTTTTTTGTACCAGACACACACTTGTACCGATTAAATCTCTGTTTGTCGCAACGCTTTTGCAACCCCGGATACAATCCGTTAGCGTGCACAAGAAGTATCTTCGAGGACAATAATAATGACAAATTTAAATCGCCGGGATTTTCTTAAGGCGGCAGGTGTCGCAGCGGCTGCCGGAGTTGTTTCAGGTTGCGCGCAAAGTAAAGTAGACCCGACTCAGGCCACGCCCGAACGCCAGGGGAAATCAGTCATTGGACTGATTGCACCAAAAATGGACCTTGTTCGTGTTGGTTTTATCGGTGTGGGTCAACGTGGCTATGGCCATGTAAAGCGCATGAGTCATATTGAAGGTGCCGAAATCGTTGCCTTATGTGATACGCACGAAGAAGTCCTGCAGCGCTCAGCGAGTTATCTGGCAGAGCGAGGGGGGAAGGCCCCGGCTTTATATCAGGGGTCCGAGTTTGCGTATCGGGAAATGCTTGCCCGGGATGATATTGACATCGTTATCATTTCGACACCGTGGCGTTGGCATGCGCCGATGGCAGTCGACACCATGGAAAGTGGTAAACATGCCTTTGTTGAAGTGCCACTGGCCCTGACGGTGGAAGAAATGTGGCAGCTGGTTGATACCGCAGAGCGGACCCAGAAAAATTGCATGATGATGGAAAACGTCAACTATGGTCGCGATGAGTTGATGGTACTGAATATGGTGCGACAGGGGGTGTTTGGGGAACTATTGCACGGTGAAGCCGCCTATATTCATGAGTTGCGCTGGCAAATGAAAGAGCTGGAACATAAAACCGGCTCCTGGCGCACAGAGTGGCATACTAAACGTAATGGCAACCTCTATCCCACTCATGGTTTAGGGCCGGTTTCTCAGTATATGAACATTAACCGGGGTGATCGGTTCGATTTTCTGACTTCCATGAGTTCTCCTGCACTAGGCCGGGCTGCCTATGCTCAGCGTGAATTTGCACCGGATCATCAGCGTAATCAATGGCGATATGTTGCTGGCGATATGAATACAACTTTGGTTAAAACTGTCAAAGGGCGTTCTATTATGATCCAGCACGATACCACAACGCCGCGCCCGTACTCCCGGCACAATCTGATCCAGGGGACCAATGGTGTATTTGCCGGCTTCCCGAATCGTATTGCGCTGGAGCATGGTGGCACCGGATCGTTTCATGACTGGGACGAGGATATGAGCACCTGGTACGCTAAGTATGATCATCCTCTGTGGCTGAAAATGGGCGCAGAAGCCGAACGCAATGGCGGCCATGGTGGCATGGACTTTTTGATGTTCTGGCGGATGATTTACTGTCTGAGAAATGGCGAACCTCTGGATCAGGATGTCTATGATGGTGCGGCCTGGTCGGTGATTTCGCCTTTGTCGGCATTGTCGGTGGCAAACCGCAGTGAGTCAGTTACCATTCCTGACTTTACCCGCGGAGCCTGGCAAAATGCTCAGCCATTGGGCATAGTTGGCGCCTAGTTGTGTGCCGGCACAGATCATCCTATCCGGGTATGATATAATGTTGGGGCCCTTATCCGAGGGCCATTTCAGATTAATACTCATATCCGGAGGCAGATTTGCGCGGCACATTCACCACACAGCTCACCCTCTGTCTTGTATTGCTCGTAACCATAGTCGTTACTGGCTGTAGCATGACAGATAATACCCGAGCGTCAGCGCGCGAATCGAGTGCGCTCAGACAAGTACTCAATGATTATATTGCGACCTATCAGGCGCGTCAGGATTTTGCCTTATTTTTGTCATTTTATGCCGATGATGTTCAGCTGGAAGATATGATTTATGGCTTTGCCGTCAAGGATAAACAGGCATTGGCTGAGTTTTTTAATTGGTCTGCCGGGAACGTTGAAATTCAGGATGGTGAGCTGACGTATACACTCAGCGAGGTGATCTTAGACGAACAGCAACGTCGTGCCGTTATTCGTGGCACCTTTGCCCGCTTTGAGTATGAAGGTCGGGAAATGGGTCCCTGGCGTTTTACGACCGTATTACACTTTAACCCGGACAACAAGATCATCTATCAACAGGATTGGATCAATTACAGGCCTCGCTCGGTAACGGACGGTGGCAGCAATTTAAATTATTCCGAAAACTAATTCCTTTATAACTCTGACGAGGACACTGTGATGCAACTCTCTGTCGAGATCAGCAAATATCCATTACATGCTGACTATATTCCTTTCATCAAAGACTTTATCGAGCGCCTGAATCAGCACCCGGAGCTAAAAGTACTGACCAATACTATGTCGACTCAGGTGTTTGGTGACTATGATGTGCTGATGGACACCTTATCCGCAGAAATGAAGCGTTCGTTTGAGCAATATGGCAAAATTGTGTTTGTTTGCAAATTCATCAGTGGCGACCTGTCGCCTCAGTCATGATGCAGTGGCTAGCTGAAACCCTGGCTGGATTTACCGCCATGTCGGTGTGGGAGTATCTGGCCGTGGTCTTATCCGCTGCCTACCTGCTGCTGGCAATAAGGGAAAACTCGTGGTGCTGGCCTGCGGCGTTTGTCAGTACCTTTATCTATACCGTGATGTACTGGAATGGTGCATTACTGATGGAGTCATTGCTGAACTTTTACTACATGTTCATGGCGGTTGTAGGCTGGTGGATGTGGCGCAGTGGCAGACAGGATAAGTCCCTGGAAATCGTTTCCTGGTCCTTGTATCGACATAGCGCCATTATTTTGGGCACCTTGCTTGTGGCACTGGGTATCGGCTACGTCATGGATAAGTACACACATGCTGAGCTGGCGTATCTGGACAGCCTGACGACCTGCTTTGCGGTGGTAACCACTTACCTGGTTGCCCGCAAAGTGCTGGAAAACTGGCTGTATTGGGTCGTGATCGATGCGGCGTCCATGTATCTATACTATCTCAAAGGCTATTACCCCACTCTGGTGTTATTTGGTTTTTACACCATTATGGTCTGCTGGGGGTATGTGCGCTGGTACGAAGTGTATCAGCAAAAAGAGGGTAAACCGCTTGCCGCACTGTGATGCCGAGCTAAGTGCGCTGATCAGGCAGGCTTTTCCCGATATTACTATCAGTGCACTGCGCCCACTTAACAAAGGGTTAAGTAATAAAAATTACTACCTGGAGCAGGTGCAACAGGGGTTTTTGTTAAAGCATTATTCAGACGCAATACCCGTTCATGCACTGCAAGCGCAGGCACTGCTGGCTCAACTTGGCGTAGCACAGCCTCTGGCTGGCTATCATGTTCAGACCCGGCTGGCGTTGTTTGAATTCTTACCACAGCGAGATGATCCACTGTGCCTGAGCGATAGTTTATTAACGAAGCTGCATACGTTACATGGTTTGGTGCACCCCCAGATCGGGCAGCTTGATCTGAGTGTGGCACTGTCTGAGGCCGCTCAGGTGCTCGAAGGGGCATCTGATGTGTTTGCTTTAAGCCAAAGGCTGGCACAGTTTGAACCTGATATCTGCTTTTGTCACAATGATTTGGTCAAAGACAATATGCTGGTAACAGCACAGGGACCCGTGTTTATCGACTTTGAATACGCGCAATACAACGACCGATATTTTGATTTGGCGGCCTTATGTGTCTCTTTTTCGTTGTCTGTACGTGAAGGCAATCAGATGCTGAAGCGTTATTTCAGCCTGGCAGAGGTGCCGTTACCTGAGTATGCCGAGGATAAGCTAAATTGTTATGTGGAGGTTTACCTGCTGCTTTGTCTTGCCTGGTATCAGCAGCGCGGGCTGGTCTCGTATCTTAAACCTTTACAGGTACTATTGCAGGCATGGCGCCGCTAGTCGCTTCGAACAGGCCAGTTGGCCCGAACATCAGTCGGGCATTGAGTTAGCCTGATTACGAAGCAATATAGGGCAGGGGCCTCGCTTCTGTTGCGCTTAAATGCCGCCCAGTCGTTTTGCCAGTTCTTTGTATTTTTCTACGTCATCTTTGTCAAAAATGGGTTCGCCCTGCTCATCCTGTTGTTTGGCAACTAACAGGTTTTCGCGTGCCAGTCGCCTGACGCGCTCCACTTTAACATCTAAAAATTCAGCAACTTGTTCAGTGGTCATTGGAGTCATAATACGGTCCTCTCAGGATGATGTCGTGTTAATACAGGAGACCAATTTTCCGTGTATTAACAGGTCGTCATTATTGTTATTGTTCTAAGCATAGTTAAATATCGTGAATTTCGCTCTGTGTGAAGTCTTTTTTCGAGTTTTAGACCATAAATTAAGCATATAGACAACAATGACTAGTATTTGTGGCTGGATATGATTATTATTGGCACCACTAAGATGCTGCTCTCGTGGTGAAATGGATATCACGTGGCCCTCCGGAGGCCAAGTTCTAGGTTCGATCCCTAGCGAGAGCGCCATTTTACGTCACACAGATACGTCTAAACCCCACACTTATATCCATTTTCGGCGTTTAAATAAAACGGCTACAGCAACAGTTAATATTACCAACGCCAGTATGAAAATCGTAAAAGCCCAGGGATTCTCTGTGCCTGGAATGCCGCCAATATTGACTCCCAACAGACCAGTTAAAAAGCCCAACGGCAGAAACAGGGCTGCGACCACGGACATAATGTACATGCGCTGATTCAGCTGCTCATTAAGTTGGTTGGTGATGCTTTGCTGAAGGACTTGTGCCCGCTCAATGCTGGCTTCTAGCTCTTCAATATAGCGGCTGAGGGTATTATTTGCCTCGCCAAGCAAGCGGCGCTGATCGAGACTCAGAAAGTTCACCTTTGTATCAATCAAATCATAGATAGCCTGACGTTGCGGTTTGATATAGCGCTTTAAGGCAATGACCTGACGCCGCAGCAAGGTGATCTGATGGTAGTCGGGCTGGCATTCCTCTTTATCCAACTGCTCTTCAAATTCATCCAGTTGTTCTTCGACCTGCCACAATGTGTCCTGCATATGGTGTGTCAGGCGATCTATCAGCGCACAGATAAGGTCGCTGATAGACTGAGCCCCCTGACCGTCCAGTAATGCGCTGTGTAGTTCTTCGATAGATATCAACACGCGCTTGCGACAGGTGATCAGTACGTTTTTATTAATAAAACAGCGCACTGAGACCATATCTTCCGGGTTTTGTCTGGGGTTGAGGTTGACGCCGCGTAAAAATAACAGCAATCCGTGACTTGCACGGGTCACACGAGGCCGGGTTTCCTCTGCAAGTAATGCCTGCCACTCCCACTCTTGCAGAAAATCCAGCTGGCTCAAGAAGTGGTGAACCGCGTCATTGGTGTAATCAAAGTGCAGCCAAAGAGGCACTTCGTCTTTGAGCGCCTGCGTTAAGTCTGATACCGGGGTTGCGCCACCCTGGCCGTCCAGCATGAGCGCATGCAGTAAGCCTTCCATTTTATTACCTGTATTCACATAGATATGTTTATCTTTGGCCAACTTACTCGCTTAGGCAAATCAAATTACAGGATTGTGCGAAGTACCTGATTGACCTGACCGATCACTTCATCACTGCATTGATTGATGAAGAAGTGGCCACCATTAAAGTAATGAATGTCAATTTTGTGTTCACTCAAATCCTGCCAGCCGTGCAGCTGCTCGGCATTGATTTCGATGTCATCATAGCCATGAAACACGGTGATAGGGCAGGGCAGGCTGAGAGGCTGAGCCTGATAGCACTCGGCAATCTGAAAATCGGCTCTTAGTAAGGGCAGTAGTAACTCCATCAGCTCCTTGTGCTCCAGCAACTCTTTGGGTGTGCCGTTAAGTTTATAAAGTTCTTCGACAAAGGCATCATGAGGTAAGTCGTAAATGCGTTTTTTGTCCGAGCTGGTGTGTGGGGCGCGGCTGCCTGATGCGATAAGGTGGCGTGGTAACGGCGCATTCTGTTCGACTAGGTGTTTTGTGACTTCAAAAATCACCCGGCTGCCCAAACTGTGCCCCATGAGCACATAGGGCTTTTCAGTCAGAAATGCCTGGTGAGCCAATAGTTCATCGACTTTATGTTGCATGGTCACATGTGCAGGTTCCCCCATGCGTGCACCACGACCCGGAAATTGCAGTAGCACCAGCTCTACGTCGGGGTGCAACTCACTGTTCCAGGGCATGTACATAGCCGGAGAGCCGCCGGCATAAGGAAAACAAAACAGTCTGAGTTTGGCATTGGGGTTTGGTTTCGGTATTACAAAAAGCTTGTTGTTCATGTTGTTATATCTTTTATCTGAAATTGGGAACTATCCTACCAGACGAGCTCCAAGCAAGTCATTTTATTCAATAAATATTCATATCCCTTTTTTGGCTTTGACTGTTGCATGGGAGAATTAACCCGATATTGAACGAAATCATGATGTAACTGACCTTCACTGATTGTTAAAAGCGCCAAGATCGGCGAAAATAGTGCATGATTAAAAATGAACCCGCCGGATGACCCTGCAAAGTGTCATGCGCACACTTTGCGTAGCATGTGTGGATCCGCGTATAACCTAAAGAATTGACTAATGGCAGACCAGACTTTCCTCAATGAAATAAACAAGCGACGTACCTTCGCTATCATCTCGCACCCGGATGCGGGTAAGACCACCATCACAGAAAAAGTACTCTTGTTCGGTAAGGCCTTGCAACAGGCTGGTACAGTAAAAGGCCGAGGCTCTAACCAGCACGCAAAATCAGACTGGATGGACATGGAAAAAGAGCGTGGTATCTCAGTAACCACGTCTGTGATGCAGTTCCCGTTCAATGACAGCCTGGTTAACCTGCTGGATACCCCGGGACACGAGGATTTCTCGGAAGATACGTATCGTACGCTGACTGCCGTGGACTCCTGTCTGATGGTCATCGACGCGGCCAAAGGTGTTGAGGATCGAACCCGTAAGCTGATGGAAGTCACCCGTTTACGTGATACGCCTATCGTGACCTTCATGAACAAGCTGGACCGTGATATCCGCGATCCGATGGAGCTGTTGGACGAAGTTGAGACTGAGCTGAATATCATGTGTGCGCCAGTTACCTGGCCGATTGGCTGTGGTAAAGAGTTCAAAGGGGTTTACCACATTCACCGCGATGAGACCATTTTGTATCAAACGGGTCAGGGTCATACTATTCAGGAAGTGCGCACCATTAAGGGGCTAGATAACGCTGACTTGGATGCCGCTATCGGTGAGAGTCTGGCGGAGCAACTACGTGAAGAGCTGGAACTGGTCATTGGCGCATCGCACGAATTCGATAAAGAGTTATTCCTCAGTGGCGAACTGACGCCGGTGTATTTTGGTACCGCGCTTGGTAACTTTGGTGTGGATCATATGCTGGATGGCCTGACTGAGTGGGCGCCGTCGCCGTTGCCGCGTCAGACGGACGAACGTGAAGTGAGTGCCGACGACGAGAAGTTCACCGGCTTCGTATTTAAAATTCAGGCCAACATGGACCCGAAACACCGCGACCGTATCGCCTTTATGCGTATCGTATCAGGTAAATACACTCAGGGTATGAAGATGAACCATGTTCGCCTGGGCAAGCAGGTGAGCATTTCTGATGCCGTGACCTTTATGGCCGGTGATCGTGAGCGTGCCCAGGAAGCTTTTGCCGGTGACATCATTGGTTTGCACAACCACGGCACCATCCAGATTGGTGACACCTTCACTCAAGGTGAAAAACTTAAGTTCAGTGGTATTCCGAACTTTGCCCCTGAGCTGTTCCGTCGTATTCGTCTTAAAGATCCACTCAAGCAAAAGCAGCTGCTAAAAGGCCTGGTGCAGTTATCAGAAGAAGGGGCCGTGCAGGTGTTCCGTCCGCTGATCAACAACGACCTGATCGTGGGCGCGGTCGGTGTACTGCAGTTTGACGTGGTAGTGGCACGACTGAAGTCTGAGTACAACGTGGATGCGATTTACGAAAGCGTTAACGTTCAGACGGCGCGCTGGGTTAATTGTGAAGACGAGAAAAAACTGGCTGAATTCCGCCGTAAGTGTGAGCAGAACCTGGCACTCGACGGAGGCGATAACCTGACGTATATCGCGCCAAGCCGTGTGAATCTGAACCTGTCTATGGAACGTTATCCGGACGTGCAGTTCCATCAGACGCGCGAACACTAAATTAAACTGGGGCATCCGTTTGTCTGGTGGCCCCAAAAGTCATGCTGCGGGTTGATTTGACTCCGGCGCTTCCTATAAGCTGGTGTATTCGACCCGATTGTTCGCTGACTGTTTAAAGCTGCGTTTTATTCCGGCGCCCCGAGGCGCCGATGATGTTTGCTCAGTGCCCAGGCTGGCACTGACCCAAAGGAAACACAATGAACATTAAAAGTATTCTAATTGAAAAAGCTCTGTCTGCGATGGCCGCGGCAGGGATCCCTGAAGGCACCAATCCGGCGGTAACGCAAAGCACCCGTGCGCAGTTTGGTGACTATCAAATTAATGGCGCAATGGGCGCTGCGAAAGCACTAAAAACCAACCCGCGTGAGCTGGCACAGAAGATCATTGATAATCTGGATGTCAGCGATGTGGCTGCAAAAACTGAAATTGCTGGTCCGGGCTTTATCAATATTCACCTTAAGCCGGAGTTTCTGGCTGCGAGCCTGGAAGCGGCCAATCAGGATGCCAAGCTAGGCGTGGCAGAACATGCTCAGGCGCAAAACGTGGTCGTCGATTTCTCGTCGCCTAACCTGGCCAAAGAAATGCACGTGGGTCACCTGCGTTCTACCATCATTGGTGATGCCGTGGTACGTGCGCTTGAGTTCCGTGGTGACAAAGTCACGCGTCAGAACCACGTGGGCGACTGGGGCACGCAGTTTGGTATGCTGATCGCACACCTGGAAGATATGCTGGCGCAAGGCATTGACCTGGAAAACGTGGCACTGGCGGACTTAGAAACTTTCTATCGTGACGCTAAGAAGCGCTTCGACGATGAAGAAGGTTTCTCGGATAAGGCCCGTGATTACGTGGTTAAATTACAAGGCGGTGATGCACATTGCCAGAAACTGTGGCAGTTGTTCATCGACACGTCGGTGAAGCACTCTGAAGAAGTATACAAAAAGCTGAATGTGACGCTCACGCGCGATGACATTATGGCTGAAAGTGCCTATAACGATCGTCTGGCCGGTATCATCACGCTGTTAAAAGATAAAAACATTGCGGTTGAAGATCAGGGCGCACAGGTGGTGTTCCTCGATGAGCTGGCAAACAAAGATGGTGAGCCATCGGTGTTTATCGTACAAAAATCAGGTGGTGGTTTCTTGTATGCCACGACCGATCTGGCTGCGTGTGACTACCGCTCTAACGAGCTGGGCGCTGAGCGTATTCTGATTTTCGTGGATGCTCGTCAAAGCCTGCATTTTAACCAGGTTGAGCTGACTGCACGCAAAGCGGGTCTGCTGCGCGACGAAACCAGCTATGAGTTCTGTCCGTTTGGCACTATGATGGGCAGCGACGGCAAGCCGTTCAAGACCCGTACAGGCGGCACAGTCAAGCTGGCTGAACTGTTGGATGAAGCGGTGAGCCGTGCCAGCGAAAAACTGGCCGACCGTGCGTCTGAGCTGAGTGCAGAAGCCCGTGCTGAAATCGCCCGTAAAGTGGGTATTGGCGCGGTGAAATATGCCGATCTGTCGAAGCACCGGACCAGTGATTACATCTTCAACTGGGATACCATGCTGAGCTTCGAAGGCGCCACGGCACCTTACTTACAGTACGCGTACACCCGTGTGCGCAGTATTTTCCGCAAAGCCGGTGTAGACAGTGCGGCGCTCAGTGGCAGCATCAACATCGTCGAGCCACAGGAAAAGGCGCTGGCGCTGAAACTCCTGCAGCTTGAAGAAGTCCTGGATCTGATGATCGGCGAAGCCACACCACACGTATTATGTGGGTATCTGTATGAGCTGGCGAGTCTGTACATGACCTTCTACGAAGCTTGTCCAATCCTCAAAGACGATGTGTCTGCTGAAGTACGTGAAAGTCGTCTGTTGCTGTGTAACCTGGTTGCCAGAACACTCAACACCGGTCTGGAGCTGCTGGGCATCGAGGTGATGGAGCAGATGTAAGTCCTGCGTGAGATCATGCAATGCATGCATCACGTTATGTTAGACTGAGGCCGCACTATTGCGGCCTTTTGTGTTATGTAAGGAATGACCACTATGAAACTTGATGATATTCGTCGCGAATATACTAAAGATGGCCTCTCCCGCGAGAAGCTCGATGATAACCCCATCGTGCAGTTTGAACACTGGCTGCAGCAGGCCGTGGATGCAAATCTCAGCGATCCGACCGCCATGGTAGTGGCCACGGTGGATGAGCAGGGTCAGCCGTCACAGCGGATTGTGTTACTCAAACAAGTGGACGATAACGGCTTTGTCTTTTTCACTAATACCGGGTCGCGTAAGGCACAAGAGCTCAAAGGTAATAACAAGATTTCATTACACTTTCCCTGGCACAATCTGGAGCGTCAGGTGATCGTGTACGGTGAAGCCGAACCGCTACCGACAGCTGCGGTTGCTAAGTACTTTCTCTCCCGTCCAAAAGAAAGCCAGCTTGCTGCCTGGGCTTCAGCCCAGTCGCGTCCGGTCTCCTCTCGTCAGGCCCTGATGCAGACCTTCAACAGCATGAAAAGTAAGTTTGCGAAAGGCGATATTCCGTTGCCGGACTTTTGGGGCGGGTATTGTGTTAAACCCCATCAGATTGAATTCTGGCAAGGGGGAGAGCATCGTTTGCATGACCGCTTTATGTATCGTAAAGACGTTAGCGGACAGTGGCAGGTTGAACGTCTTAACCCATAGTGTCACACCCCATGCGCTTCATTGATACCCATTGCCATCTTGACTTTGAAGAATTCAGAGACAGTTTGCCTCAACACCTGACAGAGGCGCAGGCGCTGGGTATCGGGCAATGGGTGGTACCTGGGGTCACGCTGGCACAGTGCCGCACTTTGCCAGCTTTCGCGCAGCAGTACCCGGGCGTGCACATCGCCTTTGGTCTTCATCCTTACTTTATGGCACAGCACAACGCCGCGGATATGTCTGATTTAGCGGCGCTTGCCCATCTGCATCGTTCGCAGCTGGTGGCGATTGGTGAGTGTGGTATTGATGCCATGGTGGCGGATATTGACGCGCAGCAACACCTGTTTATAGAGCACATAGCGCTGGCTAATGCGCTGAGTTTGCCGCTGATTGTGCATCACCGCAAAAGTCATCACCTGTTGGCGAAAGCCTTTAAACAGTGTCCCCCTCAAAACGGAGGCGTTATTCATGCCTTCTCTGGCTCATTGCAAGATGCGCAGAGTTATCTGAAGCTCGGGTTTAAACTCGGTGTGGGTGGCACCATCAGCTATCCGCGGGCAGCAAAAACCCGCACTACGCTGGCTCAAGTGCCGTTAGAGTCGTTAGTGTTGGAAACCGATGCGCCTTCTATGCCGCTATCGGGCTACCAGGGGCAGGTGAATGTGCCAAAAAGAGTTGTGGAGGTGTTTGAGCATTTGTGTGCCATTCGCGAAGAATCCCCTCAAGACATTGCAGAGGTAATTTTCAAGACGTCGCAGGAAATATTAAGCTTATAACGCCCTGGATGAATACGTTAGCACTGGGATGATAGGTATAATTGCTGCAAAGAGGGGCTCACCCCTCTTGTGAGACTTTATGTGTTGCCTTAGTCTGTTACACAGTGTCTGCCTGGCTCAGTATTACAGTTAAAGTCAGACTGTCTGTTACCGCACCAGTATTGACAAGAAACAGGACGAGTTTGAATCGTTCCGCCTGCCACATTTGGCGTTGCCTGAGCATCTAAATTACGTAGATTAGACAGCGTCTTCATATTTTTCTTTTTGATCTGTAATTTCATTTTATTTTCCTTAAACTTGAAATTGTGCCAACGCCGAGTTTAATTGCTCGGCGCGGTATGCTAATTACCCATTCTGGTAACTCACAGTTAAAACATTATTTTAATTTCTACCTGACGTCAATAGTTTTAACTTTTTGTTTCTTTTGAATAGTTTATAGCCCATGCCGGTTTTTAGGGTTACTGGCAATGCTACTGTTCATCAGCAACGCTATTGCGGATCTGACGTTTTACTTCCCAGCGCTTTAAGGCCCGGCCAATCTGCCAGGTAAAAATACAAGCAATAACCAGCATCAGCAGCACCACGCGACCCAGCTCGTGGAAATGGCGGTGACTTTCTGCCATGGCAGATTCGGTTAAATACTCGACGCTGACAAAACCTATGGGTTGTTGCTCCGTATCATAAATGGGCTCAACAATCGGCTGCTTAGACTGAGTCAGCCCGGCTAAATGGCGGGGCAAGTCGGTTATTTCTGGTGGTGCATCCTGGCCATCGTTGCCGATAATAAATTGGCCTTGTTGATTGTAGAGCCTGACTGACAGTACAAATTCGTCACTGGCGAGGTGGTTACACAAAGCCCTGAGCTGTGGCGTATCCATGCGGCTGAGTGGCAAAGCAGCATTCAGCGCCAGTTGTTTAGTCAGGCTACGACCTGTGTGATCTGCGTTGGTGTGCAACAGTTGATGGGAGCGAAAGCTGGTATTAAAGGCCAGCCAGGTAACGGTTAAAAAGCACATTGCCGCGACCAGCAGACGCAGTAAACGGCGGTTGCGTGACGAGGAGAGATATTCAAGGGCTTGTGTATTTTTCATAGATCTTGTTTGCCTGCTGACATGCCATGATTAAGATGTTACAAAGGGCGCATACCGTTACCAAACAAGTACAAATACATCGGTTCAGAAGAACCGGATATGACCCCAATCAGGAGTATCCATGTCAAAGTCACTCGCGTCAATCCAGTTGCGTGCCATCGCTGAGCCTGCTCAGCAGCTTCTTACCTTAGCAAAGTGGTACCAGATTGAAAACGAAGATCACCTTAAGCCTGGCGCTTGTCCATTGTCAGAAGGCGGTCAGTACTTGTGCTTCTTTGGTGAACAGCTCAGCGAGGAGACTGTCCTGAAGATTTTAGGCCTGTGCCAGCGTGCCGATATTGAAGTCACCAGGTTAGCGCTGTATCAACCCACAGCTGACATGGTACCCGGACTGGTTTTATATACCCAGTCGACACGCGATGTGCGCGCGGCCATTCGTGCGTTAGCGGCCCAGTGTGGTCTGCAAGGCGCCGCCATCAGCCAGCCGCCAAGCTTGCAAAAGCCCGGTTTACTGGTGATGGATATGGACTCCACGGCAATCAAAATTGAGTGCATTGATGAAATTGCCAGACTGGCCGGAGTCTATGATGAGGTTGCTGCCGTCACCGCACAAGCGATGGCTGGTCAGCTGGCATTTAACGACAGCCTGTATCAGCGTGTTGCCAAGCTGTCCGGAGTCGAATTACCGCTTATTCAGCAACTCAAAGACAACCTGCCGCTGATGGAGGGCGTTGCCCAGCTGTGTGCGGTACTCAAAGCACATCATTGGCATCTGGCGATTGCCTCCGGTGGCTTTACCTGGTTTGCCGAGGCGCTCAAAGCGCCGTTGCAGCTAGACGCCGTCTTTGCTAACACACTGGAAATTGCCGACGATAAGCTCACCGGTAAAGTGCTGGGCGAGGTCGTTGATGGCAGCAAGAAAGCCGAGGTGCTTAAATCCCTGACTACACAGTTTGGCATTGCGCCCAGACAAACCGTGGCCATGGGCGATGGTGCCAACGATTTAATTATGATGGCCGCTGCGGGCTTAGGCGTGGCTGTGCATGGCAAACCTAAAGTGGTCGAGCAGGCGGATGCCGCCATTACCCAAGGGTCGTTGACTCAGCTGCTATACTTAGTGGCCGTACCGGTGTAATCTGTCCAAATTGTTAGGTTGGTATGCTTTTTGGTACATCATAAGATAGTGTAGGAAATACGTGATATGAGAGCAGTTTTACTGGTGTTTTCCGCTGTTTTGTTATCTTTTTCGTCGGCCTCGTTTGCTGCAGGCTGGACTGGATACGGCAAGGTGAAGGAGTTAGGACAACAACCTAAAAACGCGCCCACTGATATTGTGGTTGTTGCGGATATTGCGAGTAATAGCACCAAATGTGCCGTGAAGGACAAGTTTTTGTTTGATATCCAGGATAGTCGTGATGAGCGGGTTTACAGTACTTTGCTAACGGCGCTTGTGGCACAGAAGGAAGTGCGCTTTTTCTTAGAAGACGATTGTTCCGTGTGGGATATGCCAAAAATTACTGGGATATATATCCGTTAGGTTATTGGTTAACCCCACTAGGTTTGGCTTTGAAGCGCATTTTAAATAGCAGCCATAGCGACTTAATGAAGTCGCTATGGCTGAACTAGATCGATATGGAGATCATTAGCGCTCAGTTATAAGTGTGCTTAACTCTCCTGCCAGATCTCCCGATAGTGTCTGTCTTCTAGCCACTGGATAAAGTAAGTATCAAACAAACTCTCCCAGTCGCCCAGCGTGATGTCATAGCGCTCTGTCAGTGCGATAAAGTTGTCCTTATCATAGGGGTCCATCGGCATAAAATACGCTTCAAACAGGTATTCGTCGTAACCGGGGCGTGATGACAATAAGCCCTGCATAATGACCTGATCTTTGCCTTCTCGCTGCGCCGCGTAGGCTTCACAGGCACGAATGAACTCCGCTTTATCCGTGTGGGTAAAGCGCAGGCCCCGCTCAGCGGCAAAGTCATAAAAGGTTGCAATGCTCAGTGGTGCTGGGTTTGCCACGTGATAGACCTGATTGCGTTTTTGCGGGTCGTTCATGCCTGCAACGATACACGTAGCCGCGCGGTCAACCGGAATGATATCCAGCATGTAGGGGCTTTCAGCTGGGCGTACTTCTACGCTGAGCATCATTTTCAGGATGCGGTGGAAGACATCATCCGTATTGCCAATGCCACTTGTTGATGAGCCCGAAATTTCCGAAAAGCGGTAAACCGTGTAGGGCACACCGATGAGTGATGCCTGACGAATGTTTTCTTCCTGCACCCATTTCGACTGTCCGTACCCACTGCACAGCAAGGCTGCTTCGTCAGTTGGAATAAAGGACTCTCGTGGGTTGACTGAAAAGTGCGAGTCTTTGATCTGGGTGCTGGCGGTGGTGCTGGAGACAAAGTGGATCATCTTCAGCGTGTCTGTGCAGCACAATTTTAGCAAGGCATTGGTACCAGCCACCGACTTTTTAAAGGCAAAGTAGGGCTGGATATGGTTCACATATGACGCCGTATGCACCACATGCTGGATGTCCCGGCACAGTCGTGTCCAGTGCTCGTCGGATACGCCCAAGCGGGATTGCTCCATATCACCCGGGATAGGCACAATACGATCCAGATCCAGATCCAGATCCAGAGTCAGCGCATACTGTTTGGCATTATCGGCAATCCGGCTGCGTGCCTGCTCAACGGAGCTGGCACGCACCAGGCAGTATATCTTTGCTTCGGTGGTGGCCAGCAGCTCTGCCAGCAGGTGACTGCCTAAAAAGCCCGTTGCACCAGTGAGCAGCACATGACGGACATCACCCTTATAGGCATGCGTGATTTCATCGGGCAGTGTCGGCAGATCAATGCCCGCATCGACGATAAACTCAGGCAATGACGCATCGTCATCAGATTGAGTCTGGCCATGGGCCTTGTCGATTTCGTCGATCAGCGCCTGGATGGTATTCATATTCTTAAAGGCATCGGCCTGAATATCAATATTGAGCCGGGCCTTGAGCTGCTGAAAGGTTTTCAGCAATGAGATGGAATCAAAGCCATAATCATACAGATCGCAATTCAGATCCAGCTCGTCGGGGGCGATCCCCAGCACCTGACCAACAATGCTCACTACGGTAGCGGCGATATCCCCAGACGCGTCAGTTACCTCATCTGTTCCGTGCTCAAGGCGGGGTTGCGTCAGGCGTTTACGCTGTAACAGTGCCGCAGTGTTATGCATAATACGCTCCGGCTCTGTGGTGCAGATGGCAGCCAAGGTACTGCGCCCGGCGTTCAGTAATTTAGGCAGCTGCGCAAAGGCATCCGACATCTGGATCAGCTGGTAGCCTTTTTTCTCGGCAAAGCTGTTCTCGATGCTTTTCAGCGGGTCATCTGAATGCCAGTAGCCCCAGTTAATTGCCAGGGTTTGGCCATGACGTTGCTGCACCTCAACCATTTGGTTCCGGGCTCGGGCAAAGGCATTCTGAAAGCCATTGGCGTATGAATACGACAGATGATTCAGGCTGCCAAACACGGCCATGGAAGAGAACAGCACAAAAAAGTCCAGCTCGTAGCTACTTAACAGGGCATCCAGCTGCTGAGTGCCTTGCACTTTGACCTGCATTGAGCGGGCGAAGTCGGCCCAGTCGTTTTCTTCTTCCGTGTAGGTGGTGCCCAGGTGGAACACGCCGTTGAGCTGTAATGCCTTGTCGCTCAGTAAGGCACTGAGTTGTTCCAGCTGTTGGGCGTCGGCAATATCACACGCCAGGTAATGCACTGTGCCATTGCCCGTCTCTCTGAGTTGGGTCAGCTGTGGCTGCACTGCTTGCTCATCGCGCCTGCCCAGTAAGATGAGGGTCGCATCAAAGTCTTCCAGCAAACGCTGGCTCAGTGCCATGCCCAGTTCGCCCAGCGCGCCGGCGAGCAAATAGGTGCCACCGCGACGTATTTCATACTCAGATTTAGCCGTGTCGTTTGCGTCTGACAGTTGCGTCAGTTGTAGCGCAAATCGCGCACCAGCGCGGTATTGCACCTGATTCGGCTGTTGCTCAGCCGTGCTCAGTAGTGTGCTGGCAAACTCCTGTAGCAATAGTTCGCTCAGGCAAGCATTCTCATCAAGCTGTTCTAGCAAAGTCCAGCTATGTTGTGGATTGCGCAGGTTGTAACAACGTAGCAGGGCACTCAGGTCATCCCGGGTCTCTGTTTGCGGGTCGGTTTGGGTGCCATAAAACAGCTGCATTGCGTGATGATCATAGCAGGCGGTCAGTTGCATCAGCTCAAACAGGGGTTTTATTTGTTGCTCAGGGTCAGACAACGAGCCTGAGCCCAGCACAAAAGTGGTATCCGGCAGATTTTCCGGATCCAGCACTGAGTTGTTTAGCTGATCAAAGCACAGCGAAGTTACCGTACACCCGCTTGCTTGCAGCGGCTTACTGAGGGTTTCAAGCTCGGCAAGGGTGTCTGACACCAGCAAAATATGCCTGTGTGCCAGCTGTGCACTCAGTGATGCCTGCCAGTCCTCTGGCAGATTGAGTGCAGCCGGGTGAAATTGGTTGTCGAGCAGCAGCCAGGGATTTGTTTGTTCAGTCTCAACCGCTTTTTTACTGATAAAAGACGTACCAGGCAGGTGCAGTTTTGGCAAAGAAGTTGGGTAAAGTGGTTGCCAGCTCGCGACTTTGCCGGATTGCCACAGACGTACTATGGCGGCATATTCTTTGGTTTGATGCAAAGTCAGCAACTGCTCTGCTGCTAGCTGCTCGCTGATGTTATGGCTAACTTTTTGGGCTTGTTCTGGCATGGCCTCACTCAGGGCTGTGCACAGCTCGCTCAGTGAGGACACCACCCAGCCGAGTCTGTACGCCTGAGCGGTGCGGCCCAATGCTAAGGTCGCGGCCAGCTGTGCCAGTACCTCAGGCGTGTCAGGTAAAGTCGCGATGTGATTGGCGAGCTCCGCGACTTTGTGCCCCAGCGCCGCTTTGCTGGTGGCTGAGAGCACCACTATAGCTGGGGTGTCTGGCTGAGCTGTGTGTTGCGCTGTGATGTTCGCCTGATACTCTTCGAGCACCACATGGGCATTGACGCCACTGATCCCAAAGGCACTGACGGCTGCCCGCCTTGGTGTATCGCCGTGCTCCCAGGGCTGCGCCTGAGTTTGTACCGTGAGCGGCGTCCCCTCGAGTGCCAGATAGGGATTAAGTGCCTGCGCATGGAGCGACGGCACCAGAGTCTGATGCTTAAGTTGCAAAACAACCTTAATGAGACCTGCGATACCGGCGGCAATTTCGGTATGACCTATGTTGCTTTTCACTGAACCCAGCGCACAGTGGGCTGGCCACTGATGCGCATTAAAGGCCGCTTTGAGTGCATCCAGTTCAACTGGATCGCCGAGCGTGGTGCCGGTGCCATGGCATTCGATGTAGCTGAGTGTAGCCGGGTCGATGTTGGCGTTGCGCCAGGCTTTGTCCAGCAGCTGAGTTTGTGCCCGGGCGTTGGGTACGGTAAAGCCCTGTGATTTTCCGCCATGGTTAACCGCCGACCCCAGCAAAGTGGCGTAAATGGCGTCCTGATCGCGCTCGGCTGCCGAGCGCTTTTTCAGCATGATCATGCCAACGCCTTCACCCCGTACTATGCCATCCGCATCGGCAGCAAAGGTTTTGCATCGCCCATCTGGTGACAGTGCACCTATCTCCTGCATGGCCACTGAGGCGGTGGGGGTGTCTATGATATTGACGCCACCGACAATGGCCTGCTCACACTCACCCATACGGATCGCCGCCATGGCTTTATGTACAGCAACCAGCGATGATGAACAGGTGGTATCTACCCCTTCGCTCGGACCGTGCAGGTCGAGGAAGTAGCTCATGCGGTTCGGCGCGAATGCGGGGGAGGTGATCAGCCCTTCGTGATACCCGGACTGACACCCAATAAACAACCCGGTGCTGGTGCCTGCCAGCGATTTGGGGTCGTATCCGGCATTCTCAATACACTGCCAGACATGCATCATCAGCAGGCTTTCCTGCAACTGAATGCGCTCACACTCTGCCGGGGCAATATTGAAGAATAGGGGATCGAATTCGGTGTCGCGTCGCAGACGGCCCAGCCAGTTAATTTCGCCGGGCCAGCTGAGCTCGCTGTCTTGCGGCTGTGGCCAGTCGTGGCGGGTTACACAGTCTTTGCCTGTGTTCAGATTGTGCCAGAATGCGTCGAGGTTACTGGCTTCGGGGAAAGCCGCACTGATCCCGACAATGGCAATTGCTTCATCGCATGATGCATTCACTGGGATCTGTTCTGCTTCTGTTTCGGTTGATCTAGTTTGCGTCTCGTTGTTCGTGGCGATCAACATATCGCCATATTCGGCGATAATATGGGCTCTGAGGCTGTTCAGAGTCGAGTGCATAAACAGCACACTGGGTGACAGCTCAAGCTGATAGCGACTGTTGAGCTGATTGATAAAGGTAATGAAGGCGATGGAATCCGCGCCAAATTCGCCAAGATCAGTATCTCCGTCCAGTGTACCCGGTTGCACGCCGAGTAAAGCTGCCACCATAGTGCTCAGCTGCTCTGTCAGCGCAGCGTCCAGCGCGGCTTCACTGGTAAACTGGGCCGCTGGTGTTGTGATGGCGGAAGCGTTTTGCTGCTCAATGACCGGCTCTGTCGGGATGTATTGCACCAGCGTCTGAGGTTGGTGCAGTGCCCGGTAAAATGCGTCGATGCCACTGTTGGTAGGCATCGCCGTATCCGTATGGGTAAACTGCGCACTGCGCTGCATACCGCCCTCTTGCCAGAAAGGCCAGTCAATACTGGCGCTCTGACCGTGACGTTCACCACGGGCAACCCGGATATGACGTTGCTGCATATAGCTGTCGAGAAACGCATTGGCCGTGGCATAGTCACATTGAGAGGCTGCGCCGTGCACGCCACTGAGCCCAGCAAAGCAGGCAAAGAAGCGCAGCGGCAGATCCGCTGTGGCTTCATCCAGCGCAACCACACCCGTGACTTTAGGAGCGAGCACCTGTGCAAAGGAGGTCGGGGTTTTATTGCACAGCAAAGTATCCTGCACGATGCCGGCCGCATGGATCACACCATGGAGTGTGCCAAATTCGCGTACTATGTCCCGTACCAGCAGCAGGGCATTCATCTTTTGTGCAACATCCAGCTGTCGATAAACCAGTTTAACCCGACCTTGTCTGAGAGCGTGCAGTTGTGCCTGTACCTGAGCGTCGTCAGTGGCTCTGCGACCTGTGATTATCACGGTGGTGGCAAACGGTAAAGCGGCCAGTTCGGCGATAAAGTGACGACCAATGCCCCCGAGCCCGCCAGTGATCAGATACACGCCATCGGGTTGCCACGGACTGACCGGATCCACATCGCTCACCGGCTGATAGTCCAGTACTGTACGGGTGCTACCCTGATAAGCAATGACGGAGTCGGGCGCATTGCGGTTATCGATCAGCAGGGTTTGCAACGCATCAACGGTCAGCGTTGGATCGACCAGCAGCAGTTGTGCGCGCAGCATCGGGTGTTCAATGCTGGCGGTTTTCAGCAAGCCATGCAGGCAGCTGTTGAGGTTAGCCAGCGGCTCGGTTTGGGTGTTGCCTATCACTAGCTGTAGCAGGGTCGGTTGCCTGGTTTTAGCGAGTGGCTGCACTATGTTGAGCAGCTGGGTCGCATAATCATTGAGCTGCTGCTCTGGTGCGTAATGACTTGAGCTAAGTGATTGAGTGATGGCGCCTGCGACCTCAAAGTCAGGCAGGTCACACAGCACCACACAGTGTGACGCCGTGCTGTCTGGCGCTGCGGTACTACTATCTGTGTTCACCGGCTGAGTGCGCCACTTTGGCACACTCAGCGTGCACGCGACCAGCTCTTCTGTTTGAGTCTGACTCAGGCCGAGCGTATAAGGCTTCAGATCAAAAGGATAAGTCGGCAGACTTAGCTTGCTTACTTGCTCTCCCTGATACAGAAAGTCCCAGTTTTGAAAGCCAGTGTCCAGCCAGTGGCTCAGAATAGCCTGATAGTTGCCCTGTGCCAGCCAGCTGGCCGGTGTGCCAGTGGGAAGCGGGTTTAATGTGGTTTGCGTGCCTCTGGTAAGGTAAGCACTTAACTGAGTCTTAAGCTCGTTCAGAGAAGACACCACAAAGCCTGCGCGATGCGCCATCACCTGGCGACCGGTTTGCAAGGTGTAGGCTAGGCTGACTCTCAGTGCATCATCGCACAGGGTACCCTCAAGCCAGTTCAGCAGCTCACTGACCTGACGTTGCAGTACCTCAAGGGTCGCAGCTGATAGCACGACGATGGAAGGCAAGTTGCTCAACGTGCTTTGACTAGGTTGCACCGGTGCTTCTTCCAAAATGGCGTGGGCATTGGTGCCACCAATACCGAATGAGCTGACCGCAGCCCGCCTTGGCAACAGAGGCGTTTCCCACAGGCGAGTGCTGTCAACAATGTAGAATGGAGAGCTGGCCAGGTCGAGGTGTGGATTCGGTTCGTTGTAGTGCAAGCTGCCGGGTAGCAGCTTGTGGTGCAGTGACAAGCTGGTTTTCACCAGTCCGGTAAGCCCTGCCAGGGTGTCTGTGTGGCCCAGATTCGATTTTACGGCACCCAGCCCACAGTATTGTTTATCATCGCTATGCTGCTGATAAACCTGTTGCAGCGCAGCAAATTCAATGGGGTCACCCAGTGCAGTGCCAGTGCCATGGGCTTCGACATAACTGATACTTGCCGGTGAAACATCGGCGCTTTGTAGTGCCTGGGTGATCACCTGCATCTGGCCTTCGGTGCCCGGGGCAAAGAAACCCGCCTTGTTTTTACCATCGTTGTTCACCTTCACCGCCTTAATCAGGCTGTAAATGTGATCGCTATCCTGGGTTGCCTCATCGGCCCGTTTGAGCACCACCACAGAGACGCCATTGCCGCCTATCATGCCATCGGCTTGGGCATCAAAGACTTTGCAGCGCGCATCGGGGGCAAAGTTGAGGCCTTTTTCTATTTTGTATCCTGTGGTGCGCTGCGGGAATAAACAGGCAGCGCCGACAATGGCATAGTCAATTTCACCGGCTTTGAGCGCCGAGCAGGCCAGTGCCAGTGCGCTCAGGGATGAGGAGCAATTGGAATGCACAAACAGGCTCGGGCCGGTCAGACCGAGATGATAGGAAATACTGGTTGGCAGCGTGCCTGGCTGATTCAGCGTTGACGCAACATAGTCTTCGGCGTTAAGGACAAATTCCCCGTTGCTGAACTTGTCATGCAGGTTAAGAGCGGTCAGATCGCCGCCAGAGGCGGAAATATACACGCCGGTATTGGGGATCTGATCGTTGCGATAACCAGCATCTTCAACCGCTTTCCAGGCATGCAGCAATAGCTGTCGCTGTGCATAGCTCATGGTACGAGCTTGTTTTTCAGAGAGATTAAAAAAGCCGGGATCGAATGCATCCTGACCCTCTACCCAGGTATCGAGCCAGATCATAGCTGCGTCTGACTCGGCGCGCTGACTATGGCGAACAAAGTTTTTGCCTTCAATGAGGTTTTGCCAGAATGTCTGCGCGTCCTGAGAGTCCGGGTAATGACAGGACAAACCTATCATGGCAATGGCCTGATTGGCGGTTGTCGGCTTTACAGGATAGACCGGCTCTGGCGCGCGCACAGGCGCTGCAATTGGACTGGTGACTTTGGTCGATAAATAATCGCACTGGGCATTAATGGTGCTGTACTGAAACACTTCCGTCAGCGGCAGAACGATATTGAACCTGGTGCTCAGTTTGGTGGCCAGTACATTGGCCAGCAGGGAATTGCCCCCGACCGTGAAAAAGGGCGCATCCGGCGCAACCTGATCCACTTCCAGCACATCACACCAGACGGCTGAGATCTCAGCCTGCAAATCTTGCCCTGATACGCCAGCTGTGGGGGCCGCTGCACTGAGGCTTACTTCCATGGCTGAGCGCCCGGCCTGCGCTGTTTGTGAGTTAAACGGCAACTGGCTGAGCAGCGCCTGTTTATCGACTTTGCCATTGTTGGTCAGAGGCAGCGCGGGCACTGAGACAAAATACGCCGGCACCATGTATTCGGGCACAACCTTTAATAACTCGGCACGAATGGTTTCATCGGAAAGCGGCACCTGGGTGACCAGGTAGGCCACCAGCACTTCACCATGGCGTTTGCTGGCAGCCAGCACGCAGGCATCGTCAATAGCCGGGTTGGTCAGCAGGGCATGCTGTACTTCGCCCAGCTCAATACGGTGTCCACGGATCTGAACCTGATCGTCGCAGCGGCCCAGATATTCATACTGGCCCTGTGCATTAAGGCGTGCCAGATCGCCGGTACGATAGAGGCGTTCCTCGCTCTGCCCGGCAAGCGGATTAGGGATGAAGCGCTCTGCGGTCAGCACCGCTCTTTGATGATAACCCCGGCTGACGCCGCAGCCTCCGACGTACAACTCCCCGGGCTGACCCGCAGCGACAGGATTGTGTTGTTCATCCAGTAAATAAAGGCGATAACCGGGCAGTGGCTGGCCTATGATGCTTTTGCCCGGGTTTTGCTCGACCAAGTTGCGGGTGATAAGCATCTCGGTGACATGCACAGTGGTTTCTGTGATGCCATACATGTTGACCAGCTTAGGTAGCGGCTGTGCTGCCTCAAACCAGGGAGTAAGTTTACTCAGCTCCAGCGCTTCACCGCCAAAGATCACGGTACGCAGAGAATGTGTCAGCGCCGGTTGCGCCAGCAAATGTGTCATCAGCGGATAAAACGCCGATGGTGTCTGATTTAAGATGCTTACCTGGTTATCGTAAATAAAGCGCGCGAACGCAGCACTGTCTTTTTTGCAGGCGTCATCCACTATCACCAGTTTGCCGCCATGGGCCAGTGCGCCCCAGATCTCCCACACAGAGAAATCAAACGCAAACGAGTGGAACAAACACCAGGTATCCTGAGCATTAAACCCAAACCCTGGCTGGGTGTTGTTAAGCAATGCGGTAATGTTGTGATGTTCAACCAGCACGCCTTTGGGCTGACCCGTAGAGCCCGAAGTATAAATAATATAGGCCAGCGCCTGCGGTGCCAGGGGCATCCCAGGGGGGGTGACGGGGGCCATTTTGCTGCTTTGCAGGCAGTCACTGAGGCGGTACGCCTGAGTGTGCGCGACAGGCAGCGCCAGATCGTCGCTTGTCAGGACTAATGCCGGATCGGCATCGGCCAGAATAAAGCGCGCTCTGTCCTCAGGTGAGTTGGGGTCCACCGGTACGTAGGCGCTGCCGGTTTTCAGCACCGCCAGCATCGCAACTATCATGTCCAGACCCGGGCGTAACAGCAGGGCAACCCGGCTGTCGGGCCGCGCACCTCTGGCAATTAAAGTATGGGCCAGCTGGTTGGCCTGCTGCTCCAGTGCCTGATAACTCAGCGTGGCACCGGCAAACGAGACCGCCGTCTGAGTCGGGTGCTGCGCGGCCTGTAAGGTGAAGCTGTCAACCAAAGTGGCAGGTGTTGCGTTCGGTGCCTGTGGCTGGCGCTGGCCATCAGGTGGTAAGTCTCCACGCAGCAGCACGTCTTCCAGCAACTGCACATAGTTATCCGCGAGTGCCTGCACGATATGACGCTCATAAGCGCGGGTCGCAAATTTAAACGCTAGCTGATAGCTGCCACTCAGCGGGGTGACCTCCAGGCTCAGGTCCAGTTCGGCATCTTGCTGGAATTCCTGCCACAGTGCGCCCAGCAGCGCCTGATTGTGCTCTACCCAGTCGGCCTGAATAAAGTTATGACAGGCATAGCCAATCTGAAACAGCGGGTGAACCCCCGGTATACGCGGGGCATTGACGGCACTGAGTAGCTCAGACAAGGGCAGGGTGCTGTGACTGATCACGGCGTCCAGTTGTATCTGATTAGCCCGGGCCTGACCGACAAAATCTGTGCTGCTATTGCGGGTCAGTGGCAGAGGTAATTGATTCACAAACAGACCCAGCGACTGCGCCATACTGGCTTTGGGTCGTTGCATCACAGGCGTACCCAGTATCAGCTCATTGCGACCAGTGAGGCGGCTCAGTAATGCCTGGAACACAGTTAAGAAAAATACCGAGGTGCTAAGCTTGTGGCGAGTTAAAAACTGCTTGAGCTGCTGCTCTGTGCTAGCTGGCAAGTTGAGCGTCACGCGCGCACTGTTTGGCTCTTCAGGGCAGATCTCCGTCGTGCGCTTACCGGGTAAGGTCAGCGGTGCGTGCGCAGGGGTCAGAGACTGCAGCCAGAATTGTCTCAGCGTATCTGCGCTTGGACTGGTCAGCAGCTGTTGTTCCCAGTCAAGATAGTCGAAAAAGCCCTGGTCGGGCGCTGCCGTTGGGATGCCTTCATGATATGCCTGCCACAGCTGAGACAGCAGCTGGGTGGCGGAGACCCCGTCAATGATCAGATGGTGAAGCACTATCACCATTATATGGCGTGACTGAGCGCCCGACGCCACTTGCCAGGCAGTTGCGCGCAGCAATGGACCTGACAGATCAAAAGGCACTGCAATGGTCTGTTGTATTGCGTCAGTCAGGGCTGCCTTAGAGGTCGGTGCCAGAGACGTTTGCTCAATCTGGATTGTGTCTGGCTGGATCTGTTGCCAGGGGCGACCGTCAGTTTCGTTAATTCGCAGGCGCAGCGCAGGGTGGCGCTGACAGAGGCTGTCCAGTGCTTGCTGCATACGGGCAATGTCCAGGCTGGCAAGCTCGAATACCAGCGGGATGTTGTAGCTGCTCAGCGCCGGATTTTGCTTGTGCAGCAGCCACAGACCCTGCTGGGCTTTTGATAGTGGCAGTTGCCCTAATGGCGTTTGTTGGGTGACCGGTTCCGCTTTTGTTACCTGCACAGTGGCGATACTGGGTTGCTGTTTAACAAGATATGCATGCAACTGGTTGAGGGTCTTCACCTCAAATAACAATGCAGGTGGCAGGGCGTCCAGGCCAAGTTGAGGATCGGCCTCAAGCTGCTGCACGACGGACATCAGCATAATGGAATCAAAGCCCATGTCTCTAAAATCGAGCTCGCTGTCGAGTTCTTCCACCGGCAGTTTACTGACTTGTGCAACCACGGCTTTAAGGTGGTCCATTAATGCGCTATCACTCAGCGTGGTTACGCCTTGTGGCGCGGTGCTCGGAGTTTGAGTCCTGGCTTGTGGGGTTATCCAGCGTGTGAGCTTGTCCGGGTTACCGAATAAAAAGCACTGCTGTGTATGCGGCTCGCTAAACAACTGGTAAAAGGCTTTCAGGCCCAGCTCATCAGGCATGGCGGCAAGGCCCTGCGAGCGCAGCAAATTCTGCTTAACGGCGTCCATTTGCATGCCACCTTGTGCCCACAGCGGCCAGTTTACGGACAGGCTCAAACCATGGCGCTGACCTTGTTCACCCCATTGCTGGCGCTTGATCATATAGGCATCCAGGAAGGCATTGGCGGTGGCATAATCGGCCTGACCCGGGTTACCAAAGCACGCAGCAATGGATGAAAAGCAGATAAAGAAATCCAGCGGTAATCCTTTGCTGGCCTCATCCAGTGCCATCACCCCACAGACTTTGGGCGCCAGCACGCGCTGGACTGCCTGTGGAGTCTTGCTCGCAATCAGTTGGTCTTCAATCACACCGGCGCTTTGCAAAATCCCGGTCAGGGCACCGTGCTGCGCACCAATGCGATTAAGCAGCTCAGAACACTGGGTTTGAGTGCTGATATCAGTTTGGTAATAATGAATTCGGCTTATATCTCCCAGGTCGCTGAGCGACTCTGGTGCGGTGCGACGGCCCGTGATAATGACCTGGGCATGGCGGGTATGAGTGAGGATCTCTTTGGCAAAGCACTGACCCAGCTGGCCAAGGCCACCCGTGATCAGATACAGGCCATTTTCTTTCCACGGCATCAAAGCGGGCGCCTCGCTGTGTTGTGGCGTCAGCGTTTGTATCTCGCACTGACCCTGAGTAAAACGCAGCACTTTGTGCTGGGTATACTGGCTTGCCTGAACAAGTTGCGCCGCAAATTGTGCAGGTGTATCGCTTTGTATCAGCTGCACACTCAGCAGGTGGTGTTCCAGTGCGGCGGTTTTCAGCACCCCTGCCAGCGCCATCAGCAGAGGTTCACTCGCAGGCACGAGTAGCTGGATAAGCAAAGGCTCGGTGGTGCTGGCAAGTTGTTTGAGGTGTGCAATCAGGGCGATGGTCAGCGTCTCAATACGCTGTGCTGTGTCACCTGATGTATCTTGCAGCACAATGGCATCTGGTATTTTGTTGTGCGGTGCCAGAGTAATGACCTGGCGTTTGCCAGACCAGTTTTCCGGAGAAGTCACGTCCAGCGGTTGCCATTGTGGGATGAGGTGCAACAGCGAGTCTGCTGTGACCACAGTCGGGGCCGGTTGTGGATTCACTTGTGTGAGTTTGGGTGCTCCGCTGAGCCAGTATGGAGTGCTGGCAAACGGATACGTCGGCAGGCGCAGTAAGGTTGGCTGAGCTGGGTAAAATGCAGACCAGTTGAGTTCGGCACCGACTACCCATAAAGCGAGTAGTTTGCTGAGCTCACCGGCTTGCGTCCAGCGGTTAAAATCCTCTTTATCCAGCGCTGCCAGAATGGCTTTGCCTTGTTTACTGTTGCCCTGTTTGTAGGTGCCAGCTTGTTGATTAGCAAAGTCACTGAGCTGGGTGTGCACCTGGGCCAGGTTGTGGGCAACAAAGGCCAGACGACAGTCCATGGCTTCGCGCGCGCTTTGCAGCGTATACGCCAGGGCCTCAAGTGCATTGTCATCCAGTTGCGCCTGCGCGAGCCAGTCCGCCAGTTTGCGGGCTTTGTCACGCAGCACTTCGGGAGATTTGGCTGATAGTGCAATGATCACCGGCTTAGCGCTGCCTGCTCGCACAGTGGTTTCTGTCGGCTGATATTCTTCAAGGATCAGATGTGCATTGGTGCCGCTGAAACCAAATGAGCTGACACCAGCGCGACGTGGTTGGCCATCTGTCACGCTCCAGGGTTGTGTTTCCTGCGCGACATAAAACGGCGTATCCTGCCAGTCGATATGGCTGTTGCCCTGCTGATAATGCAGCGAAGCAGGAATGGTTTTGTGCTGCATGGCCAGCACGGTTTTGATCACACCGGCGACGCCTGCGGCGGTCAGGCAGTGGCCGATATTGGTTTTGACCGATCCCAGTGCACAGAACTGGCTGTGCTGGGTCGCTGCACGAAATGCCCGGGTCAGGGCCTGAAATTCAATGGGGTCACCGAGCTTGGTCCCGGTGCCATGGGCCTCAATCAGACTCAGAGAGTCCGGGGCGATATCAAATTGCTCATATATACGGCTATGTAACTGCTGCTGAGAAACCGAACTGGGTGCCGTGATCCCACTGGTGGTGCCGTCCTGGTTGGTGGCTGAGGCTAAAATAACCCCCAGAATATGATCGCCATCACGCTCGGCATCGCTCAGGCGTTTTAACACCACCACACCGACGCCTTCGCCAGGCACAAAGCCATTGGCTCTGTCATCAAAGGTATAGCAGGTGCCGTCGGCACTGAGCATGCCTGCCTTACCCGCATGTTGTGAGAACTGCGGTGTGCATAAGGTGGCAACGCCCCCGGCCAGTGCTGCGTCTATTTCGCCGTTTTTCAGCGCCTGACAGGCACTGTGCATGGCCACCAATGACGACGAGCAGGCGGTATCTATGGCCAGCGCCGGCCCCTTGAGGTTCAGATAATAAGAAACCCGTGCCGGGATCACCGAGCCCGCATTGCCCCAGAACAACTGCGCCGGAGCATCCTGGGATGCCAGCGAGGCATAATCGCCCTGCGCGCAGCCCAGATAAACGCCGGTATTGCTGCCGGCAGCCCGGGTGATCATGTTAGCGTCTTCCAGCGCCCGGTAGGCTTCTTGCAAAAACAGTCGCTGCTGCGGGTCCATCACCTCAGCTTCTTGTGGTGTGATGGAGAAAAACGGCGCGTCAAAGCTGGCAATGTCATCCAGCAGGCTGGCGTAGCGACACCAGTATTGTGCCTCGGGTGACAAGTCGCTTAAATCCCAGCGCTGCTGCGCACGCACCGAGGTACGCTTGTTGCTCAGCATTTCCCAGAATTCGTCGACATTGCTGGCATCACCAAACTGACCACTCATGCCTACAATGGCAATTTTGTCTGCGTTGTTATGACTGGTTTGGTGAGCCGGTTTTACTTCATCTGTAGCGGGTTGCACCGATACAGGTGCAGCCTGTTGCGCAGTCGCCATGGCAGGCTGCGCTTTGTGCATCAGGGCTATGGCCCTATCGCTGTGCTCAGCCACTATGTGTGCGCTCAGCGTCGCGATGGACGGAAAGTCGAACAGTAAGGTTGGCGGCAGGCTCAGAGTAAAGCGGGCATTGATCTCATCGAGGATCTGAATAGCCAGGATTGAATCAACGCCGTAATCGGCAAATGAGTCATCCGGGTCTAATTCATCCGCTGTCATGCTCAGCGCCTGGCTGGCGATCCCCGAGAGGGTTTGGGCAACGAAGTCGCTCAGGGTTGCGCTGGCTGCTGCAGGCTGCGAGTCGGTCTGTGTTTGTTCGGGTTGTTGCATTGCTGTATCGTGGTTTGAAATTTGTATCGTCTGTTGAGCCGGTTTTGAGCGTTGTTGCACCAGGTGGCCATTACTTTGCGCGCACAGCACTTGCTGCGGCGATTGAGCGTCTGTGGCTGATGCTGCCAGCGCAAAGCCATTGCTGCTTAGTAACTGCTGCCAGCGCGGCTGCGACAACAAAGGTGAGCCTGGCAGGCGCAGCGTGGTGTCTTTGCTCAGCCACCAACCCTCGAGCAGGCCAAAGGTCAGCTGAGTAAACAGTGACGGCTGAGTCACTTCGTTGATCAACAGCAGGCCACCGCGCTTCAGGCAGGCCTTGGCGTTATTCAGTGTACTTAGCATGTCTGCGGTGGCGTGCAGCACATTGGTGGCAATCACTACGTCATAGCTGGCTAAGTCAATTTGTTGCTCAACAAGTGGCTTGCTGACGTCAAAATAGGCGGTCTGTACAAAAGGATAGTCTGGCTGAAATTGTGCCTTGGCATGGCTGAAAAAGGCCTGCGACAAGTCGGTGTAAGCGTATTCAGTGACATTAAAATCGCGCAGTTCGGGCAGCACTGTGCGCGTGGTGCCGCCGGTGCCAGCGCCAATTTCCAGGATCCTAATGGACTGCTTACCTAAATTTGCCAGATAGTGGGTAAGTTGGGTAACCAGCGCCTGATTGGCATGCATGGCCACCGGGTTATCCCGATATACCGATTCAACCAGTGTAAGTGATCCGCCAGGAAACAGCACATCAGTGGCTTTACGCTGGCCGGATAAAATTTCGGGCAGCGTCGTCAGTGCCGCGTTGAGCAGCGCATAGTCATCCTGTTCCAGTACGGTCAGATTGGCTGGTGGCTCGGGCAGAGCCAGCACATCGTCTTGTAGTAAACCGGCCTCGCTCAGGTAGCGCGCGGTTTCCTGCCACCATAATTCAAAGTAATCCGGCAAGGCTGATAGCGCCTTGGTGCGCTCAGCCGGATGCTGCCAGCCTGCATTAGTGAGCGCCTGACACAGCGCATAAAGGATCTCTTCGTCTGCGGGTTGAGTATTGAGTGCCAGCGCAGGAGCAGCTTGCTCAGACTGAAATGCGTTATAGCTGCACTCTGAAGAATAACTGCTGCGTACCAGCGCCGCCTGTGCTCGCTCTGGTGTCATTTTCACCACGCCCACCTGAGTCAGCGAAGAGGACATGAACTTTGCCAGCGCCGCCATGCCTGCTTGCGCATCGATAGAGCCAATCCCGGCCTGGCGCATTTTACGCTTATAATACGGGTCGCTGACCCGGCCAACGTCGCCCCAGTAACCCCAGTTAACCACCTTGATGGGCAGCTCTGCACTGGCCGAGCGAGCCAGACTATCCAGATACTGACAGCCCGCAGCATAGTTACTTTGGCCAGGGGCAGGCGAGAAAGACTGCATTGAAGAGAACAGTAGTACAAAGTCGAGCGACTGGTCTTTACACACGCTAAGCAGGGTTTCACCACTGGCCTGTTTGGCCTGATAAGCTCTCAGAAACTGAGCGTCGTCCATGTTGGCCAGGCTCTGATCTTCCAGGTGTAAGACAGAATGCACCACGCCATGGAGCTGCCCATAGCTTTGCTCAATGGTGTACATTACATCTCGCATTGCCGCTTCATCGCAGGCATCGGCCTGAATATACTGCGGTGCAGGGCCCAATTCACCCAGTCGGTTGATGGCCTGCTCTATGTCTTCATTCAGCGCGCGACGGCCAACCCAGACGACTTGTGCCCGGAATTGGCGGATCATCCATTCACTCCAGACCTGACCCAGACCCCCTGCGCCGCCCAGCACCAGATAAACGCCATCCTGGCGATAGGCTGACTCATCTGCATCCAGGTAGGTGTGCTCGCAGGCGCTGAAGCGATGCCAAATATCGTCGCGGTGCGCATAGAAGCCCGCTGGTAAGCAAGTAGCCTGTTGCCAGTGGTTTGTCTCTTCTTTGCATTCAGCACTTAAATCGACAATGCGCACATTCCAGCGCGGGTATTCCTGGGCCACGCTTTGCAGCAATCCAATCAGCCCGGCGCCATGTGCCTCAACCGTTTCGTCATGCACTTGCTGCGTCTGGAAGGTGAGCAAAGTGATGGCCAGCGGCTCTGTACCTTTACCTTGTTCGATCAGGGCTTTGAGATGAGTAAACAGCGTAAGTGGATCTGCGTATTCGTCTTTGGCGACCCACAGCAGGTGATCAGCGGGCTCCGCCGAGTCTGAACACCAGGCTGGCTTAAGTGACGCAGGCCCCTGATAATCAAAGCTGCTTTGAGTCGTTTCAGCAGACGGCAGTGCTGTCAGATGCTGCCAGCCAGGGAGTACGGTAAACAGCCGAGTCGCATCGGTATCTTGCGTTGCAGAGCGGGTCGAAAAGCCACGCAGACGGACATACACCGCACCTTGTTCATCGCACAGATCCACATCAAATCTTTGGCTGCTGGCATCTGCATGGGTATGTTGGGTCGCACAGACTATCAAGGTTTTACCAGACGGGAGTGGCGCGAGTAGTTCAGCCTGTTCCAGTGCAAAGGGCAGTCCCGGGCGAGCTTCCTCTGCAAAGCCCAGCAGGGTATGCAGGGCACTGTCTAGTAGCTCAGGGGCAAAGGCAAAGTCGGGGGCAATAACCGGGTTGAGTTCGCCTTGTGCCTTTTGACCTGCCACAGATAATGTCGTCAGGCGCTGAAATGCCGGGCCATAGTTCACGCCCGCTGTGCTAAATTGTTGATATAGTTCGGAGGTTGAGACTGTGCGGGGGGCAGATAGCGCGGCAATGTCTTGTGTTGTGACGCCGTGCTCTGTGACCTCGGCCTGACCGCAGGCATAGACCTGGCGAGCATCGTGTGCTTCGCGCCATAACTCAAATGTCACCCGATCACCGCTTTGTTTTAGCGACAAATAAACGGGGCCGCTCTGCGCGTCGATTATCACAGGTCTGAGCCAGTTCACCTGACTCAGGCGCAGTGACTGGCTATCCGTTAGTTGACCTGACATGGTCATGGCTGCATGCACCATTTCAAGTGTACAGACGCCGGGCAGAACAGCCTGCCCCTGCACCTGATGGTCACGTAAAAAGGATTCATTCCCCGTAAAGTCACTGGCAAAGAGCAGCTCGCCCAGTGCCGGCATACTGCGATGCAGCAGTGGGTGCAGGTGTGAGGGCTGCGCTTCACCTTCTGCATCGAGCCAGTAAGGTTTATGCTCAAACGGATAGGCAGGCAAACTGATCCTTTGTGGACAGAGGTCGCTATAGTTGGTTTGCCAGTCGATGATATCACCCTGTACCCAGCCGGTTATGCACGCATCAAGTGTATCGTGTGCGACCTCGTGCTGATCTGTATTGGCGGCAACTTTGCTATAGTGCCAGTCGCCAGCCTCACCTGAAACAAACTTGCTCAGTTGCGCTTTGAGGGAGGCCAGCGAGTCCGCTGCAAATCCCATTCGATGTTTCATCGACTCCCGGCCCACCGTGAGCGTATAACTTAAATTCTGCAGCTCAACAGATTCGTCCGATCCAAGATAGGCAAGTAAATCTGCGGCACGCTGCGTGAGGGCGGTTCGGGTCCTGGCCGACAGCACGATCGGCAGGGCGGTGTCTAACGCTGGGTGCTCTGGGTTGAAGCGTTGCGGTGATTCTAAGATCACATGAGCGTTCACACCGGCAAAGCCAAATGAAGATATGCCGGCAAGGCGCTGCTCGCCCGGCCAGGGCACACATTCGGTGGCTAACTTAAACGGCGATTTCTCCAGAGAGATTTTTGGATTCAGCGTCTCGAAGTTTTGCAGCGGCGGTACCTGTTCATGCTCAAAGGCCAGCAAAGTTTTGATCACCCCGGCAATACCTGCAGCCGACTCTAAATGGCCGATGTTGGTTTTCACGGTGCTGAGATAGCAAGGCGCATCGGGCGTTTGCTGTTTACTGGCGCGAAAGGCGCGTTTCAGGCCCTGGATCTCCAGCGGATCGCCTAGTACGGTGCCGGTGCCATGTAATTCGACAAAGCCAATCTGATCAGAGCCAACCAGGGCATTGTCGATGGCCTGCTGGATCACCCGGGACTGCGAAAACGGACTCGGTGAGGTTAGAGTATTGGTTTTACCTGAGTGCCCTACAGCGCTGCCTTTGATGATGCCATAGATGGTCGCATTCAGCGCTTTGGCGGTCTCTACTGGCAGCAACAACACCATGCCCACGCCTTCGCCACGGACATAGCCATCGGCTTCGGCATCCAGGGTTTTACAGCGCCCCTGAGGTGACAGCACGCCCAGCTTACTAAAGCTGACATAGCGGTTTTTGGTGATCAGTAAGTTGACGCCACCAACCAGTGCCGCACTGATCTCGCCTGAGCGAAAGTCATTCATGGCTTTGTGAATGGCCACCAAAGACGAAGAGCAGGCGGTATCGACGGTTTCACTGGGTCCCTGAAAATTGAAATAGTGCGAGATGCGGTTGGCAAACACGCCGGTCGACATGCCGGTCAGAAAGTGCGGGTCGATATTTCCGGTCGAAAACTCCTGGTAGTCGGTATTGCTGCACCCCAGATAGACGCCGGTGGCGGTATTTTTAAACTGCGATGGCGTGAGGCCCGCATCTTCAAAGCAGGCCCAGGCCAGCTCCATACTCAGGCGCTGCTGGGGGTCCATACTCTGCGCTTCTTTGGGTGAGATAGCAAAAAAACCGGCATCAAATCCGGCGATATCGCCAATAAATCCCCCCCATTTGCTGATGCTCTTTTGTGCTTGTTTATCAGGCTTTGGGTCGTAGTATTTTTTCCAGTCCCAACGCTCAACGGGCACTTCGCTGATGCTGCTGATTTTATGACTGAGATTATGCCAGAACTGATGTTTGTTATCGGCGCCCGGAAAACGCAGAGACAGGCCGACGATGGCAATATCCGGTGTCTTGTCTGGCAAAGAGGGGGTCTGCGGGTTGTGTTTGCTTGTCATGGTCTGTCTCGATAAACGTCTAGTCGGGCTGCGCTGACGCTGTTGTCTATGCGTCGCGCGAGTCTTTCTCAATCGGGCAGCCACATCAATACTGTGACTGCCACTGGGTTACTTCTCGTAAATGGTGTTGTTGATCACCAGCACATCAATGCCGGACATCAGGAACACCGCCAGCATGTCCTCAACGGAATGGACAATGGGCTTACCCATGATGTTAAAGCTGGTGTTCAGCAGCACCGGCACGCCTGTGATTTCACGGAAACTGTCGATCAGTTTGTAGTATGGCGCGTTCCATTCCTTTTTCACGCTTTGCAGGCGACCTGTGTTGTCGACATGCACCACGCCCGGGACTTTGTCGCGCACCGCTTCTTTAAACACCAAAGTACGCTCCATGTAAGGGGATTCCTGGTAATCCTCAAAATACTCGTCGCCATATTCATGCAGGATAGACGGCGCGAAGGGGCGGAACTCTTCGCGGAACTTAACCCGGGCGTTCACGGTGTCTTTGATGTCCACCAGACACGGGTTAGCGAGGATTGAGCGGTTGCCCAAAGAGCGTGGACCAAACTCAGCGCGACCTTGCGCCCAGCCGATGATCTTGCCTTGAGCCAGGAACTCTGCGGTTTTCTTGTATACGTCTTCGCCGTAATCGGTGGCCTTAAGGTGGCTGTAACGGTGCAGTTTATCCAGTGATTTTTGCTTCACCTCGGAGCCGGTATAGGGGCTCTGAATTTGCGTAGAAGGTTGCCAGCTTGGATTATCCTGCTGGTAGCACAACAAGGCGGCACCAATGGCATTGCCATCATCTGCCGGGGCTGAAGGCACAAAGATGTTGTCAAATTTGGATTTCGCCAGCGCGGTGCCCATGAAGGAGGAGTTCAGTGCACAGCCGCCGGATATTGCGAGGTTTTTCGACGGTGCATGCTCGTAGATGGCATCGATCAGATCCATAAAGATTTCACTGAATACCAGTTGTCCGGTGTAGGCAAAATCTTTGTAGGCTTCAATGGACTCACCCGGCTCGCGTGCCATGGCTTTGATCTCTTTCATGATGGCATTGAGGTTTTTCGGTACCACGAAATTACCGTTTTTCACCTGCAAAGAGGCGCGGAGCAGATCGTAGATTTTCTGGTCTTTTTTACCATAAGGTGCCAGACCCATTACTTTCCATTCTTCGCCTTTGAGCGGATCAAAGCCCAGGTTTTCACAAATAATGGTGTAAAACAGGCCCAGACTTTTGAATGAGCGCTTCACCTTGATGGGCGCCGGGGTGATTTTACCGTCTTTATAAGTGAAGTAGTCAATACTGCTTTTCTCGCCCATACCGTCTACCACCAGACAGGAAGCTTCACTGAATGGGCTGTTAAAACAGGCATTGGCGGCATGCGTGAGGTGGTGGTCAAAATAGCGTACTTCAGTGGGCTTTTTATTGCGGTAGTTACCCACGATAAAGTTGCGGCATGAGGCTTCAAAAAAGCGTGACAGGGTACGCCCTGCAGCTGCCTGTGAGGCTCTGGCAAAGTAGAACTGGTCCTTGATGTCGCGGGTGTTCACGTCGATATTAAACGAGAAAGTCTCGAGTATGCTCAGCACCACGTTTTCAAGGATGTTGGTACTTTTCTCGCGGCCTTTGCTCCAGGTTTTTGCGATCACCAGTTCAGTACAGTCACTGCAATAGGTCTTCAGGACTTCCTCGATGTAATAGGGGTTATCCGGCAGGCAGTACAGGCCCCGTTTGTAGCCCAGAAAACGCTCGGCGTCTTCGGCAAAAATCACGTCGCCCTGCTGATTGACAATCGCAATGGCAGGATCATGAAAGGAGGTGGCAAGGCCAATATAGTATTTCATCGTTTCAGTCCAAAAGTTGGGTCGTTATTCTGTGTCCGGCCTGTGCCGGGGCATAATCTTGTCTTTAGTTACAGTGGTGTGGCTTCGTCGAGTGCGATATAACCCTGAACACCTTCGACATACACTGCAGGTCGGTGGCCGAACAACAGCATGGCTGGGGTTCGTGTGCGCAAGGGCTCGCCAAGATGGGCGACTCGGATCTGGGTGCCGACATCATGGGACTGGTTCCAGCGCTCAATCTGTTGTGCTATTGGGTTCGTCAAGGTCGTGGTCTTCGCTGCATGACATACAGGCTGACTGCTTACTTGCTGCTTAATCTCAGCCACTAACTTGGAGAGGATTTTTTTCGGTCCCAGTTCAACAAAAGTCATGTCACCCTGAGCCAGCAGGTAGGCAATGCTGTCAGTCCAGCGCACGGATCCGGTAAGCTGGGCGATCAGCTGCGCCTGGATAGTGTGCTCATGGTAGGGCCGTGCACTGACATTGGCAATCACCGGCATGCTGGGCGCTTTGAACTCAACCTCTGCCACGCAGCGTGCAAAGTCAGGCTGTACATCAGCCATGTAGCGAGAATGGAATGCGCCGCTGGTGTTAAGCCGAATAAACCGTCCTCCGGCCTGCTCAATAGCCTGTTGCGCACGACTGATGTCGTCCTTCAGGCCTGACAGTACGCTTTGCTGAGGGCTGTTCAGGTTGGCAATGTCCAGTGTTTCCAGGTGATGCTCTGTCAGACAGGCTCTGATAGCGGCTTCGTCTAACTCCAGCACCGCGGCCATCGCGCCACCGTTTACCTGGCTCATCAGGGCACCCCGTTGTTGTACCAGCCGCAGGCCATCTTCAAAAGACACTGCACCGGCAGCAAACAGCGCGGTGTATTCGCCCAAACTGTGCCCGGCCATAAAATCTGCGGGGATCGGGTCGCGCTGCTGATGGGCCAAAAACGCCAGGGCACTGACCACATACAGGGCAGGCTGGGTGTACTCGGTCTGGTTCAGTTGTTTATGTGGGTCGTCAAGACACAGGGTTTTAATGCAGTAACCCAGAATGTCACTGGCTGTCTGGGTTTGCTCGGGAAACAAATCAAACCAGGCTTTGCCCATGCCAACGTATTGTGCGCCCTGTCCTGGAAATAAATAACTTTTCATTTTTGCCTCGCCAGTGTGGTTAATCGACGTGTTCAGGGGCCAGCCAGAGGCGGGTCCGGGTCGTCAGCAGGGCGGCGGTAGCCGTCATGAGCTGCTGGGCAATATCGGCAACATGGCGCTGCTGCCAGGATTCAAGTGCTGTGCCTTTGACCCACTGATTAAATGCCCCCAGTGCAGGTCCTGTATGAACCTGAAAATTGACCCGCTCCTGCGTCTCTCCTGCAAATGCCAGCTTCATTGAGTGGGCAAAATACCAGCGAAATACGCGCGCCATCTTGTATTTAGGTTCCTGCTCTGCGCGCGTTACTTCCGCACTGCGTCCTTGCTGATGTAAGTACTGACTGGTCTCTTGCCAGATTTGATTAAAGGTCTTTTTAAACACCTTGTTTTCAAGTTGACTACGCTGCGCTGCGGGGATGGCATCCAGAGAGGGATAGTGCTGATAAAGCTGATACAGCTTTTGGGCCCGGGCTGGAAAAAATACGCCTTTTTTCAGTACCTGTACTTTGGCACCCAGTTCAAACATATCTCCGGCTGGGGCATAGTCGGTGTCCTGAACATTAATGTCCTGCAACAGGGTTTTTACTGCCGCAGAGGTGTCGGCTTCGACCGTGCATTGGTTAATTGAGCCGGTCAGGATAAAGTCCGCTCCCATCATAAACGCGGCTGCGGCGGAGGTCGGCGTACCAATGCCACCGGCCAGTCCGACCCGGGGCGCAGTGTTGAATTGATACTGCGCACTGAGTGTGTCGCGCAGCTGTTGCATGGCAGGCAACAGCACCGCTGGCATCCCTTGATCGGTATGACCGCCGGAGTCAGCCTCTACACACAGGTCGTCACACATGGCAATGTGTTTACTCAACTCGGCCTGCTCTAAAGTGATGTGTTTCTCTGCCAGCAATTGGGTAACGATATTGTCCGGAGCCGGGCTTAAAAACATACTGGCGACTTCGGGGCGTGACACTTTGGCCATCAGCTTATTGGCCGACACCACTTGGCCCTGCTCATTTCGCGTCAGGCCGCGCAGACGATACAGTACCAATGCCGGGGTAATGCGAATAAAGGCCGCGGCTTCCAGACAACGAACCTGGCGTTTCAGACACAGTTCTACCAGGGCCAGTTCTTGCTCTGGGCGAGTCAGGTTGCAGACCAGGTTGAGACCAAACCTCTGTCCCTCTGTGAGCGTGTTTTGTATTTCATTTAGCGCATGCTCAACGACATCAACAGACAAGCCACCTGAGCCAAAAAAGCTTAATAAGCCCGCTTGTGCCATGGCAATCACCAGTCTTGATGAGGCTATTCCCCGATACATACCGCCGCTGACATACGCATATTTAACGCCATAGTCAGCTCTGAACGAGGTGGCGCCCAGCTGCTGAGGGGTAATGGCTGGAAACGGGTCCGGGCTGGTGTCGCCTGAGAGTGTGTGTATCAAGAGTCAATGCCTAGTCATGATAATTACATCGAACCGTAATACATAATTATGAAAACATAATGGAGAAGCAGGAGAGGTTGGAGGAGTCTAAATTATCGCCTAAAGAATAGAGTATTTACCATTGTCTAATTGTAGTGAATAGTGAAACAAATGACTTTAAAGTGCATTTTCATTATAAGTTAATGGGTTAACTATGAGCTCTTATCTGACTTTGCTATCACTCGACGAACTTAGCGGCAGCACTTTTGCTAACCGGGCTAGCGACTGAATTGGACGATTGGTAAGAGATGAACCAGGGCCGTGCTTTTCCCCGGCTCATGCTTGAGCTCCGCGGCAGACGGTTTCTTACCGCCTGCAATGGGAAGCCTAATCAGGCTTCAACTTCAGTGTTTGCTTCGGTTAAAACCAGATCTTTGATATCGACCAGCGCAGCCTGAGCAGCTTCCAACAGAGGGGCGTCGTTGCCCGTTAATGCATACCCGATTAATGCTCGCACCAGTGCTTTGAACTTGGCGCCAGAGTCATCCTGATCGGTGAAGAGTGATTTGGTGTACAGCCAGTTGTGATGGTGATCAATTGAAAACAGTGCCTGGCCGCGATATTTATCCTGATTAGCAGGTTTTACAGAGATATCGTCCTGGGCATAAATCTTCTGGCACTCGGGGTAATCATAGGACCAGGTGGTGGCATTGGGGCCAATCAGCTCATACTTTAGCGTCTCTTTGGCGGATGCTGTCCTGTCATAGTTGGCCGTCAGGAACGCCTTTTGACCGCTGTTTGAGTGAAAAATATAAAGGGTGGCTTTTTTAGTGATCATTGTATTGTCCTTAGTTTAGGGTTGTTCTAACGTTCGATATAAATGGTAGAAAAATATCTCAGTTTGGTTATTACGTAGCCATTACGAGCCAGGAGCGAATTGATGCGTTCTTTGCGTTAATATGTGGCGGTTGTTCATTTATTGTACTTGTGGCTTAATCAGCTTGTCTGCTCTGGTGATGGTTATCCGACGACCTTATCGTCCTGCTTTATTGCGTGGTCACCGCAAAGCAAGGCACATCAAAGCGCTTACCACTGAGGTGATGACCTCATCAGTCAGAGCATATTCAGCCTAGTCTGTGTATGTTTTGGGTATGAAACTTTGTTATTTATTATTCGTTGCCGGTTTTGTCCCTGCGGTCGCGCACTCAAAAAGCAGCACCTGCTACGGTACAACCGGGCAGGGGTCGCTGAAGGGGGCCGTGGAATTACCTAAGGCTGGCAATAACTTTGTCGGCTATAGCACGCTTGCGCGGCTGGCAGGGCGCACCTATGTGCATTCAGAGGTGTATGAAATCGTGACGGCTTCTTATCAGGCGCTGGAAAAAACACACCCAGATAAAGTTTATAAGTACGCAGAGACAGGCTTTGCCGAAGGGGGGAGGTTCAGGCCACACAAAACCCATCGCAATGGTTTATCAGTAGATTTTATGACGCCTGTCATTGATGAAGCTGGTCAGTCAGTGCATTTACCCACGCATCCGTTCAACAAGTTTGGTTATCTCATTGAGTTTGATGAGCATGATCAGTTTGACGGCCTGGAGATAGATTATGCAGCGATGGCGGCGCATATTGTCGCATTGCACAAACAGGCCAAGCGTCGTGGTCACGATCTGTGGCGCGTTATTTTTGATCCTAAACTACAGCCAAATTTGTTCAGTACACAGTATGGGGAATATCTGAAAACCCATATTCAGTTTTCTAAAAAACCGTCCTGGGTTCGTCATGATGAACACTATCATGTTGATTTTGATATACCCTGCGAGCCCATGGCTGAAACCGAATAACGCGGTTTCAGCCATGGTGTTAATAGCAAATAAATTTAATCAGAAGTCTATCAACGGCATAAAGGTGGCGTAGGCCTGCACAAACGCGGCTGGATCAGATTGCTTTAATTGCATAATGTCTGCCTCTGACATGATCTCAGGCTGGCCATCAAAGGCATCTGGAGTACCGAACAGTACATGGCTTGCCATAGCGGAAGCGGTAAAGTTGAGGCCCTGCAAATTCGCGATACAGCCGGTATCCGGTTGGCTCCAGATATCTTCAATAAAATTTTTCATGATCTCTGCGCCACAGGTGCTGGTACTGGCGTCATGGGTCTGGCTGACAAAAAGTACCCCATGATGGGTTTGTGGAAGCTCAACATAACGCTGATTAATGTTAGTAAATGCGTCTTGGATCAGTGATATATAGGTATGCGGCGTTTGCGGGTCTAAATCGCCATTGAGTGCGAGTGTGGGCATGTAATGGTGCATGGGTTGATACACATAGGGGTCAGTGTAACGATTACCCCAAACCTGCTTGTCTAGGTGTATCCGGTAGTTCATAAAGTCCGGGTAACAGGCAATGGCGTCCTGGCAATAAGCCAGCTTGCTGTGCAAATCGCGTTGCACATGATTAATTTCGTTGTGTGTAATGAGCTTTGAGACTACCTGTGAAAAACCGAACGGGTCTTTTGCCGGGAGTTGCAAGAGCTGCCTGCCCAGGCCTTTAAAGATAAAATTATGCAGGTTATTCAGTGCCATTACATCGTCGCTGTTGCAACGATTAAGACGATGTAGTGTGGGTATGAGTATTTGTTCTACCGAGCGTGACAAGCCGAGGATCGAGAGCATTTGCAGTGCCTGGCGGTCAAAGTCCAGTCCCGGGCAACTCTGGGCGGTAAAAATGTCATTAAGACGCGCTTTGAGCTGCGGCAGCGAGCTGAAATTTAACCGCGACTGACACTCCGTATCAAGCTGGCAGTAGGCTAACAAATCGTCCAGTGTCGCGTTAAAGTTTTCATCCCACAGGTCATTACCAAATTCGGCTGGTGGCAGCACTGAGTCGAGGATAATGGCCTGAGCACCGGTTGGGGCAACTTGGCTGAATCTTTGTGCCCACAGCGTGCCATAAGAGACACCATACACATAGCTGGGTTGCCAGTCTCGCACTTTACTTTTGCCGATCACATACTCCAGATCTCGCGCCGCTGCTGTGGTATTAAACTCATACAGGTCATCGCCCCATTGCTGATGGAGATCATCAAAACAAGTTTGGGCATACTGAGCATAATCGCTGACAACCGGGTTACTGCAGGCCAGGTGAGTCGACCAGCCCACACCGCGATGTTCCAGTACGAATAAATCATAGTGTTCGGTAAAAGGCGCCAGGGTGGTGTTTAACTGCTGAACAAAAAAGCTCCCTGATCCACCGGGTCCGCCCTGTAACAGCCAAATTTGCCCTTTACTGTTTGCCGATTTTGCAGGGTATTTAGAGACCAGCACGGAGATTTTTTTACCGTCGGGCGCCTGCCAGTTGAGCGGTACGTCGGCCTGCGTACAGGTGTTTTTGCCATCTGTGGATTGAAACTGTGCCGGGCATTCGCCCCAGTTAAAATCCAGATAGCGGTTAAAGTCAGATTGGGCAAGCTCAGTGGCCTGGCTGGTACTGGCCAGGGTGAGTGCAGTTACGGCGATTAGTGGGCCTTTCATGGTATTCCTTTTCAGTTGTTGAATATTTATTGTTAATTTTTTGGTGTGTTGATTACATTATCCCATCGCGAGGTGAGTTTGAAATACGTTTTACCTGAAAAAGGTTCATGTTGTGTTGTTAGGGTGGGTGAGTTCGCTTACCTGCCTGCTCGTGTTGTTAGTCGTTACCTCGGGGCATGAACTATGAATGTGATCTGGTTAAATGAATGTTCAGGAACTGACTGTCAATGCCGCTAAAGCTGATGAAACATGAATGGACTTAGAGTCTGGGGGCTGGTATCGGTTGTTGCATTATTAAGAATGGGGAGCTAGAGACACTCCCGCTGTATTGAGCTGAGTATATGCAGGTGCTGTGAATGCTTGAAAGTCGATTCTTAGACCAGTCCTGTAAGTCGGCTTAGCGTACCCAAATACTGGTAATTCTGGGGTATTTATTGTTTTGACCTGAGCAGCCACTGACATAAAAGTTGACATTAGTACCGGCTAACTTAGCGGCAAGCAATGTCGAATGCAATGCGTCATAATTGGGGTGAGAGGGGACAATTGCATAATAGGTAGAGTCAGAACAGTTACTCGGATTACCTTTAATTTTTTCGCCATGAACCATGGTCCAGCCATTGTTAACATACATAATATCTATCTTACCAATGGATGTTGCCCCAGCAGCATACACCTGACCAGAAAGAAGTAGCGCACAAGCTGCTGTTACTGTTGATAGCTTTTTCATTGTATTTCCTTTGTTATTAGCTTCGGGACGGACTTTATCACACACAAAGCTAAACGGACATTGTTTTGTGGCTGCTATGAGGTATAGCACTTTACATGGTCTAAAAATTCAAGCGTTTGATATATAAGTGGTTTACTTTATTTTTTTGTTGATTTAATAGGCACGGCTCAGTATAGTCGCGGTGCACATAATAACGTGGTGCACATTGTAACAAACAAGGAAATCTAATAATGAAAAATATAGTTTTAGTACTCGCACTTCTCTTTTTATCTGTGACTGGTTTTAAAGTACAGGCAAATAGCTACGTAGATACCTATCCCAAAGTGACAAAAGTGTATGTTAACTCGGGCGGCCTTGCTTTGATCCGTATCGAGTCCCATGATAACTGGCTTGAACTGGGTAAAGTAGGTGATGCAAAGACGGATGCATGGGTGTCGATTGCACTGGCTGCGGCTCTGTCCGGGAAAAAAACCTGGATCCGTTATTATCCGAGCACATCCGGTTATCCCAGAGTGTCCGTTTTGAGCATTAGCGCTTAACCAAATAACGCACTGGCTGCTGAAAATGTCAGCTTGCCAGTGCCTCACCCTTCTGGCGTTCTGATAGTTTACGCCTTCCTCACGCGGATCCTGTTCATACCTGATAGCGTCTTCCTCTACTTGCATAGCCTTACACGTTTGTCACCCGGGGCAGTATGACGTAACCCCATGATTGGTTTTTCTATCTGGTCTGACCATTTTATTTTCCTTTTTTAAATCATTTAACTTGTATAAAGTTTAGACACTTTGTGATGGCTTTTCTGTATTACTTTTAGCCGCAAAGCGCCGAATTTTGACAGTTGCGCTTGATTTTGATAACGTAGTGCACAAATTTGGTATGACCAATTTACCTTTAGGGTTGGCTTACCGGATCTGTTTAAGTAAAGAGTGAGCTGGATCAGCGCTTTGCCTGTGTTTTGACGGGTTGTGCAAGTACAGCTGGCTTGGGGTTTCACCAATAAACTCGGCGTTTAATCAATGTCTTTAAAGATAAAAGCAGCGAAACTATCAGATGTGATTCTGGAACAACTGGAAAACATGATCCTTGAAGGGTCGTTGATGCCAGGTGAAAAGCTGCCGCCGGAGCGTGAGCTGGCCAAGCAATTTGAAGTGTCGCGGCCATCACTGCGCGAGGCAATTCAAAAGCTTGAAGCAAAAGGGCTGGTTACCCGACGTCAGGGTGGCGGCACTTATGTGAAAAATCAGCTTGAGGAAGGTCTGACTGATCCCTTATTTGAGTTGATCAGTAAACATCCCGAGTCACAATTTGATTTGCTGGAGTTTCGTCATGCCCTGGAGGGCATCGCAGCTTATTATGCGGCCATGCGTGGCACGCAAACCGATCTCGATAAAGTGGAACAGAGCTTTGATGACATTGCCAGTGTTGGTGATGATCTGGTGCAAAAAGCCAGAGCCATCAACACCTTCCATTTTACCGTAGCAGAAGCATCACATAACGTGGTGTTGCTGCATCTGATGCGTGGTATGCAATCTTTACTGGAACAAAATGTATTGCAGAACTTAACAGTGCTGGTGCAAAAGCCGGATGCCAGTGAACAGCTTGCTCACCATCGTGAGGTGTTAAAAAACGCTGTGATCGAGGGCAAGCCAGAGCAGGCACGACTGGCCAGTAACGCACACTTAGCCTTTATCGAAGAGGCGTTGCTGGAAGCTGGGCGAGAGCGGTCGCGTATTGAGCGCAGCTTGCGTCGCACTAAAGCGCAGTAATATAAACAGAGCCATAAGCTAACGCTATAGAATAAATTCGTATTTTAAACATAAGGAACACTCCATATGTCTGAAGTCAATAAATTTGACGTAGACGCGCTAGAAACCCAAGAGTGGTTGCAGGCGCTTGAGTCGGTTGTAAAAGAAGAAGGCGTAGAGCGCGCGCAATACTTGCTTGAGCAGGTACTTGAGCAGGCGCGTCTGGATGGCGTTGATATGCCAACTGGCATTACGACTAACTATGTCAACACTATCCCGGCAGATCAGGAACCTGCCTATCCGGGGGATGTAAATCTGGAGCGTCGTATTCGCTCTATCATCCGCTGGAATGCGATCATGATCGTACTGCGCGCTTCCAAGAAAGATCTGGAGCTGGGCGGACATATGGCGTCTTACCAGTCGTCAGCAGCGTTTTATGAAATGTGTTTTAACCATTTCTTCCGCGCACCGAACGAAAAAGACGGTGGCGACCTGGTTTACTATCAGGGTCACATTTCACCAGGTATCTATGCTCGTGCATTCGTTGAAGGTCGTCTGACTGCAGAACAGCTGGATAACTTCCGTCAGGAAGTAGACGGTAAAGGTCTGTCTTCTTACCCGCACCCTAAACTGATGCCTGAATTCTGGCAGTTCCCGACCGTATCTATGGGTCTGGGTCCAATCGCGTCTATTTATCAGGCTCGTTTCCTGAAATACCTTGACGGTCGTGGTCTGAAAGACACTGCCGAGCAGCGTGTTTACGCCTTCCTGGGCGACGGTGAAATGGATGAGCCAGAATCTCGTGGTGCGATTTCTTTTGCAGCCCGTGAGAAGTTGGATAACCTGTGTTACCTGATCAACTGTAACCTTCAACGTCTGGATGGCCCGGTAATGGGTAATGGTAAGATCATCCAGGAACTGGAAGGCCTGTTTAAAGGTGCTGGCTGGAACGTCATCAAAGTTGTATGGGGTTCAGGCTGGGACAAGCTACTGGCAAAAGACACCACTGGTAAGCTACTACAGCTGATGAACGAAACCATCGATGGTGACTACCAGACGTATAAAGCCAAAGATGGCGCATACGTACGTGAGCACTTCTTCGGTCGTTACCCAGAGACTGCGGCACTGGTTGCAGACATGACAGATGAAGAGATCTTCGCGCTGAAGCGTGGTGGTCATGAGCCTTCTAAACTGTTTGCTGCATTCAAAGCAGCACAAGACACCAAAGGTCGTCCTACAGTGATCCTGGCTAAGACTGTAAAAGGTTACGGCATGGGTGAAGCGGCGGAAGGTAAAAACATCGCCCACCAGGTGAAGAAAATGGACATGACGCACGTTGAGCACCTGCGTTCACGTCTGGGCCTGGAAGACCTGGTATCTGACGAGCAAATTAAAGACCTGCCTTACCTGACACTGGAAGCAGGGTCTGCAGAGTACGAATACCTGCATGCACGTCGTAAATCATTGCATGGTTACACGCCACAGCGTTTGCCTAACTTCACAGAAGCACTGACGCTGCCAGAGCTGGATGCATTCAAGCCGTTACTGGAAGAGCAAAAGCGTGATATCTCAACCACTATGGCGTATGTCCGTGCGTTGAATATCCTGCTGAAAGACAAAGGCGTAGGCAAAAACATCGTGCCTATCATTGCCGACGAAGCGCGTACTTTCGGTATGGAAGGTCTGTTCCGTCAGATTGGTATTTATAACCCGCACGGTCAGAACTACACACCTCAGGATCGCGACATCGTTTCTTACTACAAAGAAGCCACGTCTGGTCAGGTACTGCAAGAAGGTATCAACGAACTGGGTGCAATGTCTTCATGGGTGGCTGCAGCAACGTCTTACAGCACCAATGACCTGCCAATGATCCCGTTCTACATCTACTACTCTATGTTCGGTTTCCAACGTGTTGGCGACATGGCGTGGATGGCGGGCGACCAGCAGGCGCGTGGCTTCTTGCTAGGTGCAACAGCTGGTCGTACAACGCTGAACGGTGAAGGTCTGCAGCACGAAGATGGTCACTCGCACATTCAGGCGGGTACGATCCCTAACTGTATTTCTTACGACCCGACGTTTGCGTTTGAAGTGGCAGTGATTCTGCAAGACGGTATCCGTCGTATGTACGGTCCTGATCAGGAAAACGTGTTCTACTACCTGACACTGATGAACGAAAACTACCATCAGCCAGCGATGCCAGAAGGCGCCGAAGAGGGTATTCGTAAGGGTATCTACAAGCTGGAAAGCTACGCTGGCGATAAGGCTCAGGTACAACTGATGGGCTCAGGTACTATTCTGAACGAAGTTCGTAAAGCGGCGCAGATCCTGAGCGACGATTACGGCATTGCGTCAGACGTATTCTCTGTCACGTCATTCAACGAGCTTGCACGTGACGGTCAGGACGCTGAGCGTTTCAACATGCTGAACCCGGATGCAGAGCAAAAAGTACCTTACATCACAACGGTATTGAGCGAAGCACCTGCAATTGCGGCCACTGACTACATGAAGAGCTATGCCGATCAGGTTCGCGCCTTCATGCCAAGCGAGTCGTACAAAGTGCTGGGCACCGACGGTTATGGTCGTTCAGACAGCCGTGAAAACCTGCGTCGTCACTTCGAAGTAAATGCAGGCTATGTGGTTGTTGCAGCACTGAGCGAGCTGGTTAAGCAAGGCAAAGTTGAAAAATCAGTAGTAACAGACGCTATCAAGAAATTTGATATCGACACAACCAAAACCAACCCACTTTACGCATAAGAGGCTAAGTGATGGCAATCGAAATTCATGTACCAGATATTGGCGCCGATGAGGTTGAAGTAACCGAGATTTTGGTCAGCGTTGGCGACACGGTAGAAGAAGAGCAGTCGCTGATCACCGTTGAAGGCGACAAAGCGTCAATGGAAGTACCTGCTGCGCAAGCGGGTACGGTTAAAGAAATCAAAATCAGTGAAGGCGACAAAGTGTCGACTGGTTCACTGATCATGGTCTTCGAAGCAGCGGGCGATGCGCCTGCTGCTGAGGCAGCACCAGCGGCGGCTCCGGCTGCTGCGGCGCCTGCCCCGGCAACTGCTGAAGTGAAAGAAGTACACGTACCAGACATTGGCGGCGACGAAGTTGAAGTCACTGAAATCCTGGTTGCGGTTGGCGACAGCGTTGAAGCTGAGCAGTCTTTGATCACCGTTGAAGGCGACAAAGCGTCAATGGAAGTACCAGCACCATTTGCCGGTATAGTTAAAGAAATCAAAGTTGAGATTGGCGGCAAAGTGGCCACCGGCAGCTTAGTTTTTGTCTTTGAAACAGTGGGTGCAGCAGCACCGGCTACAGCAGAAACTGCGCCAGCGGCAGCCCCTGTTGAAGCGACGCCTTCTTTGCAGGAAGTACAGGTACCGGATATCGGTGGTGACGAAGTTGAAGTCACTGAAATCATGGTGGCAGTCGGCGACAACGTTGAAGAAGAACAGTCTTTGATCACCGTTGAAGGCGACAAAGCGTCAATGGAAGTACCTGCGCCATTTGCCGGTACAGTCAAAGAAATCAAAGTGGCGGCTGGCGACAAAGTGTCAACCGGTTCGCTGATCTTTGTATTCGAAACCGTTGCGGCGGCAGCGCCGGCTCAGGCAGCACCTGCTGCGTCTGCTCCTGCTCCTGCTGCGTCTGCTCCTGCAACGGCTCCAGCGGCAAAAGCGGCTCCGGCAGCAGCGCCTGCGCCAAGTGCAGCGAAAGACGAGTTTGTGGCCAATGATGATTATGCCCATGCCTCTCCTGTGGTACGTCGTCTGGCGCGCGAGTTTGGCGTTAACCTGGCACGCGTTAAAGGCACGGGTCGTAAGAACCGTGTTCTGAAAGAAGACGTTCAGAACTATGTGAAAGAACTGGTTCGTAAGGTTGAGTCTGGCGAAATCAGCAAAGGCGGCAACTCAGGTGGCGGTGAACTGGGTCTGATCCCTTGGCCAAAAGTCGACTTCAGCAAATTTGGTGAAGTCGAAGAGAAGAAACTGTCTCGTATCCAGAAGATCTCAGGCGCTAACCTGCACCGTAACTGGGTTCAGATCCCGCACGTGACTCAGTTCGATGAAGCCGACATCACCACGCTGGAAGCATTCCGTAAAGAGCAGAATGTACTGGCTGAGAAGAAGAAAATGGGCGTTAAGATCACCCCGTTGGTATTCGTGATGAAAGCCGCAGCGAAAGCGTTGGAAGAGTTCCCAACCTTTAACTCATCGCTGTCAGAAGATGGTGAAAGCCTGATCCTGAAGAAGTATGTGAACATCGGTGTGGCGGTTGATACGCCAAATGGCCTGGTTGTGCCTGTCTTCAAAGACGTAAACAAGAAAGGCATCATCGAGCTGTCTCGCGAGCTAATGGACGTCTCTAAGAAGGCCCGTGAAGGTAAGCTGACGGCTGCTGACATGCAGGGCGGTTGCTTCACCATCTCAAGCCTGGGTGGTATTGGCGGTACGGCGTTTACGCCAATCGTGAATGCACCGGAAGTGGCAATCTTAGGTGTGTCTAAGTCTGAGATGAAGCCGAAGTGGAATGGTAAAGAGTTTGAGCCGCGCCTGATGGTGCCGCTAAGCTGCTCATACGACCACCGTGTTATTGACGGTGCGCTGGCAGCCCGCTTTACTGTGACTCTGGCCAATTACCTGAGTGACATTCGTCAGCTGGTAATGTAAGCCAAAGCAAAACCGCATGACCCCAGGTTGTGCGGTTTTGTCATATTTTTACTGTCCTGTCTGATATTTGGGCGGGACATCTGTGGGTGCGAATGATACACTTTCGCGCAACAAAAAACTCTCTCTGGTTGTTGGTGGCAGCGCTTGCCGATGATCAGGCACAATTGGGTGCGGATACTCACTCGAGTAGAGTCCCGTTCGAATAATAGTTAAGGTAATAACATGAGCAACGAAATCAAAACTCAAGTTGTTGTACTAGGCGGTGGTCCTGGTGGTTACTCTGCAGCATTCCGTGCAGCAGACCTAGGTTTAGAAGTTACATTGATCGAATCTCGCGATACCCTGGGTGGTGTGTGCTTGAACGTAGGTTGTATTCCTTCAAAAGCACTTTTACACGTTGCTAAGGTAATCGACGACGCGGCTGAAATGGCTTCACACGGTGTGACTTTCGGTGCTCCTCAAATCGACCTGGACAAAATCCGTAGCTGGAAAGAGTCTGTAATTGGTCAGCTGACAGGCGGTCTGTCTGGCATGGCGAAAATGCGTAAAGTTAAAGTGGTTAGCGGCTACGGTAAATTCACCGGCTCTAACTCTATCGCGGTTGAAGGTGCAGACGGCACAACAACAGTCAACTTCGATAACGCCATCATCGCTGCGGGTTCTCAGCCTGTAAACCTGCCTTTCATCCCACAAGATGAGCGTATCATTGATTCAACTGGCGCACTTGAGCTGAAAGACGTACCAGAAAAGCTACTTGTTCTGGGTGGTGGTATCATCGGTCTTGAGATGGGTACTGTGTACCGTGCACTGGGCTCGCAAATCGACGTGGTTGAGTTTGCAGATCAGCTGGTACCTGCGGCTGACAAAGACGTTATCAAGATCTACCAGAAGTACGTGAAAGACAAGTTCAACGTGATGCTGTCTACTAAGGTTGTTGCAGTTGAAGCGAAAGAAGACGGTATCTATGTATCGTTTGAAGGCAAGCAAGCACCAGAAGGCCAGGTACGTTACGACAAAGTACTGGTTGCTGTTGGTCGTACGCCTAACGGTAAACTGCTTGATGCAGACAAAGCGGGCGTTGCGGTTGATGAGCGTGGCTTCATCAACACTGACAAGCAAATGAAGACGAACGTAAACCACATCTACGCGATTGGTGACATCGTAGGTCAGCCTATGCTTGCGCACAAAGCGGTTCACGAAGCACACGTTGCTGCTGAAGTGATCTCTGGTAAGAAACACTACTTCGATCCTAAGTGCATTCCTTCAATCGCCTACACAGACCCAGAAATCGCATGGGTGGGTGTAACTGAGAAAGAAGCAAAAGAGCAAGGCCTGAGCATTGAAACTGCGGTATTCCCGTGGGCTGCATCTGGTCGTGCAATTGCTTCTGCACGTACTGAAGGTCAGACTAAGATGATCTTTGACAAAGAGACTGGTCGCGTGATCGGTGGTGCTATGGTTGGTATCAACGCCGGTGAAATGCTGGGCGAGATCGGCCTGGCAGTAGAGATGGGTGCAGACGCAGAAGACGTGGCACTGACTATCCACGCACACCCAACGCTGAACGAGTCAATCGGCCTGGCGGCTGAGATCTTTGAAGGTTCAATCACTGACCTGCCTAACAAAAAGGCAGTGAAGAAGAAGTAATCGCTACTTCTGACTGAACTAAAAAACCCGGCTCACAGAGACCGGGTTTTTTTGTGTCTGGTATGTCGTGCAGGATAATACCAATTTGCTTAATTAAGTGACCTATTTTGAGGCGAGAAAATAGGGTCGATAACACCGCTCCCGCGTCCTGCTATCGCTGAGGCACCTACATCCATATAGGCGAGGCAAAAATTTTGCTATTTAGTTGTTCTAAATGAGAAATTTTTAACGCTGTTAGCGTTCTATTTGCTCCTTCAAATAGATCAGGTATTAAGTGAAATTGGTATAAGCACCTTTGGTGCGTTTGAGTCCAGGTGATGAGAAAGGAAGTGGCATTGTTAACATTTAGACACTGTGCTAACGTCGGCGAGGATCAATAATAAAAATAATTACAAGGAATGGGTTATGACAATTCGATTGCTCCAAAGTGGGCTTGTTTTATGCGCGCTGAGCAGTGGCGTACAGGCAAATACCAGCATTGACTTTGATGCCACGCTGGCCTGTTATACAGAGGCTGATCAGCCGGGCATTGCGGTACGCATCGAGCAGGGCAAAAAGCTGATCTATAGCGGGGCCGCTGGCGTCGCTGATATCAAGCGCGCGCTGCCACTGAATACAAAACAGAGATTTCAGATTGGCTCGATCACCAAGCAATTTACGGCTGCGGCCATTTTGCAGCTGGCTGAGCGCAATCAGCTGTCGCTCCAGGACACGCTCGGTAAGTATATCCCTTCACTGAGTGAGGACTATGCCAGGTTGACCATCGAGAGGGTGCTGTCGCATACCTCAGGGTTGCCGAACTACAATGAGGGTCCTGAAATCGGCGCTAAGATGGCGCACTTTCGCACTTTAGATAATATCCTCAAAGAGATTGTACAATCTCCTGTACTCTATCCATCTGGTGAAGGGCATACCTATTCCAATACGGGCTATTTGCTGCTTGGTAAGATCATTGAGCAGGTCTCCGGGCTAAGCTACAAAGCCTATCTGCAACAGCGTATTTTTACGCCGCTGGGTATGACAGGCAGTCAGGTACTTACCAAAGGCACAGGCGATGCTGAGGTGAAGGGTTATAGCTCAGTGGGTCGTGAAGGCACACTGGTTGCTCCTTTTCATGTTGATCGCAGCTGGATTTATTCTGCCGGCGGCATAGAAACGACTCTGGCTGATATGAGCCGTTGGCATCATGGCCTGAAAGCCGGCAAAGTGGTTACGCCATCTTCTTATCGGTCGATGACCACCAGCGCGATGCTTAACGATGGCACGCTGGCCACTTATGGTTATGGGCTTTATCTTCGCCCGTTGGCCGGACAGCCAAGCTACTTCCATGAAGGGGGAGTCCCCGGGTTTTTAGCCATGTCAGTGTATTTCCCAGAAGCAGATGTATACGCAATTAGTCTGAGTAATCGGGATACCCTGCATCCGGGGCCGGCACTGCTGGATATGGTTGCGCAATATCTGAACATAACACCAAAACCCTTGCCGGATACAGAGCTGAGCCGTTTTGCCAAAACCTTAGTCGGCGAGTATCAGTCGGCCGGTCAGCAGTCCCTGACAGTGACGTTTGAGGAAGGGGTTCTGTATGGAGAAATTTTTAACGCTGTTAGCGTTCTATTTGCTCCTTCAAATAGATCAGGTATTAAGTGAAATTGGTATAAGCACCTTTGGTGCGTTTGAGTCCAGGTGATGAGAAAGGAAGTGGCATTGTTAACATTTAGACACTGTGCTAACGTCGGCGAGGATCAATAATAAAAATAATTACAAGGAATGGGTTATGACAATTCGATTGCTCCAAAGTGGGCTTGTTTTATGCGCGCTGAGCAGTGGCGTACAGGCAAATACCAGCATTGACTTTGATGCCACGCTGGCCTGTTATACAGAGGCTGATCAGCCGGGCATTGCGGTACGCATCGAGCAGGGCAAAAAGCTGATCTATAGCGGGGCCGCTGGCGTCGCTGATATCAAGCGCGCGCTGCCACTGAATACAAAACAGAGATTTCAGATTGGCTCGATCACCAAGCAATTTACGGCTGCGGCCATTTTGCAGCTGGCTGAGCGCAATCAGCTGTCGCTCCAGGACACGCTCGGTAAGTATATCCCTTCACTGAGTGAGGACTATGCCAGGTTGACCATCGAGAGGGTGCTGTCGCATACCTCAGGGTTGCCGAACTACAATGAGGGTCCTGAAATCGGCGCTAAGATGGCGCACTTTCGCACTTTAGATAATATCCTCAAAGAGATTGTACAATCTCCTGTACTCTATCCATCTGGTGAAGGGCATACCTATTCCAATACGGGCTATTTGCTGCTTGGTAAGATCATTGAGCAGGTCTCCGGGCTAAGCTACAAAGCCTATCTGCAACAGCGTATTTTTACGCCGCTGGGTATGACAGGCAGTCAGGTACTTACCAAAGGCACAGGCGATGCTGAGGTGAAGGGTTATAGCTCAGTGGGTCGTGAAGGCACACTGGTTGCTCCTTTTCATGTTGATCGCAGCTGGATTTATTCTGCCGGCGGCATAGAAACGACTCTGGCTGATATGAGCCGTTGGCATCATGGCCTGAAAGCCGGCAAAGTGGTTACGCCATCTTCTTATCGGTCGATGACCACCAGCGCGATGCTTAACGATGGCACGCTGGCCACTTATGGTTATGGGCTTTATCTTCGCCCGTTGGCCGGACAGCCAAGCTACTTCCATGAAGGGGGAGTCCCCGGGTTTTTAGCCATGTCAGTGTATTTCCCAGAAGCAGATGTATACGCAATTAGTCTGAGTAATCGGGATACCCTGCATCCGGGGCCGGCACTGCTGGATATGGTTGCGCAATATCTGAACATAACACCAAAACCCTTGCCGGATACAGAGCTGAGCCGTTTTGCCAAAACCTTAGTCGGCGAGTATCAGTCGGCCGGTCAGCAGTCCCTGACAGTGACGTTTGAGGAAGGGGTTCTGTATGGGCAAAAAAGGCAAAGTGAAAAGCGCAAACTTATCGCCAGGGCCAACAATGCGTTTTCCTTTGAATGTACCCAGAATTACTATCAGCTCAGTGAAGCAGAAGGCAAAACCAGCCTGACGCCAGTTGGGCTCTATCGCGGTAAGGGCAAGCCCTTGTTTAAGTTGTAAGTGGTTGCTGTTTATTGAGAACGCATGTTTGAGCCTTGTGGTTGACTACAGAGACTTAGATGGCCCGCTTTTGGACTGTGAGTAGATATCGGCTCAAGGCCGGTATAACGAAGGTGTGGGGCGGTATGGCGGTTGTCAAATTGACTTCGCGCCGCCAGGGTCACATAGCCATAAAGAAAAGTGCCGTTGAGCGATCAGAAAATGCGTGGTACCCAATCATTCACTTTCTTGATGCCTGCACCTAAGCATATTTCACCGACCAATCTTCTATTTCGTTGAGCACTTCATCAACGGTTTCTTTAAGTTCGTCGCCCATTTTTAATACTTCATTAGGGTATTTATCCCGCATTAAGGTCATCAGGGCATAGTAGATGGGCTTAAAACGTTCTTTCAGTTCATGCTGTTCAAACCAGCGCTCGACCAGGTTCGTCTGGCCTTTGGCAAGAAAGGCTACGAAGAGATCTGTGAGCAGGGATTCATCAGCACTGTCAAGCCCGTCATTCTGGCTGAGTAATGCATCCATGGCTTGGGTTGCGTCCTGAAAGAGGTTATTCCACAGCAGAATTTTAATTAAAATGTAAGTGAAATCTAATGGTGAGCTATTTTCCATTCCCTGCCTGACGCATTGCAGAGCCGTAAACTTGTTCTTTGCATCTGCCTGATAGTAGTAGCACAGTGCCAGCATCGAAGAAATTATATGATTCTTCTCATTGCTCAGGTATTGCTCAAAATAATCAATTGCCTGTAAGAAGTTTGCTTTGTTCATGTTTATAAAGCCTAATGTGCCCAATACCGATTCTCCAGCGCCCAGAGCAGACAGATAATGTTGTTCTGAAAGGACATATTCGCCTTGCTGATAATATATTTCTCCCATGCATCTGTGATAGTAGCCTGGGAAACTGTTTTGCAGTTCAGATTGTGCGGCTTGCAGAGCCATTCGGGCCTTATCCCAGCGAGCTGAATCTTGATAAATCCAATGCAACCCTATTGCTGCACTGGTGTTTTCAGGTTCACTATCTGTGATTTGCCGCAATACCATCTCTGCATCAGCATCTTGACCCGATTTCAAGTAGGCAAAGCCTTTGATGATGAGGGCTTTAACGCTGTCTCTTTCTTGTAACGCTCCAGCGAGTGTGAGTAGTTTACTTGGTTTATTGTCTTTATCCTTGGCCATGGCGATCTGGAAAATGCTCAGCACAGAAAGTGCACTAACAGCCTTTTTAACAGCCTCTGTCATATCTGCCGGTTCGTTACTTTTCAGCCACTCAATCAGGATCTGTTTGTTTTTATCACCTTCTACATCTGTGATATCAATTAGCTCTTTACTCAGCGCAGTATGTCCCGCACCGCTCAGATACTGCTGGCTTTGCTCAAGGATTTGTTGTTTGTCTGTGTGCGCAAGCTGGTCACTGCACAGCAGTGCATTGGCAAACGTCAGTGTCGCTTGAGGATGGCACGGGCCTGTGAGTTGCTCAAGAAAAGACTTGCTGCGCTGCTTTAGCTCGTCGCCAACGCACCAGACTTCCATAAAGCGCGTCAGCCAGAGGACCCGGTTTTTGTCCCGGCGTCTGCCGTAGCGCATCAGATACCAGATATTAAAAAAGCGCTCTTTGATGCGATACAGGTTATTTTTGCTATCAGTTTTGATCTTCTCGATGACCCAGTTTTTCTCCAGTTGGCTGAGCTGGGCTGAAATATTTTTGCTGGGCAGGCGAGTTTTTTCGGCTATCTCCTTGGCTGAGATGGCATCCCAATGCAGTGCGATGGCATTGACTATGGGTTTTTGCTGTGGTGCCAGGTCGTCCATACGGTGTTTATACAGCGGCGTGGTCCGATCTATGGTTTCTTCCAGTAGCGCATAGGTCTGGCCATTGGCCCCTTCCATCAGAATATTAAACAAAATAACCAGTGTGCGCGGAATACCGCCCGTTAAGCGCCGGATAGATTCAATACGCTGCGGCTCTTGCTCAAGGATAGCCAGCAACCTTTGTTCTTCACGTTCACCACTGTGACTGGCCAGTGCCCGCAACAGCGCCTCGGTATCTGGCTTGTCTAATCCGGCTAAATTGATCACTTCAAAGAACTGGTAAAACGGGGCCTGGTGATCGTAAAAGGCTTCCAGGCTGACCGCCGAGCCACCTATCAGCCTGAAATAAGGATTGGTGGTGAGCACTTCCCTGAGTATTTCTGTTTCTTTGCGATTAAAGTTTTCGAATAGTTCCACCAGGTTATCAATAAATAACACAACCCGTTTGTCTTGCTTTTTGAGCCGGTCACTCAGCAACTGAATGGCTGCCTTGGGGTCTGGATCCTGACCTGCAATGGCATCCAGCCCATCCAGCAGCCCGGCAAACTGGTCGTGATAATGCTCTTCCAGCTCTTCAGCGACGCGCTCCCAGAGCGTAAACAAAGAGCTGATCCCGTATTCTTCTTCTTTAAAGGTGACAGGCAGCAGCCAGGTGTTCAGCGCGTCACTTTGTGTAAGCTCTATGGCAAGGCGTCGCAGCAAGGTGGTTTTACCGGCGCCGCGCACGCCCTGGATCAGGTAATTTTGTTCGGGCACCTCTTTGTTGGTGCTGGCAATGGCACGCCAGATTTTTTTGTATTCTTTCAGGCGGATCACAAAGTGCGTTTTAATGAACTGGTCTGATGCATTTTGTGCGTTGTATAGCTTTACGCCTTCTTTATAGTCGTCGAGTTGCATAGCGCCCCCACCATTCTTTGAGCATGGGCGAGGTGAACTGATAACACTGCGCCTGATTGATAAAAATATAACCATCGTGGATCAGACAGTCTATCACGTATTGGCAATTGATTTGCTGATATCGGCTTGCCTGCGAGAGGTTAAACAAGTGGGAACCCGGCAGCTCCGCATGCTCACACATCGCTGTTAATACGTCACTTGCCAGTGCTTTTTCGCCGTCCGAAAAACGGCTTAGCCGTTCTGCCCAGTGACTAAAGTGAGATTGATACTGTATCGAGAACAGCGTGTTGTAGGCGGCGTCAATATTTGCCGGGCTGACAGAAGTCAGTGCTTCATCAAAATACACATCAACCAGCTGCATCCACAGGATCTCGATGTAGTAGGGCATCAGCCAGCCAACCTTGTCGAGCAGATAATCCTGTGCTGTGGCATCAATCTGGATGGGCGCTTGCTCACGACGATTCAATGTGTTGATAAACTCGCGGCCCTGAACCTGGCTAAGTGGTGTAATAGACACCGGGATGAGCACATTGATGAGATCTGACAGTGCCATTTTGCTCACCAGCGTGTCCAGCCCAATTGAACCCGTCAGCACAAACTGCACGTTTTGGTTGAGGCCCTGCTCTGACCACAATTCACGACAGCCAGATAAAAATGACTCCGCGCTTTTGTGATCTTGCTGATTATAGATTTTCTCAACAACATCCGGGAATTCATCAATGATTAGCACCAGCTTTTTGTCTAGTGTCAGTGCATTGAGGGCGGCGTTGAGATCTCGGTGAGTGAGCTGACGGTCCTGATGGTCAAACTCGATACCCGTGGCGCCGACTGTTACGCCGGTAATGCTGCTGCGAAACTTGTCAATTTGATCTTTGCCCCACTTAAAAAGGCTACTCAGTTGGTCGGTAAACTCGGAGCGGAACAGGTTATCTATGATCTGTTTGTAGTATTCGTGCTCGGTTGCACAGGATTGTACAATACTGTAGAGAAACACGTAGCCATCTGGCGGGTTGTCTTGCAGGTAAAACAGCATAGACGTTTTACCGACACGTCGCGGGGCAAGGACCAGCAAGTGGCTTCCGTCTCTGAGACGCCGCAACAGCTTATTTTGATCTTTTTCTCTGGGGAAATATTTATCACCCCGAACCACCTGACCCGCCATAATGTCTCCTGACAAAATATTTATAGCTAAAATATAGTGACAATAAAAACATTGTCAAAAACTTTGGCAATAAAATTTTTGTCACCTCGAATATGAGGAATGGTCAAAATTGCCCGAATGGCCTTGGCAGTATCCACTCCTATGCCGTCAACTGCGCCTGGGTAGCACTGAATACAGCTTCAAAAGCATCAAAGCTCGGTTGCAGTTTAGCTTACCCTGTTTATCTCACCGCACTCATCCAGCCTCTGTCGCAAATCCCTTTCTCTAATAACTTTGTCTGTTATTTTGGTTTTTGACTAATAAAAAATACAAAAGGAAGGGAAATGAACAAATCTATTATGAGCTTGAGTGTGGCGTCGATTTTCGGTGCCTTGAGCATGCCCGCCTTGGCATCGGATCATGCCAGATTACTGCAACAGGTTGAACCTAAAGTGATTGAATGGCGTCGGGATATTCACCAGAACCCAGAGCTGGGTAACCGTGAGGTGCGAACCGCAGCCAAGGTGGCCAAGCACCTAAAAGCACTGGGCATGGAAGTGGAAACCGGGATTGCTTATACCGGTGTGGTAGGGATATTGAAAGGCACTCAGCCCGGGCCCACTGTGATGTTGCGTGCCGATATGGATGCGCTGCCGGTGACCGAGAAGAACGATCTGGCGTTTAAATCAACTAAGACGACCAATTATCGTGGGGTGGATGTCGGCATCATGCATGCGTGTGGGCATGATACCCATGTCGCCATGTTAATGGGCGCGGCTGAGGTGCTCGCGGGGATGCGTGATGAGCTGGCAGGTAACGTGATGTTTGTCTTTCAGCCTGCTGAAGAGGGGGCACCAGAAGGGGAAGAAGGCGGGGCAGAGCTAATGCTTAAAGAGGGGATCTTTAAAAAGTATCAGCCGGAAGTGGCGTTTGGTTTGCACATTACTTCTAAGCTCAATGTCGGTCAGCTGGGGTATCGCAGTGGTCCGACTATGGCCAGTGCCGATCGCTTTGAGATCAGTGTGAAAGGAGAGCAAACCCATGGCTCCACCCCCTGGGCAGGTGCCGATCCCATTGCCGCCGCTGCGCAAATCGTCTCCGGGGTGAATCATATTGTCAGCCGTCAGATCAATATCACCAAAGAGCCAGCCATTGTGTCATTTGGCAAAATCGCCGGTGGGGTGCGCAATAACATTATTCCCGAAGAAGTGAATATGGTGGGGACGATTCGTAACTTTGACATGGACAACCGGGCACAGATCTTCGATAAAATTACCCACACTGCGGAGCATATCGCACAGGCTTCTGGAAACACCGCAGAAGTGAACATCATCGAAGGTTATCCGGTAACCGTGAACGATCCGGCTCTGACAGAGCAAATGTTACCAACATTGGAGAAGGTGTTTGGTGCACAGGGCATGATTGAAATGCCTAAGGTGACGGGGGCTGAAGACTTCTCATTTTATGCAATGGAAGTACCCGGGTTGTTCGTTTTTCTGGGCGGAACGGCAAAAGACATCGACCCCCGAAATGCTGCCAGTAATCATTCCCCTTATTTCATGGCCGATGAATCGGCATTTAAATTGGGCACGCGGGCGCTCACCCAGTTTACTCTGGACTATATGACACAAGCTAAGTAGAGCAGTGGCAGAAAGAGGCCATGGAAAGGCCTCAAAAATAATCCGCTAAACTTCTATAGACTGAGCATGGTTGAGCTTGTTATGGGGATCTAATTTGCGTTTAACTTGTTGAAGTTTGGCATAGTTGTGTTTGTAATATAAATGCTGCCAGTTCGGGATATCGACATCGGCATAATTCACATAACAGCCATCCATCACTTCGTCAGGCAGCGGCCCTTTCGCGCCGTACATGGCATGATAAAAGCCATTGATCCAGCCAATGTGGTAGGGGTCCTGAGCGGCATCAAACCAGTAGGTCTGATACTGAAGTTTCATAATGGAATCGCGGTGGGAAACGGCAGTGTCGGTGTCTGATAACGCGTTTATCTGGCCGCCATAAGAAGATAGCTGCAACATGCCGCCTGGGCTCAGGTAGTCGCCATGGCGCAATGTTTGCCAGAGTGTTTGAATTTGTGCGTCGGGAAAAGGCTGTTTCATATAAGCCGATTTATTCTTACCCCGTGCGCCAACCAGTGTCCCAGCGCCATATTGAGTGCCATACCACCAGGGCATACTAAAATAACTGCCTGGCGGCACCGGACGTTGAGGGGCGTTTTCCTGTTCCTGCAAGCCCATATGATTGGTGGTACGTAGTCCCTTTTTTGCCTCCGTGAGTTGTTCTGGGGTAAACAAGGCATCGATAAATTCATCAATCAGGGCTGGATCGCCACTACAATACAGGGATAGTCGAATGTCGCCGCTGCCAGCCACTGAGTTGGTTAGTGCCATAGAAGTGTGTAATGCATTAAATCGGCTATCGGGGCCGTTATGTGTGTACCAGAATTCGCCATAATTGCGCAGTAGTTGGGCGAACTGGTCATAATCGAACAAGTGCCAGGGCAGGGCAATTTCCTGTAGGTGGATATATGCCGGCACAGGGGGCAGGTCTTTGAAGAAATACTTAGTCACTATGCCGAAGTTGCCTCCCCCACCACCCTGATGTGCCCAGACAATTTCGTCAGCTTTTGCTGATTGACCTTTAAAATAGCTGCGCGGATAGTTGGCCTGTCCGCCCCATTGATCAAAGGTGATTAATTCCACTCCCACCAGGTAGTCACTACTGAGTCCGTATTGTCTGGAATGAATGCCGAATCCGCCACCGCAAACGTGACCACCAACACCGACGCCAAAGCAGGAGCCGCCAGGAATGATCACGCCAAATTCCTTAAACAGGGTTTTATAGGTATGTCCTAAAGAAGCGCCTGCTTCAACGACATAGTGATCATCGCTGCGATAGACTCGATCCATATTGCTGAGGTCAATAACCACACCCTGATCATTTACCACAAAGCCTTCATAGCAATGTCCCCCAGAGCGCACAGTGAGCCTGAGGTTATTTGCCACTGCCTCTGTGGCAGCCATGTACACTTCATGGGCAGAGCTGCATGCTGCGATATAGCCAGGCTGATTGGGAAACCTCAGGTTAGAACCGGTGAGCATAGAGAGATATCTGGGGTCGTCGGCATACACTTTGTGATACTGACCATATTGAGGACTGGCGGCAGCGGGATTGCTGAGCATGAGAGGGGCTGCACCGACGGCACCGCCCATAGCCAGTGATGATTTGAGAAATTGACGTCGTGAGGTGGCGATATGTTCGCCTGATTGCTTTTTATTGTGTTCCATAAACACTTCCTTTTTATGTTGTATAAAATGAGGGGACGTAAATGGGATGATTTTTACGCAAATTGAATGTATCAGATACCGGACCGGGAAAGTGTAAAAAACAATCAAAAAAGTGTCATGATGCGAAAAGTTCAAGGTGCCGCCGATGTGGATCGGCGGCGGATGGCTTAATCAACACGTATTTGCAAGATCAAATCATCAAAGTAGCTGTCATTGTCGCTGCCCTGATTACGTGTTCCTTGCAGGACAAACTCAATATAGGCTGTCCCTTTGGGTAGTAGTGTTTGCCCGGATAGGGTTGTCCATTGTGCAGCTGTGGTGCTGAGTTTTTCACTGTCACTCACCCTTTGACTACGGTTGTCGAGAAAATGCAGTTGAATGGCGGGCACATCCTTACCACTGTAATTGCGAAGTTGACCGCCATAACTGACGCTGACCCGGCCTGCTTCGATTAATCGACTGTAGTGCTGTACAGACAGTGTCTGACTGATCTGACCCTGAGCCGACTCCCCTGTACACACGCCACCCACGGCAAAAAAACGCTCGCCAGTCGCAGGGGGAATAGAGTCACATTGTTGAGCTGTCAGAGATTCCACCGGACCGGCGCCGCTCCAGCCCTGAATACCGGCTTCAGCACCCGGGTTTTGCAGCAGATTGGCTGAGTTGCCAGGTTGCTGGGTAATGTATTCTTCCGCCACGCCAGCAGGCCCCTGATCCGACACTGTTGCACAGTCACTTTGTTCGGCCAGCTTGAGCGCTAAGTTGTCAAAATAGCTGTCATTGTCGGTACCACTGGTACGCTGGCCCGTCAGGACGAAATCGATATAACGGGTATTGGCGGGCAGCGGCGCTTCCTGAACATAGGCCTGCCAGTTGGCAGTCCCGCCTTTAACTTCGGGTGTGCTGCTCAACAGCGCCAGATCTGCATCACGAAATTCAAGGGCAAAAGCGGGAATATCGCTGCCACCCCAGCTACGTAGCATGCCCGAGTACAGGGCTTTTAGGGTGCCATTGTCAATACTGGCAGCCCAGTTGCTGACATCAACACGCTGATATGCGCGTCCGCTTTGGCGTTCATTATCACAGACACCACCGACGGCAAAGAAGCGTTCACCCTGATAAGGGGAAACGGAGCCACAGGCTTTATCTGTCAGGCTTTCCAACGGCCCGTCACCTAGCCAGCTGTCGGTGCCCAGTTCTGCGCCCGGGTTTTGTAGCAGGTTGTCGGTCAGTTGTGTGCTATCAGTGGTGGTAAATGACTGCGGTTGTGACCAGTCACTCCAGGCTAGCGAACGGTCTCGCATGCGCATGCGAACGCAATACTGCGCACCAGGCGTGAGCTGACCCAGTGCAAAGCGGTTAGGTGCAAGGCCTGCACGGGTATCAACCCCATCCCAGATATTTTCATGCTGATACCAGGTATCGATCAGTGGTTGGCTGAAGTCATCGCAGTGACTGCTCAATTGCCAGTGAGCAGCACCAAACAGATCTTTATCGGGATCTGCAAATAAGGTTGCGACTGCGTTGGCACAACTGGCCGGGACTTGTCCTGTGGGGGCCAATATTTCAGGCGTAAACGGTGCAGTGTTGTTTAACCGTACAGTCAGCGTGTCCTTGATCTGGCTGTTTAGTGGCACTTGCTCATCGCCCATTGAAATGCGTTTGAGTTCGAAAGCCGGGTCGTCACCGGCGGTAACATCTACCACCACAAAGCCATATTCGTCTTCACTAACTGAGAATTCCGTGTAGTCGCGCTGGGCAAACTCGCCAAAGTAATCCAGGTTGCCACCGGCGGAAGCCACATTCACCATAGTGTGATTGTGATCCCGGCTGGTGCCGCGAGAATAGGCGTGAGTGTGGCCAAAAAAGTGAATGCTCGGTTTGTTGCAGCGTGTTGAAAAGGCCTCAAGACGTTCAACAATTTTACCGCTGTAATCGGTCTCACCGGCAATCCACATTTCTGATTTATGCGGGTGGTGCATCTGCGCGAAGACAAAATCGGTTTGTGCTCGCAGACAGGTTTCGGCCAGCACTTTGTCCAGCCAGATGAGCTGTTCATCAATACGGTAATTGGTATTGGTGTCGAGTGACAGCACTCGGATATTGGAATGGTCCTGATACCACCAGTGTTCCTCATAGCCGGGTGTGCCGTTTTCTGGCAGCCGGAAGTATTTAAAGTAGGTTGGAGTATCACGCTCGTGATTGCCGGGGGCAGGATACAGCGGCACTGAGCTGGCCAGCGCTGCAATGGGGGAAAAGAAGCTGGTGCGCCAGCTGTTGTAATCCTGGCCATTGTCGACTAAATCGCCGGGGATCAGGGTCATATTCAGGCCATTGTGTAACGCAAGTCCCAATGCCTGTTGCACATAAGGCAATACACCCTGATTAATGATCTCGCCAAATTTGCCCGGGTTCCCCGAGTCTCGCTGCATGTCACTGACTGCCAGAATACGGCTGCTCTTCTCGGCAGAGGCCAGCGGTGGGGTTCTGAACTGGTGAATATGACTGTAAGTATCACCGGTTCTGACCCGGTAGAAATACACGCTATCCGGTGCAAGGTTTGTTAATTGGGCCTCATGGATACGACTCAGCAGATAACCGGTTTCACTGGTGCCGCTGGCTTGCTGGCCCAGCTCAGCGGTGGTGCCCCATTCTACAATGGACTCATCACCACTGCTGGTTTCCCATTTGATCCAGATGCTGGTCGGGGTTGCAGATTGCAAATAGGGGTGGACGGCCAGTCCTTCGGTGTGGGCGTGTGCCTGACCGAGCGCCAGCACCAGGCCCAAAGACAGTATTCGCAGAGAATAGGTCATAGTAGTTTCCTTGGTAATTAAACGAAACGCGGGATTATCCGGGGAACAAGTGTATTGGGAATGTAAACGTTGTGAATTTTTAACGTCTTATTTATGACCCCACTGGCAGGGGTCTGTGATATAGTAGGGCCATTATGCAGCCGATACGCAGTCAGATGAGCGGGAGTCTAATGTGCGGGTAAGAGTGATCTTTACGTTGGCCTGGTTAAGTTTTCATAGTGAGGCTTATCAGCCAAGTCGGCTTATGCACTTTGTTGATGACTGTCGTTCCGAGCAGCACAGTGCACTCAGGCAGGGTTGCCAGGGTTATTTATTTGGCTTTCTTGATGCGCTCAAACTGAATCCACCGCATGGGGTTGATGGCCAGTGTCTGCACGCCTGGAACCCGGATACTTTGCTGGCTGCATTGGGTAAGGCAATTAAGCAACAGCCCGAGCTTGGCAAGCAATTTTATTACGAGGGCATATATGCATTCATTGACACTCAGTGTGGTGCACGACCGTCATCATGAATGAACCTAAAAGGTCCGTAACACCATGAAAAAAATCGCCATTCTGGTCGATGTCCAGAACATTTACTACACCACCAGGCAGGCTTATGGCAGAAGCTTTGATTATAACGGCTTCTGGGAGACGGTATTAAAAGACCGCACTTTGTATCGTGCTTTGGCCTATTCCAGCGAGCCTAATGCACCCAAGCAGCAACAGTTTCAGAATATTCTCAGAGCCATCGGCTTTGAGGTTAAACAAAAACCCTATATTCAGCGCGCCGATGGCTCGGCCAAATGTGATTGGGATGTGGGGATCACCCTGGATGCCATGGAGTGTGCGCCACATTGTGATGTGGTGGTATTGCTGACCGGGGATGGAGACTTTGACTTACTCGCCGAGCGTATTCGCAGCCGTCATAACTGTGAGGTCGAAGTGTACGGCGTGCCTCAGCTCACCGCTAACTCGCTGAAGCGCGCAGCCACCCGTTACATTGCCATTGATGAGCGTTTGTTGCTAAATGCAAAACCAAACCACAACAGGGCAGGCCAGTAGAGATACGATAGGATCTCCAAATTCTCAAAGAAGCTGTAGCAGACCAACACTGCCATCAGACACAGCGCAGTCTGTGCGGTTTTTGAATCTTGCGACGCCCACAGTAAATAGACACTCGAAACCAGCATAGGGACTGCCAGCGCAACCGCGCCAACCATGCCTTTGACAAATAACAGCCCATACCAGCTGTGGTGCGAGCCAATTGGCATAAATTCCACCATTTTGGGCCCGCGCTCAACAATGCCATGGCCCCAGATAGGCGCTTCTGCCTGCCAGCGTTGAATGGCAATGTTGGCCAGCGCTTTTCGTACTCTGGTAGAGCCCGGGCGCTGTTGTTTCACGGCCTCGTAAGAATCCATGATTGAATTGTAGATGGGTTCACCGAGTAGCAATATGATGGGCACGGTAATCCCAAGTAGCAGCAGCATCCAGGGCTCTTTAAATTTATCGCTGAACAGCACCAGAGGAAACAGCATAATGAAAATGGCGATACCAGCGCGGGATTGCGACAACAGCAGCATGGCCCAGCAGCCCGCAATGGCCCAGCGACGAATGCGGTTGTTTGTTTCTTGCAGACAAAAGACTAAGTAAATGCAAGCCATAAATCCGGCCGCTGGTGCCCAAGGTGTAAAGAAGCGCCAGCGCCCGGCACCCGTCTCGGGGTTAATGCCGTAAAAGCTGACCATGAAAAAGCTTTCCCCTGGTCCGCCGATGACCTTCAATGGCGACAGGAAAATATCACCGGGTAACTTGACGACATAAAATGCCACTGAAATAAAAGAGAAGATCAGCGTGTGAATAGCGACAATACAGACCCCGCGGATCACCACTTCTTTGCGGATCTTTGCAAGTGCCGCAATGACAGGAAAAATAGCCAGCAGTGCCCAGCCTTTCATCCAGCCAATGGTGGACTTAATGGTTTGCCCGGTGCCCAAGGACCATTCGCTGTGCGCGACCAGCAAAGCCACGAGCATCAGCAACATGGCGATGATCCACATCCAGATCATCGGTGACAGTGGGCGAGGCTTAGCACGCAGGTCCAGATAGCAGCGCATTAAGACCACCATAAAAATCAACCAGCCGATGATGGAGCCCATCACATACAGCATGCCCAGCATAAAAGTGGGGTAGGTAAGCACCAGACCCGCCCAGACCAATTTTTCTTCTGTGCTGATAAAGCGCTTTTCCTTGAAGGGTAAATAGGCGGTGAATAGCATGCTTGCCTCCGGCTAGTCTGGCTGTTTCATCACAGCGGAAATGATCACCCGGCGTTTGTTGATCATTAACACACCCATTGATAAGAAGATCATTGCGGCCAGTGCTGCGGCAACGGCAATGGACTTTTTCGGTGAGAACGAGTTCACAGGCAATGACGGTGGAGACATCAGCTGGATCACCGGATACGATGCGAAAATATCCGCTTTACCGGCTTCGAGGCGCGCGACCGCTGAGGTGAACACCGCTTTTGCCAAATCAAACTCACGCTCCAGACGTTCCAGTTCGGCTGCTTCTCTGGCGTACACTTTGAGCTTTTCATTGAGTAACTGCACTTCATTTTCCAGCTCAATCAATTTTGCTTCAGAGCCTTTTTTGGCGGCAAACGCACTGATCAGATCAGCAAACAGTTGCGCGCGATTCGGGTTAGACGCCAGATCTGTGGTGTGAAACGCATGGGCTGCATTGATCCCGACCAGACCTTCCGAGCGGGTTCTGAGCGCCAGTTTTGACTGCTCAAAACGCGCCAGCTCCGCTTTTACCATGGGATGACCATCGTCCCAGCGAGAGCGGTATTCGCTTAACTGAGCTGCACTTTTATCCAGTTCAGACAAATAGGCTCTGAACTCACCATCAGATTGCAGGACAAAGGCCTGGCCCGCCATGGAAGGGGATACGCCTAAATCAACACTGAGCTGGCCGACAAAATACTCAGCACGGCCGATTTCGGCTTTGACGATGGCAACCTGTTCCTTCAAATTGGACAACGTACGCATTTGCTGGTCTAGCTGGTCCCGGCTGATCAGCAAAGAGCGTTGCTGAAAGTCAGTAATGTTGCTGCGTGTAAGATTAAGTCGCTCTCTGTACTGATCTAATACTGACTTGATGCTGGCATCACGACGCTGGACTTCATCGGCACGCAGATGATCAAGCTGGTCCTGTAATGCGTTGTATAAAGCCCAGGCTTTTTTCTCTGCGATACGCGGGCTGGCCCCGGTGATTTCTATTTTCAGGATTGAGGTTTGCTCAGTCAGACGCACTTTGGGACGGCCAAATGCTTTGGCCGACATGCCCATAGAGTTAGCTGCATTCTCCAGCAGGTTTTTGCTCATCAGCATTTCTTTGTAATTCACTCTGGGATTATATCCCTTGCCAAACGGTGCGCTGGTGGATGACACTACCTGGCCAACTTCATCAAGCGATACATTACTGTTTGCGCCTGTGCCAGGTAACACCATGTCCAGGTCGCTGCGATATTTCGCGGGTTGTTGCAGGTAAGCAAAAACCAGTAGTAAAATCACAGCATAGCTGACCAGACAGGTCACCAGATAAGGTTTGTGCAGGGTGCGGTAAACCGCCGCCCTGAACCGTGAGTACGGTGTTGTTACTTGAAGTTGCGTGTTCATGAGTCCTCCTTACTCAACAAAGAGAAGGGTGCCACAATATCGAGTAGCGTCTTTGCGATATCACGCAAGTTAGTGATATCTGAATCATAGCAGGCTATCGCATCATTCGGCATGACATAAGGGTTAACATGGTCGCGATAAGACATCCGCATCAGCTCCTCTACGGAGCGCTCGACGACCTGGGTTTGGCCTGTCAATGGGTGGTTGCTGACCAGCACGACGCGACGTGGCGCATTGGTGTATTCTTTACCGCCCACACAGTTCGCTGAAATCGCGGCCTGCAATAACCGGGTGCCATACGGCAGATTACTGGAAAAACGACCGATTGCCGCATTGGCGTTACTCATTGATGAGTCAATCAGGTTAGACATAAAGACCCGAAACCCTTTTGGCGTGATCTGCGACGGTTTCACCAGGTTTGGCTGAAAACACCCGGTGCTCGGTACAATGACCTGATCGCCGGCAATCAGTACGTGGTCAGAAACGGGCTGTCCGGTCATGATGCCGGTCAAATCTGCTTCAATGCGCCAGCCTTGGCGCACCAAAATCACTTGGTCCAGCTTGGCATCAGGACGCACCCCGGCAGCAGCACGTATCGCTTCGGACAGCAGACGTTGCTTAGAGTGATCGCCAGACGCGGCGACTTGTTGATCTAATAGTTGCTCGGGTAATTTTGCATTGATGGTGACCCGGCCCGGTGAAAACACTGCGCCAGAAACCGGGACTTCAATGGCTGCCCAGGTTTTTACTTTTACTGTGACATCTAACGTTTGAGCACGGAAAATTTTGGCCCGGATCAGCGCCAGTTCAACTTTTTGTGCCAGCGCTTTGGTGGTCAGGCCCGCGGCGTAAATGGGGTCGATAACGGGCAGTGTCAGTGCGCCAGAGCTGTCCAGTACATAGTCGCCGTTGAAGCCCTCACCGTATTCCATTCTGACCTGGATCAGGTCACCCGGGCTCAGTGGTGCAGCGCCGAATACCCCACTGTGACTGGACTCATAGGGATTCAGGCCAGGTGCGGCAAGCGGAATAGGCTGGTCGATGCGATAATTCGCTGCGGCTGCAAAGTTGTCCGCGTCGGTGCAAGTCAGGCGAGAGGCAAACACGGAGTTAGACTGACCGAATTGCGTACCAACCGCATGTGGCATGCCATAAAAGTCCTCGTCATTATAGTCCGGGCTGAGTGTGCACCCTGAACCAAGCACACACAGTACGAGCGCACAAGTGCGGGTCATCAGGGCTGTGATTGAAGTGGCTGGTTTCATAATGTGCTCCTTGGAGGTCTGTCTCTCTAAGTGGTCTTAATAAGAGAGGAGCATAATTTGAGCCAACTTTTAAAGTTTATAATAATCAATCTGTTAATGTTTTTTAGGCGGGTTTTTACGTGGCTTTTTGTATTTTGCAAAGCAGTTTCAAAATGAAAAGAAGCCAGCAAAAGCTGGCTTAAGGGCCTCAGGTACGAGGTGCGCTATCAGCTTATCATTACGACATGCTGATAATCGCAGGCCCGGGAGCGAAGGGTTAGCCCGCAGGGTGTTTATTCGACTGGCCCACAGTGCGCATCGCCAGTTTTTCTGCGCGATTGTAAAGCGACTTCGGCAACAGACTGGTCAGGGCACAACACCAGGTGAGTGCTGTGCGACCAGGCTCTTCGAACAAAATGCGAATATCGGTGAATAATGCCTGATGTATCAGCTTTATTGCGGCTGAAGTGTTACGCGACTGCACGGCACGACGACTCAGATATCTGAGCTGATAAGCGCGCGCAAGCGACCCACACTGCTTGAAAAATTGCGCATGGCTGCGGCGATGTTTATTGACCGCCGTTTCCCAGCTCTGATATTGCTTTTGCAAGTTGGCGGACAGGCCACTGGCGTTGACGCGATAATATGTCAACGGCTCAGGGATCCCGGCGAAGGTCGCCTGAGTGTATAGTGCCAGGCGCAGCCACATCTCAATGTCCTCAGACTGTCTCAGGTTTTCATCAAAGTACTGTCTCCAGCTGCGGGTCTCATCGTGAAACGCCACTTTTTCCAGCGCAGAAGCGCGGATCACCGGTGCAGAGCCATTACCAATAGGGTTACGACAAAAAATGGTCTTGGCATCTATGTTGTTCAACTTGGGGAACTGACCAATGCCCAGTTGTTTATTGTCATCATCAACAAACAGCGAAGGACAGTAGCTGACATCAACCTGGGGGTTTCGATTTAAATGAGCAATGTGTTTTTCTAGCTTATCAACTGCCCAATAATCGTCGGCATCCAGCAAAGCGATATAAACGCCTCGTGCATTACGGATCCCTGTATTACGGGCCCCGGATAAGCCGCGGTTTTGCTGGCGAATGATGTTGATGCGATGATCTTTATAGTCTCGCAGATAGCTGAGTGTGTTGTCACTGCAGCCATCATCAACACAGATCACTTCAAAATTTTGATAGGTCTGGTTAAGGACCGAGCAGATACATTTATCGATATACTTTTCAACGTTGTACATAGGGATGATGATACTGACAACGGGTTTTGAGTTAATTACATAGTTAGTCATAATGGGCTCCGGATCATGAAGAAGATTTTGCTGCGCTGACGTGACAGCGTTTCAGTGCAATGTCTGCCGCCGGGAAGAGCAGCCACAAAGCACTGCAACTGACCAAAACAGCAGCAAGTAAAACGGGCTGACCTGGCTGTATCATTAACAGCCCTGTCAGAGAAATCAGTAAACAATATGCGTTAAGCTGGCACTCTCGTGCATAATGACCATTGGCGCGAAGCATCATCGCGTAGCTATCTACCCACACGGTCGTTGTCGCTATCAGGCACAGCAGTGCGCTGGTGGTAAAGCTGCCTTGCCAGTTGTCGCTGAATAACACCGGTACGTACCAGGGCACCAGTAACGCCTGAAAGATGAAAATGGCAGAGACTGCGGCCGTGATGGCCAGCAACAGGTGACGATGTCTGCGCTCAAAGCTGCCTGCATTTTTAAGCTTGCAGACAAACGGGTAGAGCGCAGTGGTGTAGGCTTGGGCCACGGATATCGCCAGCCCGACGCCCACACTTTTAGCAAAACTATATAAACCGAACAGCTCTGGGGTTAGCAGGCGAGCCGCCACAAACATGTCCATGTTGACACGCAGTGAGCGCAGGATCTCACTGCCAGCCAGTTGTGTTGATGCCCGCAGCAGCCGGGAAAAAACGGCCCGACTGTACGCGCCAGCCAGGGGCGAAGACTGCATGAAGGCAAAGCAGCCAAGCCACAGTAACGTAAACGCCCATTTACCAATCACGACGGCCAACAGGCCTGCATCAAGATAAAGTGCAGCGGCCAGGGCCAGGTTTTCGGTGATGATACAAACGCTGCTGATCAGGCCAAACAAACCCATCTGGTTTCGGCGTTGCATCAGAAAGACCTGATTACACACCAATGGGAAGACTAGATAAGTCAGAGCCATCAGGGCGACCAGGTGCATCATGTCCTGGCCAGGAAATAGCCAGGTACTCGCCAGTGCAACAAGTATTTGCACCACACACAAAGCGCCACAAAGCAGCCATTGAAGTAATAGACCATTTTTTAAAAATGCGGGCAATTCATCATCGCTGGCACGGATCACCTGTGCCCCCGCGCCTGAGCGAAGCAGGAGTCTCAGCACTTCATGCAGTGTCAGCGCAAGCATGGCTGTACCATATTCGGTCGCAGACAAGCAGGCCGCCATGGCCATGATGCTGATCAGCCGCGAAGCCTTGGCAACCACTTCTGCACCAATCAGGTACGAAGTGTTGCTGAGCAGGGTCCGCATTGTGCTGGATGAGTGAGTCATGGTATCGCGCTCTTTTTTATCAGATACCTTTACTAACCAAAATTCGTACCAAGACGGGTAAGTACAAAAAACAAACTGAGAATTGATTTTAATCGTTTGTTTTATATGGCTTTAACAGATTGGTTGAGATGGTGACGCCCAGTTCGAAGGCTATAAGCTGGACAAATTTAGTAACGGAGGAGGTGTGCAGATCGCATTTTGCAATGGCGATTTTGCAATTTGCAATCTGCACAGACAGCATGTTTGATTGGATCAGGCGCCGGTTTTATTGTCTCCCCATTGCTGTATTTTGCGATACAGCGTTGACGGGCTGACTTCTAGTAAACTGGCTGCTTTCACCACATTGTCATCGCATGCTGCAATGGCCTTTTCTATGGCGATACGTTCAACCTCGGCGAGAGAACAAATCTGATTGGCAGAGGGGACATCTGATGACTGTGGGGCTGCATAGCCACTTTCCTGCACTGCCACCGGTTGCGGCATTGGTGTGCTCTGAGTTACAGAGGCGTTGCCTGATTGACCATTGAGTAAAGCCTGGGCATCGCTCGGCTTGAGCTTAAGCTGCATTTGTAACGTGTCTTCGGTGATGAGGGGACCATCGGACATTACCACACAGCTGTGGATCAGGTTTTCGAGCTGACGTACATTACCCGGCCAGTCATAATTTACGATGAGTTGTTCGGCGGCAGATGAAAAACCAACAAAGACTTTGTTCTCGATTTCACTGAACTTGCTCAAAAAGTGCTGCGCAATTTGCAAGGCATCGTGATCTCGTTCATGCAATGCGGGCAAATCAATGGCAATGACGTTCAGACGGTAAAACAAGTCTTCACGTAACCGCTGATCGGCAATGGCCTGATGCGGTTCACGGTTGGTCGCACAGATAAAACGCACATCGACCTTTTCTTCTTTGCCGCTGCCGACCTTCTGGAAAGTACCTGACTGGACAAAACGCAAGATCTTAGCCTGCAGGTTCATGTCCATTTCGCCGATTTCATCTAAAAACAGGGTGCCGCCGTCGGCTTGTGTGGCAGCGCCATCGCGGTTCGTGACGGCCCCCGAGAATGCGCCTTTAATGTGACCAAAGATTTCTGATTCCATCAGTTCACTGGGGATCGCAGCACAGTTGATACACACCAGCGGCTTATCTTTGCGCGTACTGGCGCGGTGAATGGCATCGGCGGCCAGCTCTTTACCGGTTCCACTGGGCCCGGTGATAAATACATTGGCCTGACTGGGGCCGGCTTTTTCGATGGCTTTATACACCATTTGCATGGCAATGGAGCCCCCTACAAAGCGATAAAACTGCGATTTGATTGAGCTATGATAGCGCTGCAGGCTGGCCCGCAACATATTCCGTTCAGCGACCAACATTTTGGTCTGAACGGCCTGCTCGAGTGTGAGTTTGATATTGCCGATGTCGAAGGGCTTTTGCATATAGCCCCATACCTTGCCCTGGTTAATGGCATCAATGAGGTCTTCCACTTCGGTGAAGGCGGTGAGCATCATGCGAATGGTGTCCGGAAAGCGCTCGGCGACCTGAGCCAGAAACTCAATGCCGGACATATTGGGCATCATTTTATCTGAGACAACGACGTCGATAGGGTGTTGTTCTAACAAGGCCAGGCCTTCTTCTCCACTTGACGCAGTGAACACTGTATAGGGCTCATTTTTAAGCGCGCGGGTGAGGGAGCGTAGAATAAGGGGTTCGTCATCGACGAACAGCAAGGTAATGTTAGTAACCGGTTCCATGTAATCCTGCCTGAGTTAACGCGTGTTAATAGAAGTATTACACAGTCTTTGACAATTTGAAGCATTAATATACAGGAGTTTATGGTGCTAAATAAAACCGCCTGCGATGAGAGAGGAGCAGGCGGTTTTGCGAGGAACTATCATTGTTTAATTGAACTGATGTGCCACTGTGGTGGCCTGCATATTCAGCTCGGTGAGCAAATGATTGCTCTGTAACATACCATCTACGCTGATCAGCAGGGTTTTGTAATTAACCGGAATATCCAGTGTCATGGTGATCTGTCCGGCATTATTAAAGCGTGCCGTTGCCAGCAGGGCTTTGTCCGCCATTGCCTCATCCTCATAGCTTTCAACCACCTCATGCATGGCATAGACTTTCACCATTTTATTGGCCAGGCTGTCTCCCAGCACATCCTGGCCGCCCAGATCTAAGGTCACTGTTTTACTGGTACTGAAGTTAAAATCCGCTTTGACATGCAAGTCGTTAGAGGTTTCAGCCGGGCTGTCCAGCAATGTCGGGTCAGGCTCGTAACTTGGTGCAGGTTCTGTCGGCTCCACAGGTGCTGCCGCGCCATCGTTCTGCGCCTGACTTTGATCTTGTGTGGTCCCAGTTGATGCAGGTGTGCTGGTGTTATTTGCCGGTGCTGTGGCCGTATTACCGCTGCTGGTTGAGGTGCCCGTTGAGCCACCTTCACCACCACCGCCTCCGCAGCCACTCAAAGTGAAACAAACCAGGGTTAAAGCTGAAAATTTAGTTAATGTATTCATGGTCATATCCTCTTAGTGTGCGCTGAACGTATGGGTGGTGCGTTCGTTGGTCATAAACCAGTCCTGAGCCTGTTCGCCATTGCTTTCCACCCAGGTTTCGTAGGCAGGATACGCCCAGATTACGTCGAGATATTCTCTGGGATAGTGCCAGTCATTACTGATCATTAAGGCCCAGGGCAGGTTCTCGGCTGTTCTGAAGTAGCGGCCCGCTTGTGCATCTGAGGTATCATCGGCTGTACCAAAGCGGTTAGCATCAAACTTGTCGGTTGGCGGGAAATCTGCCATGTGGATTTCCAGTGAACGATCTTGGGTTCTGTACAGGAAGAAATCGAAATCGTTGATGCTCAGTGCATCCAGGGTTTGTTCAAAGCTGACATCGAAGGTGTATGGTACAGGTTCAAAGTAATCGCAGGTCATCACCGTATTAAAGTGCTGGCACTGGCCAGACTGACCTGTGGTGGTGAAGACATGGGTATTGCTCCACAATGACAACACGGCGTTGGTTTGTCCGTCTTCTGCCGTTTTGTCATAGCTTTGACCGTCAACCGTGAGTGTGGCTTGTTCAATCAGTGCAGGGTTACTGTTCATAAGACGCAGACCGAAACCATTCTGGTAAGCTGCACCGCGTGCCGTGATCCAACCATTGATGATGAAACCGCTGATCTGGTTATCCGCATTGTAGGTAAAGCGAATGCGTTGTTTAACTACCAGGTCGTTCATGTCATGGTCACCGCGGGCAGGCCAGTTATCTTCGAATGCGAGTGTCGTGACCCCTTCTGCGCTCGGATAATATTGGCTGTAGGCCCGGTTAAAGTCGTTAGGAAATTCATCTTGTTCGTCTTCAATGCCGTCGGCATCGCTGTCGTTTTGCTCTGGCATGACCGTCAGGTTGAGGGCGGATATGGCAGTCGCGGGTGAGCTTTTTACGCTGAATACCGCATCATTAAAGTCGTTGTCTCCCCAGGTGCGGGGTAAGTCTTCGAAGCCGATGACCACTTCCTGCTCTTCTTCATCCAGCAATAACACGCAGTGCTGACGCAAGGTCTCGTTACTTTCCGGGTTGAGATCAGACAATGAATAGTAATAAGGGATCTGAAATGGTTTTACGCCGGTGTAATACCAAAAGCCGTTTGCCGCAATAAAGAAGCCAATGCTGGTGCCTGCCGGAAACTCGCCAATACTAACCCGGTGGCCATTGGTCAGATGTGGGTAGCTGAGATTTGGAAACACGATAGTCTCCTGCACCTCTTCAGGTGATTGTGGCGGATTCTCCGGGTCGAAGGTAAAGTAACCAAAGGAGTTTTTGTAGCCCGCGCCTTCGTGGATAAACGTTACAAACACTTCAGCATCTTCAACCAGGTGTATGGTAGACCCTTCGTCACCTGTAATGAAGGCCTCGTTAATTCTCGCTTCAGGCAGTGCGTTTTGAATGCGCTGGAAGAACTCCGGACTGTATTCGTCACGTGCATAAATCAGTGAGTCGGGCTTGCCGGTAGACTGGTTGTAGCCTGTTGGCCAGGCTTCACCAGATTGGAATTGCCAGACATATTGACCCTCTATCTGTTCGACTGCAGAGGCTGCAAAAGACAGCAGTCCGCAGGTCATCAAAGGGTAAAGTGGGTTAAGCAGTTTCATCATATTCGCTCCAGTTAAATTCAATCTTGTACTTCTGTACTGGTTATTTCATGAAGTGTGCCAAGAATTTAGTTGTTATTTATCAGTTGCTTATGTTTTTTTGTTCTGTGGTGGTGAGGTTTTTTGCAAATTGCACTGCATTGCGCTTTGCAAACAAAAAATGCTGACCGACAGAGATTATCCGTCAGCATGAAAAGTCAGCCTATGCGGTGTTTTCTATAAACGGTGCAATACTTGCTTCATGAGAGATGGAAGATAAAGGAGGTCGGCATGCAATCGTCTCAAACAGACACTTTGATATTTAGCCTGGCATTGAATGGGTATCAGTGGCGTTACCGACGTTATCTGAACAGTCAACGTCACTATGCCAGGCGCATGGGCTATGATTATGTGGTGGTCACACGGCCCTGGTTGAATCGGCTGGGCGCTGAGTGCTGCTGGCTGAAGTTGTTTTTGTTGAAAGCGGCGTTACAGGCGGGTTATCAACAGGTGATGTTTGTTGATGCGGATGCCTGTATCCAGCCTGCGTGCCCGGCACTGGATAAACTGGATGACGCCGATAAGTTCCTTTTTCTGGCTCGGGGTTACAGTGGGGCGTTTAACTCAGGCGTGATGCTGATGCGCAACTGCCCACAGGCAATTGAGTGGCTGGATACACTGATAGCGGCGATGACCGAGCCGGTGGCTGAATCCCGGGGAATTGGCTGGGGAGAAAATGGCCATGTGATCCATTATGCACAGGATTGCGAGGGCGTCGGTGAGCTGGAACGGCGCTGGAATAACACCTGTGAGCCACACCTGGATGACTATATTCGTCACTTTAATTACGGGCCGCTGAAGTGCTCAATATTGGACAAATGCTTCCATACATTGATTTTCAAATGTTCACGTCTGTTGCTCGGGCATAGTCTGTCCCGCCCGGACGAGCAAGCGGATAAGCTCGCCGTGGTGCAGCTGCGCATTCCTGCGGCACTGAGCCAGATCCAGACTTTGTATCCGGGTTATTTTTCCTCCTTATAAGCGTCGCATCGACGCTTTTCAAAATAAGAAAATTCTCAAAATGCAATGCAATTTAGCTGAGAATAGAACCCCATAAAAACTTAAAATTCAACTTAAATCAAAGGTTTAAATTTTGGCATGGTCTTCGCTATCTATTCGGTGTAATCAACTTAACAGCGGAGGAAGCGATGTCTACTTACTTAACCACACACTCATCACACGCAAGTGAGTCAGGTGCACGTAAAGCACTCAGAGTCAGCGCTGCATTGGTGTTAGTCACTGCTTTAGTGCCGTTGTTCTGTTTCAATTCTCTGGCTGCGCTAATCTGTTTCAAAGCACCACTGAGACGCCAGACCTGGATAGACGTGAGCGCTCAGCCAGTGTTGTTGCTCGGCTGGCAGGTCGGCATATTCAAGCGCAGCGCAGCGCTGTTAAATGTTGTGAGTGGTCGTATTCGGTTTGTTGGTAACCCGCTGCTACGTGACGGCGTGAGCATGCCTCGGGTGGCGCGTTTACACTCACCCTGTGGTCAGCCTGGACTATTCGATTGTCTCTGGTTACATAGCCTGACCGGGCTCAGTGTGGATAAGCCGCTTGCTTTGCTCCATGCGCAGCACAACCAGTCTTTGTTAGCAGATATTTTATTAGTATTTAAGGTGCTCTTGTGTCTGGGCTTGTATCGCAAATCGGCAAGTACCCCGTCGAGCAGTGAATTGTTTGGTATTCCGTTTAGTAACACGCGTATGCAGGTTGCAGTGGATTGGGTTGTAAAAGACTCGGCGGAAACAGATACACAGGGGTGCCGTTCGGCTTACTACATCAACGTCAACTCGGTTAATTTATCGGCTGGTAACGCACAGCTCTATCAGGTACTGCAAAACAGTGACCGGAACTTTATTGATGGGTCGGGTATGCGGATCGCGGCCCGAAAAGCGGGCATGAACCTGGCCGACAACAATAATGGTACCGACATGCTGCCCGGGCTTTGTCAGGCTGCCGCTGAAAATCAACGTTCTCTGTTTTTACTCGGTGCACAGCCCGGTGTCGCACACAAAGCCGCTGCCAACTTGAGTCAACAATACCCGGGGTTGCGCATTGCGGGTGTGCACCACGGCTACTTCGATGATGATGATCAGGTTGTCGACTGTATTAATCAAAGTGGTGCCGACATTGTACTGGTCGCCTTGGGTTCGCCTCGCCAGGAACTCTGGATAGATAACAACAAGCATAAACTCCAGGCGCAGTGTGCGCTGGCGGTCGGCGGCTTATTCGATTTTTTCTCCGGCAATATAGCGCGTGCCCCCATGTGGATGAGAGAGCTGGGCCTTGAATGGGTTTGGCGTCTGATCCAGGAGCCCAAAGCCAAGTTTAACCGCTATGTACTCGGTAACCCGATTTTCCTATTCCGTGTTTATGTTTTACAACAAGCTTTGCGAGGACTTTAATCATGTATAGCATCAAAAAAACCACTGCAACTCAGTACAATACAATGTCATCATCTGCTTCTGAGCAAACCAAAACAGATGGTCGTCACCATGGTATTCCAGCCTGTTTACAGCGCCTGGCTGCGATTACTGGATTACTTTTACTCAGCCCGTTTTTACTGGTACTTATAGCACTGATCAAGCTGGAAAGTCAGGGGCCATGTGTATACAAACAGGTTCGGGTAGGTAAACTGGGCCGCCGTTTTACCATGTATAAGTTTCGTTCTATGTACATGCCGGAGGATCCGCGCTTTCGTAATCCAGACCCGGCACAAAGCGACCGTGAAGGTGTGTGTGCTAAATATCGTAATGATCCGCGTATTACCCGTATTGGTGCTTTCATTCGCAAGTACTCAATCGACGAGTTACCCCAGCTGATGAATGTGGTACGGGGAGATATGTTGCTAATAGGTCCGCGCCCAGCGCTGGAAAAAGAAGTACACGCATACCAGCCACATGAGTTAGGTCGCCTTAACAGTGAGCAGGGACTGACTGGCTTATGGCAGGTCACCGGCCGCGCCGACACGACTTTTGCACAGCAGGTGCAACTGGACAAGCGCTACATCAGCGAGCAAAGTGCGCTGAATGATGTCACCATTTTGCTTAAGACCATCCCTTGCGTCATTGGTGCCAAAGGAGCCTACTAAATTCATTGAGGGAGCACATTGTGGATCACACCTGTCTTTTCATGTAGAGCCACCGCTTAGTCGGTGGCTTTCTTTTTGCAAACCCGCTTTTTTATTTTGGTAATTCACTCCAGACAACGCATCGCCTTTTGCAAATTAAGCATTCACAATCTGCTTAATTTTACAGTAAATCATTTAAAAACAGTGATTTAAATTCTGGCACGAGAGCTGCAATACCTAAGTATATTAACTTAACGAGGCAGCACAATGGCAGCAAAAAACAAAGCATATATTGTCGGCTACTACGGCATGCGCAACAGCGGTGACGATGCGCTCATGCTGGCATCAGCAATGGGAGCCCGGCATTTTCTGGGCAGTGAACAGATCACTGTCAGCGCGCCTGACGATGACGCACTGGTGAATCAGATTGGCTGTGTTGGACAGCAGCCACTGCTGTTTCGTGGTCACCAGCGGTTATGGCACTACCGTCATGCGTATGGGGCACAGCACGTTATTTTTGGTGGTGGCTCTGTGCTACATAGTAGCCGCGACATTGCGCTTAAGCGTCATATGATGGCACTGAGTGGTCGTAAGCAGTCCATGGCACTGGGCGTTGGCATTGAGCCATTCAAAACACTGGATGATGAAAACCAGTGTAAAAAGTTTCTGTACGAATGTGGACTGGTTACCTTACGTGACAAACAAAGCTATGACATTGCCGAGGCGCTGGCACCTCATGCGAACCTGAAGCACACGTTTGATCTTGCGCCTTCTTTATTGCATCACCTGCAAGGTAAATTGAATCCGGTTAAGCGCCAGGGGATTGCATTTAATTTTTGCCCACAATCTATCGATGCGTTTGGCAATGTGAATGAGCACAACGAGTTGCGTCGTATTGCGAAAGCGGTTGATCTGATCACGACTGTGTGGAGCTTTACTAACGAAGACATTTACCTGGTTGATTTGAATGATCAAACACAAGGCAGCGACAGAGCCATTCACGACAAAATAGTTGCTCGCCTGCCTGAGTATGTGAATGTGAAGCGGGTCAGCTATGTGCCGAACCCTGCCAGTATTTTACAGTGTATGGCGATGTTCCGGGTGATGGTCGGCATGCGACTGCATGCGCAAATATACGCCTATATGACACAAACGCCGTTTATCAGTCTGCAATATCACGCCAAATGCACACAGTGGTGTGAACAAATTGGCTTGCCGCTGCAGTATGCGTTTGACGCCAATGAATTTAGTCCGGATACGTTATTTCGGGTGATGTATCGCGGCCTGGAGCGCGGTTTCGATGCCCCCAGTCTGGCCCTCAATCAGGCTATCACTTTATCTCTTTCTAACTGGAGCGAAAACTATGAACACTATTCAATTCACAGTCGTTATTCCACTGTACAATAAGAGCGAGTGCATTATCCGGGCACTGCAAAGTGTTCATGCACAGCATTATCAGGCTGCGGAAATCATTGTGGTGGACGATGGCTCTACCGATGACAGTCCGCAAAAAGTGATTGATCTGGGTTTGCCCAACCTGCGACTGGTACGTCAGGCCAATCAGGGCGTCTCTGTTGCGCGCAATAAAGGCGTTAAAGTGGCCTCCTCAGATTATGTGGCGTTTCTTGATGCCGACGATACCTGGAGTCCGTTCTTTTTGGCACGTATGGCAGAATTGATCCAACGTTTTCCCGCGGCCGGACTGTTCGCTTCTCGCTATCAGAAAGTGCTCGACAATGGCGAATACATTGACGCCAAAATCGCTCTGACCGACTGGACGCCAGAAGGGTATGAGATGGATAATTATTTTGAGGTAGCGGCCAATGGGGATTTGCCTTTTACCATGTCGAGTCTGGTGGTTGAGAAGGGGGCCTTTCATCAATTAGGCGGCTTCCCGGTAGGGGAATGGATGGGTGAAGATCAGAGCTTTTATGTCCAGGCAGCCTTGAAATCGCGCATTGCGTATTCTCCGGCTATTGAGAGTTTTTATTTTCTCGGAGCGCCAGGCAGTGCCTGCGATAAAGCACCACCGACGCAGCTGTGCCCTTTTGCAGAGCGTTTGCTGACAGCCGTTAAAAATGGCGAGGTCACGCACATAGCCATGGCACATAAATACGTTGCCACGCACATCTGTGATTTGGCCAAGCGTAATATCAGGCATCGGTTGTATGGTCATGCACTACGTTTGCTGGCCAACCCGGTAGCACGTGCTAAGCCATTGCACTGGAGTGCTTATCTGTTGCTGAGCCTGACAAAAGGCGCGTTATCACGCGTGTCACTGGGTTTGATACGGTGATAACGGCGCATGTGCTATTTATTGTCGTGCTCTGAGGGTGTCAATGATGCTGGCATCCACCCAATAGATATCAACATTCTTGTTGTCGTCACTGACACCTCGGTTAAATAACAGATACTTACCATCAGGTGTGACAGTGGCATAGGCATCCCATTTATCTGAGTTGACGGCAGGGCCCATATTGATAGCGCGCCCCCAGTTGCCGTCTTTTTGTTTAAAGCTGATATAGAGGTCGGAATCCCCAAATCCGTCTTTGCGTTTACTGTCCCAGATCAGATAGCTTTCATCGGGGGCGATAAAAGGGTGGGCGGTCATTTCACCCGAGTTGACTACTTTGTTCATGATCCGAGGTGCTTGTCGCTGGCCGTTTACAAGCTCAGAAATGCGCACTACCTTGCTTTTATAATCATCAAAGACATAAGTGCCTTTGCTGGAAGCGGACAAGCGCATAATGCCCCAGTCTTCGCGGTCAAACATCGGGCCCAGACTCTGGGGCTCTGACCAGCCGTTGCCCTGACGTTCCCGGTAGTCTTCTGCCATATGCATACGCTGACCATCGGGTGAGAAGCTGACCTCGCCGGTGCGTAAAAACTCAGTGAACTTGACCCATTGGTTGTTTTGCTGCCTGAAGCCAATCACGGTTGGACGAAAGCCCGTTTTATCTGGGCCCGCATAGACGCCCCGGTCAAGGGTAAAGTAAAACTCCTGCATGCCCGGTGCAAACACCCCTTCAATTTCCCAGTCACCTCTGGAGATCAGACCCGGCGCAAAGGGCTCGGCAATCATGCCGGGTGGTGTCTGGCCCATCAGAGGCCCCGTGACGGGGGCGAATTCCGCTTCTGCGTGAGATTGACCGCTCGCAAACAGCATGCTGGCGATGGCGATTTTGAATGCATTGGATTTCATAGCGATACTCCTGCGGCAGTGCGCTCTGATAGCCATTTGACGGCACGGACGCCGGTCAATGGCGCGGCAGTTTGGTGTGTACCTTCTATGACGGCCAGTTCTACATGCATAGAAGGGTTATTCTGCTGATTTAAAAATGTATAAAAGTCATTAATGTGCGGGCTCAGCTTGGCTTCCTCAGTACCGTGGGAGAGGTAAACATTGGCTTTCGCTTTGCTCAAGGCTTTTTTGCGGGTTTTGATGAGTTGCGCCAGCCGCCATACTGAAGGGCTGCCCAGCAGATAATTATCAAAAGTATCTGGCTGTGTCAGGAGTGTGTAAGCGCCAAATAGCCCACCCATGGAGTATCCAAAGTAACTGTCGCTGTCGGGTTTAACGCGATAGTGCTGTTCAATGTAGGGCTTGACCTGACTGCGGATAAAGTCGATGTGTGCGTTGGCCCCGCCAAACTGGTATTTTGCCTGATTCTCGGGGTTGCTCGACGGTGCAAAAGAGTAATCTCTAAAGCGGCTGATATGGGCTCCCTCTTCTTTCATCAGGGGAGCTGGCATATTGGTTTGCCAGGAAATCCCGACCAGGATGGCGTCTTCCATCAGAAAATAGGCGGCAGATGCCAGCATTTCGATGTGCCAGGCGGCATCGGTGTAATACAGTACGGGATGGTGTTTTTCCGCAGTGTAATTTTCCGGAAGCTGGATGATGAGTTGATATTGGTGGTTAGTATCAGCTTGAGTCAGCGGCACAACCTGAGTTCGCGGTATTTCATAGGGCATCGTTTTCATGCTGGCTAGTAGATTAAAAGACAGCAGTAACAGGGATAGTGTCAGGGCGCGTTTTATCATGCGAATTCCTCTTGATGTTCTGGTGCTTGGTTACGACAGCAGATGTGCTGAAATCACACTGTATCCAGGCTGAGATAAAAGGCATGACGTTATCTTGATGTTAGGCTGAATTTAGGCTCTTTTATTTTAAAAGTATATATATCATGCACCTGTGGGTTTTTATCTGAGCAGAACAGTTTAAGGCAGCTTGTCAGCTGGGCCGTTATTGTGGGTGTAATACAGCGACTGAGTGGGTTGTTAAGTGAGAGTTTGGTGTTTGGTTACAGTCATAACGATGGCCGAAAGTTATGACTGTACAAGGGGCTTAGGGCTTAGCTTCCTGTCGTGGCTAAGGCTGTTGTCCGTCAAACAAAGCTTGTATGGCTTGTACTTTTAACTTGTCCATTTCGGTTTTGATTTGCGGACCCTTAAAGCCCAACGCAATGACATCCTGTGCTTTTACATTTGCTGCAAGCGAAAGTGCGTGCGATAACGTGTCGCAACGGCTGGCCAGCTCATCACTGAACGTTCTGGCGACTTTACAGAGCAAAGTCAGTCGCTGTGGGCGGCGTGACGCATCCAGCAGGTTAAAAATCTGCATTATGGTGTGTGGTTGCCACTGGGCACCTTGCAACACCGGCAGTGCCGCCTGCAAGTCGCGCAGGGCCTCGCAGTAAGCTTTAGGGATCTTAAAGTCCTGCTCCAGATTGTAACCGTCCAGTTGCGCCTGACATTGCCATAAGGCAAAACTCATCAACAGGAAGTCAGTATCTTGTGGATTAAGCTGAGCAATGCGGGCTTTGAGGCATTGGCCATCGGCACTTGTCCAATCGTTCAGCCATGGCATGACCAGGGGAAGTGCGCTGAGGCTGGCCAGTACCTCAGAAAAAACGTCAATGGCACCGTCTTTGAGAGATTTTTCAACTTCCTGCCACACTCGCTCTTTGGTGAGTGTCGCCAGTTCGCCATCATCCACCATGCGCTGCATCAGCGCCTGTGTTTCAGGGGCAATAGTGAAACCCAGGTGATGGTAGCGGGCGGCGAAGCGGGCAACCCGTAATACCCGCAACGGATCCTCTCCAAATGCATCACTGACATGGCGTAGCACCCGAGCTTCCAAGTCTTGCTGGCCTTGGTATGGGTCAATCAGACTGCCGTCCTGATCCCGGGCAATGGCATTGACTGTGAGGTCGCGACGCATCAAATCTTCCTCCAGCGTAATGTTGGGCGCGAAATCACAGATAAACCCGGTATAGCCCTGGCCTTGCTTTCGTTCAGTCCGGGCGAGTGCGTGTTCATCTTTACTCTCAGGGTGTAAGAATACCGGGAAGTCTTTGCCAACCTGCTGATAACCAAGTGCTTCCATTTGCTCAGGTGTGCTGCCAACGACCACGTAATCGCGTTCCAGAATAGGGCGTCCGAGGAGTTCATCGCGTACTGCGCCGCCGACCAGGTAAATTTTCATGGTAAATTCCGTATTGAAAATGCAAACAAGGTTTTCACTTGTGCTGTTTTTTTGCCATTATAGGCCCCATTCTAACAAGAAAGAGACGAGCCGTGTATTTACGTTATTTTGGTCTGACCGAAAAGCCGTTTTCGATAGCACCAAACCCGGAGTTTTTGTTCTTAAGCGAACGCCATAAGGAAGCGCTTGCTCATCTAACTTATGGCCTGGGTGATGCCGGAGGCTTTGTGTTGCTGACCGGTGAAGTTGGCACAGGTAAAACAACCGTAACCCGCAGCATGCTGGCGCAATTGCCTGATTCCACGCAGGTGGCATTTATTCTGAACCCGGCGTTGTCGGAAATGGAATTGCTGGCAAGCATCTGTGACGAGCTGAATATTGACTATGATGCGGATAATGCCACTCTCAAATCTCTCACCGATGTGATTAAGGCGCGGTTGCTGGATAACCATCATCAGGGTGGTCACACCATGCTGATCATTGATGAAGCGCAACACCTGGCCGCTGAGGTGCTGGAGCAGTTGCGATTACTTACTAATCTGGAGACCGACCATAAAAAACTGTTGCAGATTGTGCTGGTGGGCCAGCCGGAATTACAGCAGCTGCTAAAGCGTAATGAATTGCGCCAGCTGGCACAACGGATCACTGCACGCTATCACTTATTGCCGCTGACGGAATCTCAGGTCTTTGCTTACGTGAAGCATCGCCTTAATAAGGCTGGCTGTCAGACCAGCCTGTTTGAGCCTCAGGCCATTGCTTACATGCATCAGGTTACTGCCGGGATCCCAAGGCTAATTAACTTACTGGCAGACCGCTGTTTACTGGGAGCGTATTCCGCACAACAGCAACTGGTCACCAAAGCGATTGCAGTGCAGGCTGCCAAAGAGGCCCTGCCGTTGGATCTGGTGCCACAGTCCAGTAAGAAGTCGGTGAATATGCCGGTGCTGGTGTCTGGTTGGGTAGCTGCCATGTTTATTTGTGGCATCGGTCTTTCTTATATTTTTTAGTGGTGTGATATGTCGTACCTAATCAATGCATTAAAACAATCTCAACAAATCGACTCTGAGCAGGATTATCAACAATCACGTCATGAGCAACAGGTCCGTTTTTATCGCCGTTTGAGCCTTACTTTGGGTGGGGCGCTGATCAGTGTGTGTTCGCTGAGTGCCGGTTACTTTGTGGGAGAAGCGGTTCAGAGTGCTCCCCAAACTGAAGTGCTGGCAAGTACCGCAGATGAAGGTGATGATGCAAGTGTGGCGGCTGAGGATAAGCAAGCCAATCCGCAAAGCAGTCCACCGGCTCAGACAACACAAACTCAGGCGGCAGTACCTGTCATGACACCTGCACCGGTGACTCAGGTGCCAGTTAGCAACCAGGTTGTCATGCAGCCCGGACAAATTATCAGCCAACCGGTTAATCAGGCGGCTAACCCTGTGATGCATAGCGCGCAGCGCCAAATCCACTATCAGTGGATGTCTGTTCAGGTGGGCTTTGATTCTCAGGGACAGCCGGTGTATTCACAGCAGTTGGTGCCCGTTTCGGCCAATGGCCAGATTGTGCAGCAACCTGTCGGGAATCAGTATGCGGCGACACAACAGGCTTATCAGCCCAATAATGCCGCGATGTTCACGGCCAATCAGGGGCAACCAGTACAACAACCGCTGGAAGATCTGAGTGGCTATCGAGTGCTTGGGGTCCCCCTGGAGCAAGCCCGTGCGAACGCGGCCCGTCAAGAAGCGGAGCGTCAGGAAGCTCAGGCACTGGCGGGTGTACCGGATGAGCTGAAAAAAGCGTTTGAACAGGCAGTGGAAGATACCGCACCACAGTCTGAACAGATTGCCTCTGAGGTGTTATCCAGCACCAGAGGGTCGGCACGTGCGACGCCGGTCGAGTTGTTGCCTGTGCAGCTGCAAAATAGTTTGCCAAGGTTACGTTATCAGGCACATATTTATGCCACCGACGCTGAAAAGCGCTGGATCAAGCTGAATAACCGTGAGTTATATGAAGGCGATAATATGGGGGCGCTGCAACTGGTTGAGATCACACCGGAGCAGGCCATGTTTGACTTTGATGGCATAGAGTTTACGCTGCAGGCTATGCAGGATTGGCCTACGGAGTAGTTGCCACTCAGGGCATCATGGTGTGGCGGAAAAATCGGATCAGGTCAATGCTGAACTCTTCCGGTTTTATCGCCGCTTCCAGCTCATCTGTCACCCGCTTATCAGCCAGGTCTATGTCTTTTACTTCGGTATACAGCATGTTTTTGGCATGATAAAACACTTTCACTACAGGCTTGAGCGGTTCTTGCGGATTGCTTGAGGCAACAATGCCAATGCGTTCACTTTTCAGTTTCACCAGGGTGCCGACCGGGTATACGCCAATACAATTGATAAAGTGCGCCAGTAGATCGGCATCATAATGCTCGGGGGTGCCGTCTTTTAAAATACGAAAGGCACGGATGGGTGTCAGGCCTACCTTATACACGCGCTCCGCAGTCAAGGCATCGTATACGTCAACAATGGCAGCCATGCGCACATACTGAGAGAGCGCGTCAGCCTTTTTGCCATAGGGGTAGCCGCTGCCGTCCAGGCGCTCATGATGAAAGCCTGCAATTTCAGTGGCTATCTGACCTAAGCCACTTTCCCCGACTATTTCATAACTGTATCTGGCATGCTCCATCATTAAGCGGTACTCATCGTCACTGAGTTTTCCGGGTTTGTTGAGGATCTGACTGGAAATTTTAATTTTGCCGATATCATGTAATAAGGCACCAGTGGCCAGCTGCTCTATGATGTCACGTTCCAGATCAAGGTGTTTGGCAAAAATGCTCATTAAAATGGACACATTCAGTGAATGTTCCAGCAAATAGCTGTCTTTTTCACGGATCCGGGCAATACAGGCCAGGGCATCCTGATTACGAAATATGGAGTCAATAAAGCCCGATGCGGTTTGTTTAAACTCGTCAACGGCGATGGCTTTACCCGCTTTGACATCCGCAAAGGCTTTTTCCTGCAACCCTTTGGCTTCTTCGTATAAAGTGGTGGCCAGATCCAGCTCGGCCTCGACACTGGTGGTTTTATGCCACGGATCATGCACGGTAACATCTGCCTCATGAGGGCCCTCATCCGACTGCGCTTGCTTTTGCTGCTTGGCCTGCAGGGTTTTGTCTGGATCGATTTCCACTTCCAGTACGCCAGCTTTTTGTAATGCACCAATTGCCCCTTTGGTGCGTACCCAGCCCTGGCTTTTAACCCGCACATTGCCCGCTTGCTGGGTGACACCAACAACAAACATACCTGGTTTTAAGTCGTTGATAGTAATAGTTTTCACGGCTTTGTTGAGAATGGTTGCTCAGACTTTAAGCTTAGCAAAGGTTAGGCATAAAGAAAGGCCGGATCGGGTAGTTTATTAACATCACACTGAGTCTGATAACGCAAAGTGGTTGCAATTCGTGCGATTTCTTCGCAAGCTGATAAATCCAAAAAAACAGTAAGAATAACAATGATGAAAACACTACTATCTGCATTATCGCTGGCGCTGGCGAGTCACAGCGCAGTGGCGTATCAACTGGACACTGAAGTCGCCCGGGCGTTACCTGAGCTTGAAGCGCTGTATTTGCACTTGCATCAGAATCCCGAACTGTCTTATCAGGAAGCGAAAACCGCCAAACGCCTGGCTAAAGAGCTCAAACAGTTGGGTTTTGAGGTGACCGAAAACATTGGCGGACATGGCGTTGTGGCCCTGCTGCGCAATGGCGAAGGGCCCACTGTGATGATCCGTGCTGATACCGATGGTCTGCCCATCGTAGAGCAAACCGGCAAGTCCTATGCTTCAAAAGTAAGAGTAAAAGATGCCAGCAATAATGAGGTGGGTGTGATGCACGGGTGTGGTCATGATATTCACATGACCAGCTTTATCGGTACGGCACAGCAACTGGCGAATAACCGTGATCAATGGCAGGGGACCTTGATGATGGTGGCACAACCGGCAGAAGAAGTCGGGGCAGGGGCAAAAGCCATGCTTAAAGAAGGTTTGTTTAGCCGTTTTGCGAAGCCTGATCATGTACTTGGCCTGCATGTGAGTGCCTCATTACCTGCGGGTCAGGTAGCCATTGCGCCAGGCTATGCATTGGCCAATGTCGACTCGGTAGACATTACTGTACGTGGTAAAGGCGGTCATGGTGCTTATCCACACACCACAATCGACCCTGTGGTGCTGGCATCACGTATTGTGCTGGCCGCGCAAACCATTTCCAGCCGTGAGATATCACCATTAAAGCCTTCGGTGATTACGGTGGGCTCGATCCACGGAGGCTCTAAACATAACATCATCTCTAACGAAGTGAAGCTTCAACTGACTTTACGCTCTTATGATCCGGCGGTGCGTGAGCAACAAGTTGCAGCGCTGGAACGCATGACGAAGGGCATAGCGCAAAGTGCAGGCTTACCCCCCGAGCTTGCCCCTATCGTGTATGTGCATGAAGAGGAAAGCATTCCGTCAACCTATAACACGCCTGAACTGGCAGTACGGGTGGAGCAAAGCATTCGTGCGGCACTGGGCGATGCGCAAGTCGTCAAAGCAGAACCCGTGATGGCGGGGGAAGATTTTGGTTTGTACGGCCGTACGCCGGAAAACATACCGGCAACGATATTCTGGCTCGGAGGTGTGGAGCCCGAAGCCTACCGACAGGCTCAATTCTCAGGCGAGTCTTTGCCGTCTTTGCATTCCAGCAAGTTTGCACCGGACTACCCGTTGACCATTAAAACCGGCGTGCGCGCCATGACAGCCAGTGCGCTGGATTTGTTTAAAACGGCACCGGGGCAATAAAGGTCATCATGTCTTCACTGTCGGGGTGACGGATCTGGAGCATCTCGGCATGAAGCTGAAGCCTTGGGGCCGCAGCAAGTGCCTCGCCCTGAGCGTAGAGGCGATCGCCTAAAATTGGATGGCCCAGCGAGAGCATGTGCACACGTAGCTGATGCGAGCGCCCGGTGATAGGTGTTAGCTCAACCCGGGTGGCGTGCGGTTCGTGTGACAACACTTCAAAATGTGTCAATGAGGGCTTGCCTGTCTCATGACAAACCATTTGTTTCGGGCGGTTCGGCCAATCACAGATCAGCGGCAGATCCACTGAACCACTGGTTTGTTGCAGGTGGCCATGCACCCTCGCAATATAGCGCTTGGCAGTGAGGCGGTCCTGAAATTGAATGCTGAGAAAGCGATGTGCGGCTTTGTTCATTGCCAGGCACAGTACCCCGGATGTAGCCATATCCAGACGATGCACAATTTTTGCATTTGGGTAGACAAGATTAACCCGGCTGATCACACTGTCCCAGTGTTTCGGATCTTTCCCCGGTACGCTCAGCAGGCCACTGGGTTTATTCAATACCAGCATGTGCTCGTCCTGATGGAGAATATCAAGATAAGGGTTGGTAGGGGGAGCGTAATTCACTAACACGGATAACCTGCGACTGGCATTTATTTCAAGGGCCGACATTTTACCTAGCGTGCGTGCAAAAGGCCAATCACAAAAGATGTAATCCTCTGTTATTGACAGCACCGGCAGGATCAGTGAAAGTCAACACAGAAACACCAAAAGGAATACGCCATGACGCTGTCATTACAATGCGACTCTAGCTATGATCCCGACTTTTTAACTGACGCGCAAAGCCAGGCTTTGTTTCAGTGGCTGACAGAGCACTTTGACCTGTCACAGCCTGAAACCATTACCATGGGGGACGGGTCAGAATCCGAAATTTTACCATGGAAAGTCAATCTGTTAGAGCCTGAACTTGCCCATTCTGGGCAGTTTGGTTTGTTCCATGGCAGGCAACAACCCTGGTTTCCGTTAATCGAGCAGATCCATCAGCGTCTGACAGCGCTGACCGGGTTAGTTTTTCCTGTGTGTGTATGCCTGTATTATCCAGACGGAGAAGAGTGGATGGATTTTCACTGTGATTTACCAGCGTTTGGCTCCACCAATGTCATTCCCTCTGTGAGCATAGGTGCAAAACGGACGTTCCTGATACGCAATACACAAGATCATCAGGAGGTGCACTCGGTTGAGTTGGAAAATGGCTCCTTATTTGTCATGGGGGATGGCTTTCAGTCACGCTACCAACATGCGGTAGCGCGGGCTCCAGAAGGGGCTGGTCCCCGCTTTAATCTGACGTTTCGTCAGTTTGATCAGGCCTGATAAGTAAGGAAGTAGTGATGAAAGTAGGGTTTTTTCAGTTCGATGTGGCGTTTGCTGAGCCTGAGCAAAACCGTGATGCCATCAGGCAGGCGTTGATGATGTCTCATGAGTTTGATCTCTTGTTGCTCCCAGAGCTGTGTACCACGGGAAGCATCTTCTTCGATCGCCAGCAAGTGATTGAGCTGGCAGAAGATTTGTATCAGGGGGCATCCTCATTGTTACTGCAAACCCTGGCGCAGGAAAAGTCGGCCTGCATTGTTGCTGGCCTGGCTGAGTGCCATGACGGGCAGCTCTACAATAGTACACTGCTCACAGGTCCAGACGGTGTACTTGGCATTCATCGCAAAGTGCATCTTGCGTCAACGGATCAGTTACGATTTGTGCCTGGTAAGGATTTCCGCGTGTATGACGTTCAGGGGGTCAAAATCGGTGTTTTATTGTGTTACGACATCTGGTTTGAAGATGGGCTGGAGGTGCTCAAACAACAGGGCGTGCAGATCATTCTTAATCCGTCTAACTTTTGCGGGGAGGACAGCCTGGATGTCATCAAAAAAGCGGCTAAAGACCATGGTGTCTACGTGATAGCCGCTAATCGTCTGGGTATGGATCATGACTGTAGTACCGGGGTGCGTTTCATTGGCAACAGCCTCATTGTTGACCCGCAAGGGACTGTGCTGGCGCAGGGGGACGAGTCTCAACAATTGCGGATAATTGATATCCCGGTGTGATTCTGGTGAGTGGTGCTGAGCTCAAATGATGCGCTGGTTGTTTGGGTACTGGTGTGTAAACCAGTGCTGTAAAAACTGGATGCATTGTAACACGCTGGCCGGTACGTGGTGACGGGCTGGGTAGAGGGCGAGCAGGGTGAGTTGTGGTTTCTTGCTATCCGGCAGAATACTCACCACTTCTTTGGCATCAATGGCATGCCGACAGGCAAATTCCGGCAATATACCTATCCCCAGGCCAGCTTTAATGGCTTCCAGCATAAACAGAACATTGTTCGCTTTTAATGTGCCAGTAATTTTGACGCCTTCAGCCAGCGGCCAGATATTTTTTCCTTTAAAATAACGGTATTCAAAGCAGTTATGCTGAGCCAAATCGCGAGGGTGAGCAATGTCCGGGTGGGTCGCCAAGTATGCCGGACTGGCGCAAATGTGATAGTCAAACCGGGTGATTTCACGGCCGATGTAATTGCTGTCAATGGGTCGGCTGGTGGCCCGCAAACCCAGATCAAATCCTTGCTCAACCAGGTCAATATCCTCATCACCAAGATGAATGTCGAGCTCAATATTCGGGTAAGCCTGCATAAAGTCTGCAAACATTTTCCCCAGATCGGTGATCCCCAGCACCATAGGCAAGTTCACTTTTAGCTTACCCCTGGGAGCCTGCTGTGTTGACTGAACAAAGGTGTCTGCTTCTTCCAGTTTACCGAGGATATCCCTGGCACGTTGCAAATAACCCTCTCCGACCTGAGTCAGCTGGATATTGCGGGTGGTGCGATGTAACAAACGTGCGCCAAGTTGATCTTCCAGACGGCTTATTTCTTTGCTGACCATAGATTTTGATGTGCTGAATTGTTCAGCAATCTGGGTAAAGCTACCCACCTCCGCCAGTTTCACGAAGAGCTCAATGGCACGTAGCTTGTTCATATAAATTGTCCTGAATGGCCGAAGATTGTATTGAGTTAAGCGTACACTGTTTCCTGTGTGTGAACACTTGGTTTCTTTTGTAGTTATATATCAAACAAAGAGCAAGTCATAGACTAAAGGTATTGAAAATAACCGCAGACGAAGCGCGTCAAATTCGCCTGCCTTATCCGATAAGAAGGACAATGACTATGTATACCCTTTACTACATTCAGGAAGCCTGTTCACTTGCCGTGAACACCGTATTACGTGAGCTGGAGCAGGATGTAACGCTCATTCGTGCTGATACCCACAGTGACTTTTCGACTGTGAACCCAGCCCAACAGGTCCCGGTACTCATAGATGGAGACGAAAAGCTCGTTGAAGGGGCTGCGATTATGTTGCATCTCACCAGTAAGCATCCCAGCCATTTGTTTCCCACTGAGCCGGGGCCTGCTCGTCGCCGAGCGATTGAGCAATTGCTGTTTGCCAATGCCACTATGCACCCGGCCTATTCCAGGTTGTTTTTTATCGCGCGTGTTATGGAGCATGGCGCTTTGCGCCAGCAGCTGTTTGAAGCAGCCGCAAAGGCGATCAATCAACTATGGCAGCAGGTCGAATCTCAGTTGCAATCTCAGCCCTTTTTGGGGGGGCAGCACGCGTCAGTTGCTGATATTTTGCTGGCAGTCTATTCGCGCTGGGGGGCTGCATTCGAGGTCGACATTGTAATCCCGCCGCGCACCGCACAGATGATTGAAGCAGTAAAGCGCATGCCAGGCTTTGTGGCAGCACTGCAAGCTGAGCAAGCGCAGGGGGCATAATGGAGCACGCCGAAATGAAAGCGGATCTGAGCCAGATCCTGGCCTTAGTACAATGTTATTTCAAGGGGTTACATGACGGGAATAGTGAGGCATTGCGGCCCTTGTTTCATCCTGACTGCTGGCTAAAAGCGCCGGGTTTGAGGCGCAGTCTGGATGAGTGGCTTGAGCTGGTCAGTCATCGCACCTCACCAGCAGACAAAGGCGATGAATTTGCCTATCAGGTGCTGGCGGTAGACTTGCTTGGACAACAGGCCATGGTCAAAGTGTTATGCCCATTGTTTGAACATACTTACATCGACTTTCTGGGCTTGCTGAAAGAACAGAGCCAGTGGCGGATAGTCAACAAAATGTATGCGGATTTACCACACACTTACCAGGAGTAGCTATGCCTTATATTCATATTCGCGTCACCGATGAAGGGGTGACAAACGCACAGAAGCAGTCATTGATCAAAGGCACGACCCAGTTGATGGTCGATGTATTAGGGAAAAGCCCGGAGACCACCTTTGTGGTCATTGATGAAGTCTCGACTGACAACTGGGGCATTGGCTATGAACAAGTTACCGCGATCAGGCAGCGACAGACTTAACGATCATGACTGGCTGGCTTCATCGTAACGGGCGCGGGCTGCGGTTATTTCATCAAAGTGATCGTCGGCCCACGACACCAGTTGCCAGGCCGACTTAGCCAGCCCGCGTCCCAGCTCGGTGAGTTCATACTCAACCTTAACCGGGACTTCTGCATAAACGGTGCGTTTGACATAGCCATCGCGTTCCATATCGCGCAAGGTCTGCGTCAGCATGCGCTGTGATATACCCTGAATTCTTGATTTTAAGGCATTGAACCGTTCGGGCCCATCGACCAAAGCAAACAGGATTAAAATCGACCACTTATCGCCTATTTGTGCTACCACATTGCGGATTGGGCAGCGCTCGTTCTGTTCAAATACCCGGCGAGCAGGGGCGCTTGTGTTGGTCATAATGTGGTTTCCTTTCGTTAAAAAGTGGCTCAGACATCGAAGCGTATGATAATGCCTACTATATTCATTAATGCACTTTAGTATACATAAGTAACCAGGGTTGTGAAAGTGCTTACTATGCATGTGTATGTCGGAGTCTTAAAAAGGCGACTTTGGGAAGTGAAAGGTCAGAAAACCCGTACGGTGGGGCGACATTGCATCGCGGTTTGGCTGGGGTGATGAACAAAAGGCGCTATTGCGCCTGTTGCTCTTTGCTGTGTAACAGTTTTATGATGGCCTTAAAATTACGTCGCGAGGTTTCGCTTTGCAGCGCCTGACGTAACACTGGCTTGATCCCCTCTTTTTGCTGCTGGCTGGCTAACGCATTGATGGCTGCCAGACGGATCGCATCGTCCTGATCATTCACCGCCATATTAAGCACAGTGTCACTGGTTTTAGCACTCATCTGGTAATTCCCTAATGCACTGATCAGCGCCTTTTTATTGCGCGCTGGCGCGTTAAAAAAGTGCTGTTCCAGATTCTGATAAGCCGTGTCGGTTTGCATCATGCCCAGCGCACGGATGGAGGCTTTCTCAATACGGGCACTGTTGTCAGACAGGTATGCATTGAGCAGTGGCTCATGCTGTGGATCACGACTGTTCCCTAAAGCGGTGATGAGGTTGGCAGTTTTACCCTCGTTTTCGCCCAGCGTGATCTGTTCAGTGATTGCCTGGCTTAACTGCATCGCGGTATCTGATGCACGGCGGTTGTTGAGTAAGGTGCCGAGTGACATATAGAAACTGGATTCAACTTCTGAGTCTAAGGTGTTGAATCCATTTGCCAGCATTTCCAGCAGCATATCCGTGGCTTGTTGTGACAATGGTGCACTGCCCTGGGTCAGTGCGCGCAGCGCACGGAACTGAGTGAGTGGTTGCTTCTCAGCCTGTAGCAGCTGGCTGAGTAACTGTTGGCTGGTGGCCGAGTCTAGTTGGCCCAATGCATTGAACAGGCGCATCTGAGCTTTGTCTTTGAGTGTGCCTGAAAGCATCAACGGAGCCAAAGTGCCAATGACAGCGTCGTATTTTTTCAGCAGAATAGACAGCGTATGGGCATCTATCTGGGTGATATCCTGACCAGTGATCAGCTGCTGTAACTCGGCTGCCAGACGTGCCTTTTCTGCTTCGCTGAGCTCGGCTGTTGTACGTTGCCAGGTGGTCAGATCGGTGCCCAATTCGTACAAGGCACTGTTAAAAGGCTGGCTAAGCTGTGTCAGGGTATAGCTTTGTTGCGAGCCAAATCGCAGATCGGTGCCTGACAGGACCAGGGCCTCCTGACCTTCACGGTGCACCAAAAAACAGCTGTCTGGGGTGATCAGGTGCGCAGAATCGAGTACGTCGATACGGTTAAAGGTCGTCAGCTGAGTGCGGTCAAAGTCGCTGTAATGTCGTTTGACCATTTTTAACTGCTTATCGACCTGCTGGTAAGCGGGTTGATACTGGCCCAGGGTGTCGGGCTCTTTACTTACCTCACTAATATCTCTTTGATATTGAAGATAATAAGCTAACCCTTTCAGCTTGTCCCGAGTTTGCTGGTCGAGCTGACCTGCAAAGTGAAAGTCACTGATCAGGCCTTTGTCCGTGAGTTTAAAAGCAAACGGGTGTTCATAACTGGGCAGCGGCATACGTTCTTTGCCCTGTACCGCAGCGACCTGATCGGCTTTAATTGCCCACCAGTTGTGCTCTTCTCCTTTTTGCGCCGGTTTGAGCGACAGCTTACCCTGTAAATGCACCATAGAAGTTTGCGGGGCACTTTGCAGCTTAATGTAGTCAAAGGAGGTTTGGCTTTTGATGTCAAACTGGTATTGCGGCTGGCAGAGTGTGCCAGCCGTTACCTGTGCGCTTGTCAGCGCCACCCAGGGCGCTGCAAGCAGAGTCAATCGACACAAGGTCATAGTTCGATTTCGTCCTCTTTGGAGTACAAAGTCCAGGATTTGTTATACACGCTTGGTGTCTGGTATAGCCACAGGTCGTAGCGGTGGGTTTTCTTACCACATGGATAAGGGATCCCCCATTTCTTACACCATTTCACGCCAATGGTCTCGGCGTATAAACCAAATTTACCTGAAATCACATCCAGGTCATTCTTCAGCTCAATACCATAATAAATGTGTGGTGCTTTGTTACCGTTAGAAACCAGGGCAAAGCCTGCATTGGACTCCATGGCAAAAGTATTGTCGATCAAGGTCAAAATTGCCTGGATACCGGCTGACACTAAGCCAAGATTCACACCACCACGACCAAAGGCGTTAAAGTCAACATGGAACAAGTCGCCCTCAGCATATAGCTCGGCGTTATACCCTACGGTCAGCTCAAAGCCCAGGCTGCCGGTGACACCTGCTTCAACACTCATAGGCACCGGACCTATGGTAAAGCGCGCCTGTGCCAGGACTTTTTCTTCTTCCCAGGATTTTTCCCAGGACTTTTCGTATTTGGTGGTGTATTTCTCATCTTCAAACGCAACGTTATTGAAGATGATCATTTCAGACGCATAGCCCGTGTTCTGTCCGCTGATATAGGCACTGCCATCATATGAAATACTGAACAAGGTGTTTTGAGCATTGAAGAAGTAAGCTTCCACGATGCCTTCACCTGTGATCCGACCGCCCGGGTCTCCAGTTGGCACAATAAACAACTGGCCGCTTAAATCAACACCGACACTGAACTTAGACTTGTTGCCATAAGACTTATCAAACTCTTTCTCAAGCTTGATGTTAGCCAGTCCCACTGCGTATTGCGCATCGCGTTTTGCCAGACTTTGCTCGGTGTCTGCGTCGTCACCGGTAAAGAAGTACAGTGGGATTTCAGTTTCGATCACATTGTTGTCTGTGATGGTTTCGGCATCCTGAGCCAAATCCGTCAGCGTGAAGCGAACCTGTAAAGACTGCTCCTGAGTCGCGTCGTAACCCTGATAAATCTGAGTGAGCAGCGCGTCGTCCAGTGCAATGTCAAAACCAATGTGCTCATCGTGCAAGCCCGCAGTGAAATTATGCGTTAGCTGCGCCTCATAAGCGGTGTTTTCAGTATTCCAGAAGTGGGTCGGTTGCCAGTTACCGTCTACCAAAATTTCCGCTGTAATCGCGGTGCTGCCCAGATTGCCCCCTTCGTAGTCCGCAGTCAGATAACCGACCAGGTCAGAATGGTGCTCGCTGGTACCGTCGGTATTATTTGGTACATCCAGGATCAACGCTTGTTGACCAAATTCTGCGTTCAGCAGTTTGTAATCATGGCTTTCTGGTACCCGTACCTGTATGTCAGCGAAAGGAAACTCGCCTTCAGAGAAAGGCGCGTGATCAACCGATGGGTGGTTGTCTTCTTCAATGTCCTCGGCATGATCATCATGCGGGTCAATCTGTGCGATTAAGTGATAATGACCACCCAGTAGGGTATCCGGAATGGTGATTTCCGTTTCAAAGCTGTGACTGCCTTCAGTGACCTGAGTTAACTCCAATGCGCCCACTTTATGGACTTCTTCGATTTCAGCTTCTTCACCATCAGAGGTGTCTAATTCTGCCGCATGTACCAGATAGAAGTGCACATCAACGTCGATATCCTTAAAGCCACTGATGTCTACGTCATAGAAGACCTGCACAGCGGTATTGGGTTCCAGTGTTTCTAATGGACCTGTGGATATCTTGGTAATGGCAATATTGCTTTTGCTCTGTTCAACCGGGATCACGATAGGGAGTTTATCGTCCCCCCCAAGATCACACCCGGATAGTGTGGTGAGCATAGCGCTCGCTAAAATGGCACGTGTTAAATGGCGCATTGTATTTCCTAATCTATTCTTACCCAGTGTTTAGTATATCGCAAAAATGTGGAGGAATAATGAGTTTGGACGGGGTTGTTCTATTTGGGTCATCGAGAAGTATGAGGGTGTTCAGTTTAAACACCCTGGTTGGCGATTTTTAAAGCATAACGTAGTTGATGCGGCATCGATCGCCAATTTTATAGGAGCTGTCTGCAGCCTGGATCATAATGGGTTTGCCAGACAGGCGTGCTGCGAGTAAGGTGCTGTAAACCAGTTGTTTATTGTCAGATGTGTGAGGCAGGTAAAAGCCACCGGGACAAAGACTCGGGTTACTTTTCAAACTAACCCAGACTCCATACGTATTCGAACCGGACACCCAGGTTCTCATATTGGCTATCTCACCATTGTGATTTGTTACAGCCACTGAGCTAAACGTTGCCAGGGCAAGTGCTAAGGTTGTTGCTTTTTTTAACATGGTTAGTCCTTTTTAGATAAAGTGTAAGTGTGTCTTTTATATGGTGTCACCAATAGGTGTTTGCTCTATTTTTATCTGCCGTGGCGTGATCAAGCTACTGTACTTTATGGACCTATGAGTTTTTACGGGAAAGTCACGTATATTTGTGGCATTTGCCGTTATTATCGCCAAGTTAGCTTATGTATAAGCGCTTTGATTGCGCTCTCATGTATGCGTGCCATCAGATAACGGTGGTGTTAACGGATGGCAAGCCAGTGATGTCGGACTAAATCTGCAACATGCCTTGGTGATTATTGAGTCGGTGAGTTGCTGTGTTGAGCTGCGGGGTGTCCACTAGCAGCCTGCGTTGTGCCATACCAGTTGACGTGTCGGGTCGCCAGCATAACTGCCGCGAGTACCGTGAAGCACAACAGGCTACCCAGCAGTAATGCATAATGTTCGGCACTCAACATGGCGTAGAGCATGGCATACAGGGCACTCAAAGCAATGAGGTAAGCAGCACTGAGCTTTGCGCTTTGCAGTATCCCCCAAATGTAGCTGACCAACAGCAGGATGGCTGCCAGTGCCGATAGGGCATAGGCCCAGGCAAAGCCCAGGTGCTCGCTCAGAGAAATCAGCAACAGATAAAAGACCGCTAGCGACAGCCCGACAAACCCGTATTGTACCGGGTGGATGGCTTTGGTTTTACTGAGTTCCAGCAGAAAGAAACTCGATATCACTAAAATAATCACCAACAGTGCATAGTTTGTGGCACGATGACTTTTCAGGTAATGGTCAACCGGCTCCACGAGGCGCACGCCCATATTGCGTGCTTCTAACTGCTCGCACTGATGCTTAAAAATACAACGCGAAAATAGCTCTTTCATATTGGTGGCAAAGTAGCTGGTCTGCCAGCTGGCGCTAAAGTGTGTGTCAGTGATCTCAGAGTGAACGGGCAGATATTCTCCCTGAAAGCTGGGGTGTGGCCAATTGGCGTCTAATGATACCTCAGTTCGAGCGCCCAGGGGGGCGATCGACAATGAAGTCATCCCCTGCAAATCTAATTGAATATCAAACGCCAAAGCGTTATCGCGCAATGTTGCGATTGGCAGCGCAATGTGCACGCCTTCTTCTATAGAACTTAATGTGGTGCCGGGAACCAGTGAGTGGGTTTGTCCGTTGAGTGAAATCTGGGTGTTCAGGCCAATGCCCCGAATATCGCTGACGCCTAACACCATGGCGACCCGGGTTGGTGCGAGGTCAGCCAAGTCACTCAGTTGTTGGGGGTCAAAGTGACCGGTGAGCGCCAAGTCTGCACGATATAGCTGTGCCTTGTATATGCTGCGGTACTTTTCGAACGTGTCGAGCGATCCCTTTACTGTCAATTGCTTGGGAAGAAAGGTGCGTTGGTGCTTTATGCGCGTATGTACGCCATCGACTTCTGTGGATACCTCATACTCAGCATAGATAAAGGGGGCAATCAGAGATTGGGTACCGCTGGTGCTGCGGGCAATTTCCTGTTGTACAGTGTGCTCAGTGGCGGAGCGCTCGTCGATCAAGTCGGTGATCATGGCGATGGGGATCATCAGCAATAAAATGATTGCGGCGATGATGGCTAATTTTATCCCTGTCTTTTCGGTAATTTGTTGTGTCATAAGTATCTCGGTTAGGCCTGATTTGCCGACAGGTTAACCGAGATAATTGGTGTCAGAATGGGGGATATGTGGAGACTCTATGGAATTTTCATGGTGAGTGTGGCTTCCACGCCTTGCGCGCGGTTGTCGATGGTCAACTTACCTTGGTGCAGTTTGGCAACCCGCTCCACAAAATTGAGACCCAGTCCGGTGCTCTTTGCGCCGTTGGCACGAGGCAGGGAGTAAAATCGTTCACATAATCTGGGTAGCGCATAGTCGGGGATTGCCGGGCCGGTGTTGTAAATGCTGAACGAAACTGTGTCGCCGGCAGAGGTGACAGACAAGCCGATCTCTCCGTGTGAGGGAACAAAGTCCAGGGCATTTTCCAGCAAATTAAGGAGCGCTTGTTGTAACAAAAAGGGATCGCCGTAGATCGTTGATATCTGCGCCTGTGTCGTGGTGAAGGTAACCGATTTTTGCAGTACCCGATGGGCCAGTATTTGCTCACATTGGTGAAGCAGAGGTGCCACTGACACGGATTGTCGGGTATTCAGCGTGGGCAATTGTTCCAGCCGGGCCAGTTCCAGAAGCCTGTCGATCAGCTGCTGCATTCGCTGGGTTTCACGCTCAATATTGTGTGCAAACTGATGACGTTTATCATCACTCAACGGCATCTGTAATAGTTCGCTGGCCCCTTTGATCCCAGACAGTGGGCTTTTTAATTCATGCGTTAAAGTTTCAACATATTGTTCTATATAAACTTTGCCATCGAGTTGATTACGCATTTGTTCTACGGCATCACTGAGTTGACGATACTCGTAAAAGACCCTGAATTGGGGTTTATCAGCTTGCTCGCCCTGGCCCATTTTTCTTGCGTAGTCAGCGAGTTTACTCACCGCTGAATTGATCCGCCAGGCGATGAGTGCGCCTATAAGAAGCGCAAGTAAGCTCAGCAGAGCGAGCCATTTCACTATGCGTTGCTGGCTGTGCTCGATAAATGGCTGAACCGAGCGGTTTGCTTTGGCAACGGTGAGACTGCCGATGATCTGATCCTGGTAAATCACCGGGGCGGCGACATGCATAACCGTTGACAGGGGATCATCAGGGTCGGTGGCACTGGAGCGGGCACCGTATTCTCCGCGCAAAGTCAGGTATACGTCGTTCCATTGTGAAAAGTCAGTACCGACATCTTGCTGCCAGGAATCAGCAACCACAATACCGCGATTATCCGTGAGATAAATGCGGTGTGACATGTTGGTCTTTTCAATTCCCCAAATTGCGGCATCGACTTCTCGCTGTCCATATACTTTCATCAGTTCAACCAGACGGCTGTTGCTGGTGGTACCCTGAGCCAGATCTTCTGCTACGACAACGGCGAGCAGGTTGGCCATATCGACCAGGGTTTCTTCGGTTGCCTGACGTATGGTTGGCTTAATCTCTCTGAGCATCGTATTGCTGATCACGTAAGTCGTTAGCAAAACCAATATCAGATAGAGCATGAAAAATCTCAGCCCCAGAGGAATACGTGGCCAGTGTCGTGCTGTCACGCCATATCCTCGAAATAGTAGCCAAACCCTCGCTTAGTTTTTAACGACTCTGCACAGTTATAGCGCTTCATTTTGACCCGAATGGCTTTGATATGACTGTCGATGTTGCGCTCATAACCACAGTCAGCCGGCGCTTGGGTTGCATCCAGTAGCTGGGCTCTGCTCAGAACGCGCGGTGTATGGGTGATAAGTACGTCAAGCAGCTTGAATTCCAATGCTGTCAGTCCAAGTGCTGCCCCTTTGTAGTAATAATCAAAGTTTTTGGCCTGCCACTTAGGTGCTTGCTCCGTCGCCACACTTGTCAGAGGCGGATGTAGTTTTTTGAGTCTGAGTTTGACCCGGGCGAGCATTTCTCTGGGGCTGAAGGGTTTGGTGACATAATCGTCTGCGCCAATTTCTAAGCCAACCACACGGTCAATTTCATCGCTGCGCGCTGTGAGGAAGATGATCGGAATAGCAGAAAACTGGCGTAGCTGTTTGCACACGTCAAAGCCGTTTCCATCCGGCAGGCCAACATCCAGGATCAACAGATCGGCAGGGTGTTGCTGTAAGTACTCGCAGCCAGCCCCTGCGGTTGTAAACCAGTGTACGTCGAACCCGTCCATTTCAAGAATATGGACCAGCGTATCGGCAATGGCAGGCTCGTCCTCAATGATTACTATCGTCATATATTAAATTCAGTTTGTTCAGCGCGTCGGGCTAACATATTACCTGTAAAGCGAAATTCGGTAAAATCTGAGAAAGTCATTGCGCATTCAGTTTCGCTTCTATATGATGCGCCGCGCTCACTACAGTGGTGAGCGATACCGCTTTACTATATGGAAATAAAGGTTTTTTATGAAAAAGCTATTCACACTTGCGGCACTTGCCGTCATCACCGCCACATCAGCCCACGCTACCGAGACTAAGCAATGGTTTAACAGCGTCACGTATACCGATCAGGACCGTGCGTATGATAACGATGCGTTGATGATTAGCAGCCGTTATTTCTTTGCTCCGCAGCAAAGCTCAGGCGTTTGGGATGACTATGGCTATCTGGATACGGATAGTAATGTTGCACTGGGTTATTACAACGACGAATATGTGGACCGTTTCGCTTTTGCGGGCGAAGGTTACTTCAACAAAGAAGTGTTTGTGATTGGTCGGGTGAGTGACCTGGGTGAAATGGATGACCACTACACTTACGGGATTGGATATCTGTATAACGACAAGCTGAAACTGAGTGTTCGTCGCAATGAGTCTGATCTGGGCGCTGACAGCACCTGGCTAAAAGCCGAGTACAATCATCAACTCAATGACACCGACTATTTGGGTGTAACCATTGATACAGATGATGAGATGGACAATTACACGGTCTCTGGTCGTTACTTTATGCATCTGGATGCAGAGCGCTATATCAGCGTGGATGTATCTCATCATGAGGTCGATCTAGGATACACCGATGAGTCGTATACCAATGCTTTGGTAAACTATTACTTTAACCGTAATATTGCTGTGGGCGTAGGCTCTTATGACTCTGATTTAGCACTGGAAGGTAAGTACTTCTTTAACGACAGCTACTACCTGAGAGCTGAATACATAGATCGTGATGCTGGTGAAGAAACCAGTTTGCAGTTTGTGGCGCAATTCTAAGGCCCACGGATAAAATGGGGTTGCAGCGGCCTGCAACCCTGTTAAATAATCACGCTTCGTCTGGTTTAAAGGCCAACAGATCGCCGGGCTGACAGTCTAAATATCGACAGATCTGTGCCAGTGTTTCAAAGCGCACCCCCTTCACCTTACCGCGTTTGAGCAAAGACAAATTTGCTTCGGTGATCCCTATGGCTTTGGCCAGCTCTTTGGATGACACTTTGCGCATTGCCATCACCACATCTAAGTTCACAACAATCTCCATAGCTTAAACGAACTCCTTGTTTTCATCTTCGATTTCTTTTGCTGCTTTAAGCAGATAGGCCACCACAGCGAAGAGTCCGAGCGTCGTGAGCTCACCAAAAGGGATTTTCAGCACCACCTGGTTTGAATGGTAGAGCGTGTGATACCAGTAATCCAGAAAAAAATTCAGGCCACACGAATAGAGGACCAATGCAATTTTTGTCCAGATAAATCCCTGATAGCAGGTGTAACAGTTGTTATGAAAAAACTGTCCGCCACTAAAGAGTTTTAATAGCCTGATTATCCAGTACACACTAAGTAGCATCCCAGCCAGCAAGGGGAGAGTGAGACTAAACAACATGCCGTGACTGACTTGCTCACTTTCCCACAATAAATTGAATGACTCGCTTTCGATATACCGTACCTGACCATTGATGATCAGGTGATAAATAAGAAACGAAAATACCAAGCCACTGATACCCAGCACCACAGCGCGGAAGGTGCCGCACCAGCGCTGAATTTTGTCTGTCGATTTGACCATAAAGATCCCTTGTTTCTATGTTGTTCTTGATGAGAATCATATCACACAGAAACTAATTTCTGAAAAAAGAAAATAAATTATCGTTTTACAATAATAAAAATCCGTGTAATGATATTTTCAACAAAGAGAAGGAGTGACATGATGAAAAATAAAAGCACCGTAACCAGATTAGCGTTGAGTGTTGCACTGAGTACCGTACTGGGTACTACGGCTGTGTTGTCAGGCTGTACGCTGAGCGACAAGCAGCCAGTGAGTGAGGCAGAGTCGGTTCAGCATGTTTCGGCATTTGTGGATGTGGAGAGTTTATTCAGCACCAGTGAGAAAAAGTCGATTGCGATGTCAAAGGATGGCCAGTGGATCGCATTTCTGAAAATGCACAACGGCGCACATAACCTGTTTGTGGTGGCTGCCGATAAGTCTGATGCGATACCTGTACCTGTGACTAACCTCATCGATTCGGTTGACAGTTTTATCTGGTCTGCCAATCGCAACGAGATCTTGTTTTCTAAGGATCATCAGGGCAATGAAAATAGCCAGATTTATAAACTGGCGCTGAACAGCACAGATCTGACAGCCAGCACTATGACGAGACTCACGCATAATGATGCGGTCGATTACATGCTGTTGGGACAGTCTGAGCAGGATGCAAATATTTTGGCTGTCGCTGCCAATCACGTAACACCGGAGCGCATTGATTACTTTCACCTGACGGTGGATAAGGGCGAATTGACGCAAACTCAGACTAACAGCGTGAGTCTGTTTGAGACACAGCTGAATAAATCGGGTCAGGTGGCGTTGGGGCTGGCGCTCAACGCTGATAACTCCAGAAGCATGTACACATTCACAGACGGGCGCTGGCTCAAGGTGATGACCACTGAACCGGGAGAGATCCTGGAGATCATCAGCTTTGATGAGCAAACCAATACCGCTTTTATCGCAGGCAGCATTGAAGGGCGCGATAAACAGGAACTGATCAAAGTGGATTTAGCGACTAAGTCGACAGAGACGGTTCACCTTGACCCCCAGCAAAGCTCGGATCTGCACCATGTTGTGTTCGATGAGCAAGGGCAACCACTGATAGTATCTTATTATGGCGGTAAGTTGCGTAATTACCCACTGACCGATAGTGCGGCTAAAGCGTTACAACAAATACAGAGTCGCTTCTCACAAGATATTGAATTAAAAGTCGATAAAATAAACCATAAGGAAGATCAGTGGTTACTGACGGTGTCTTTTGCTGACCGCCCGGATCAAAAATATGCGTATTATCCGACTCAGGATAAGCTGACAGGTCTGTTGAATGAGGCTCCTGGGTTTGATCCTGAGTTGTTGGGAGACCGAAAGTCTATTACTTATACGGCATCAGATGGTGTTGAAATCCAGGCATATCTGACTTTACCTAAAAACCTGAATAAGAACCTGCCAACCATAGTGTTGCCACATGGTGGTCCCTGGGCGCGAGATCAGTGGGGCTACAGCAGCGGTTATTTTGTTCCTGTGGCGCATTATTTTGCCAACCGCGGCTATGCGGTGCTGCAACCTAACTTCCGTGGCTCATTGGGATTCGGTAAGCGCTTTATTCAGCTGGGCGAGAAAAACTGGGGCACAGGCACTATGCAGCATGACTTAACAGATGGTGTAAATTACCTGATAGAGCAGGGCATTGCTGATAAACAACGCGTGGGTATTATGGGGGCTTCCTACGGCGGGTATGCTGCACTTGCTGGTGCGACATTTACACCAGACGTATACAAAGCCGTGATTTCTTATGTTGGTCCATCCAGCCTGGTGACTTTGATGGAGTCTTTCCCGGCACACTATCGCCCTTATCTGGGGACCTGGTATGTCTCTGTAGGCGACCCTGAGATTGCAAAGGACAGAGCAGATATGGAATCACGTTCACCGATTAACTTTGTTGACCAAATCAAAGCGCCTTTGATGCTGGTACAGGGGGCAAACGATCCGCGTGTGACACAGGTTGAATCGGATAATATTGCCAGAGCGCTGGCCGCTAAAAATCACCCTCTCGAATATATTCTGGCAAAAGACGAAGGGCATGGGTTTATGAAGCAAAACAATAAACTGGCCTCTATCGTGGCAATGGAGCGCTTCTTCGCCAAACACTTGGGTGGCGGCACCTCTAACACGGTTAATCCAGCCATCAGCGCACATTTGGATACTTTGCGTGTCGATGTCAATCAGTTATAACCTCGGTTAAGCAGGCTTTATTAAACTAAAACAGGGCGATGGTATCATCGCCCTGCTTTTTGTGATTGGGTCAGTGCTGAGGTATCAGAAGGAGATGGGATCTTCAGACATAACGGATAGCAGAAATGGCGTATACCCCATAATACCGATCAGCATAAGCAGTGTGAGTGCACATAAGATGACGCTGATCGCCAGCTTGACCTGTGCATTGCGGCTTTGTTGTGCATAAAAGTAGAGCGTAGCGGTCAGTAGCGGGATTAAAAAGCAGCCAAAGGTCCACATAGGGAAGAAGGGGTCTCCAAATGCGGGATTAAGACCCAGGGTGGTACCGGTGACCAGATAGCTAAACACACCCACTCTCAGGAACCACTGCGCATTTGATACAAGAAACAAGTAGATAGCCCATTTTCTGTGGCTCGCGATGTCTTTTTTAATTGCGCTGCGTACCGTTAAATAAGAGAACAGTAGGATCAAAGAACCATTGATGCTGGTGCCAATATCGCCAAGTTCTATCGGGCTTGCGTCTCTGAACCACACCAGGTAATACCCTGAGAAAGCCAACAGAATGACGGTAAGCAGATAGACGTAGCCATTGATTTTGTGGAAAGTGGGGAAGCGGTTGCGCATCTTAGGAATAAGTTGAAATACGCCACCGAACGCGACGATGCCTGCGCCGATTGTGTGCGCTGCAAATGCCAGGTTACCGGCAAAGTCTCCCACATGATAAGGGGTTGCACCCATAACCTCCCAGCGGTTCCAGATTTCCATGTTGTCATTGATCACAGAAAATCCGTAGAACTTAATGATGTAGTAAAAGAAAAACCATTGCCCGAGTAACACGGAAATAAACCAGAATATGGCAGTGTAACTGAGTGTCTTGCCAGCAGTGCGTGATGATATACCTTTGTTCGATTTGGCGGCGCTAGCCTCTTTTATTGCTTCTGACCCTGAAGTCGTATTAAGTGTTTTGTCCATTATGACGGCCTCGTAACTGTGAATATGCTTTCAAGTGTGCCGTGAAGAGGATGTTCAGTCGTTCGAATGGGCCTGCTCATACCAAATAGCGTTTGAATATATAAAATAAGTAATTTAATCAATGATTTATTTTTATGGTTCGGGGGTGGCCTGTATGCCATGGGTTTGCTAGGTATTGTCTAAACAAGGTCTTTTATTATCTACATGGAGGAGAATAGATGTACTCTGGGTACCCAACGCTTCATTCGTTGCAACTTGTGTATTGACTTGCAAAGTGAGAAGGACCCGATAATGAACTCGTCTATTTGCATTTGTGAGTATGGAGGAGGGGGAGCGACCCCTCCTAATTGTTTGGGCCCGATGTCTCTTTTGCTAACGGAGCGATGGAGTAAACAGACAGCCCGTTTTCAGGATACCGACCCAAAATACACCTAAGAAGCAGATTCCACATGTTGAGGTGAGGTGCTTGGTTTTGCTTTTTTGCCATTTAACAAAACGCCTATCCAGGTGTGTCTGACCAATAACTGATAACTTGCCAAACCGATTGTAAGGGTCGCGGTGACCGAAATGACAAGCTTGAGCAATAATGGCAGCGTGGTATTGCTCAGTGGAAACTGGATGTACATCAGTACCGGTACATGGATGAGGTAAATCCAGTATGACGCGTCGGACATATATTTGTTCAGCTGACTGTATTGATTGAGCCATTTATATCCGGCCAGAAAGGCAACACCGGTCCAGCTAACGATGGCGACCGATTGTGCGAGCACGGCGTAGAGATTGATGTGTTCAGGTGTCATGTCTCCGGTATTCGCTGCCCGAATGATGGTCTCTATGGAGGGGGGTGGGTCCATCAGGTAAAAGTAAGGCAGTAATGACACACAAGCCAGTATCAGTAAAGGCGTAAAGTATCTGGTGTATTGTTCTACCCGGGTATGGTGATGATAGAGTCCGGCACCGATTAAAAACAGGATGCCATAAAACCCGTAGGACCAGAGTTGCGGATATAGCTTATCAGGCGCCGGGAATGGCACCAGCTGCTGGTGCATGGCAAGCGTGAGCAGTACTGGCAAAGCTACTCCCAAAAACAGGGGGCGCACGACAAAGGCGAGTATGGATTGATAGACCTGAGTATATCTTTGCAATAACCAGATGATGCAGCAGAACTGGGTTAGATTCCATAGAAACCACAAGTGCATGGTGGAGATGAGCGGTTCGTCAACGGACTGAAAAATGGTAAACAGGCCCGGCTTTTCATGAACGATTTCTGCGCCCCAGCCGAGCGCATGAACGAGTACCAGCATGGTCAGCGGAAAAAATATCATAAAGGGCAAAAAAACGCGTTTGAGGCGATTGCTGATAAAGGCATTACCCCCGCGTTTACTGATCAGCAATGCGGCGCAAAACCCGGCGATGGCGAAAAACAGCGGCATTCTGAATAAGTGCGACCAGATAGCAAAGTACTCAAAAGCGACATGCTTGCTCGGATCGGCGGTAAACCAGATATTTGAGAAGTAAGGGCCATAGGCCAGCGCTGCATGGAACACCACGCCCAGCAAAAGTGCCAGGCTACGCAAGTTATCTATGTAGTGAAAACGAGGGGAAGAGTGCATAACGTTTATCCTTAAAGCTGCGACTATGAACAGATTATCACCAAACAGTTCGGGAGAATACTGATGTAGCAGGGTGGGGGCTAAAAAGTATACGCCTGGATGCTTGTCCATGATTTAGTGGGCGATTGCAAAAATCAGACTTGGTTGTGAATGTATGGACACGTGCAAATGCAGTGTGCCGTCGGCACAGTCATTCGTTTCGTACTAAAGTGTAAAAGATTTGCGCGCAAAATAGAGATGTTTGAGTATGAAACCATTTCAACAGCAGTCACCCGGTAATGGTCCCGGTCGTTGCTCGGTGATAAAGCGTTTAACCATGGAGGACGTCCTCGCATGACCGGCTATTTTATTCAGGCCTTTATCTATCTGGCCGCGGCGGTGGTGATGGTGCCACTGGCAAAACGCCTGGGGCTTGGCTCCGTATTGGGTTACCTGATAGCGGGTGTGCTGATCGGCCCTGTAGCAGGTGTCGTCGGCAAGGAGACGGTGACTATACAACACTTTGCTGAGTTCGGCGTGGTGATGATGTTGTTTCTGGTGGGGCTGGAGTTACACCCTCAGATGCTGTGGAAAATGCGTCACCGGCTGCTCGGGCTCGGTGGCTTGCAGGTGGTTGCGAGTGCTCTGTTGCTTGCCTGCATTGCCTGGCTACTGGGTCAGCCACTTTCCATTGCGGTGGCAATCGGTCTGGTCTTTTCTTTGTCGTCGACCGCCATTGTGTTGCAAACATTGAATGAGAAAGGTCTGACGAAAACTGAGGGCGGGCAAAATGCGTTTTCTGTGTTACTGATGCAGGACATTGCTGTGATACCGATACTGGCATTTATCCCTGTCTTGGCCTTACCTGAGTTAATGAGTGCAGCGCAAGCGCTGCAAACCACAGCGGAACATCATGAAACATTGAGTCTGGTTGCAGGTTTACCGACCTGGGCCTACGCGGGTGCTATTTTTGCCAGTATCGCCGGTGTGGTTGTGATAGGTCATTATCTGAGTCGTCCCTTGTTCCATTATGTTGCTAACTCCGGGTTACGGGAAATCTTTGTCGCAACCGCGTTGTTGCTTGTGATTGGCATCGCGACTTTGATGAGTCTGGTCGGGCTGTCTCCGGCACTGGGGACTTTTCTGGCTGGCGTGGTGCTGGCGAACAGCGAATTCCGTCATGAGCTTGAATCAAATATTGAGCCCTTTAAAGGTCTGTTGCTGGGGCTGTTTTTCATTACAGTGGGGGCAGGGATCAATTTTGCCATACTCTCTGAGCACTTACTTTTGATCCTGAGCCTGACGCTAACCGTGATGCTGGTAAAAGCCGCAGTACTGTGGGGGCTCGCTATGGTGTTTAAAATCCATAATAGCGATCGCTGGTTGTTTGCGCTGAGTTTATCTCAGGCCGGAGAATTTGGTTTTGTGCTGTTAAGTTACGCACTGCAAAACCATGTCATCCCACCCGAAACAGTGAGCTTGCTGCAGCTGGTTGTGGCTCTGTCCATGTTTTTGACACCGACTTTGTTTATTCTCTACGACAAAGTGATTTTACCCCGATATCAACATACGACTAATCAGCAGGGGTATGATGAGATTGATGAACACGGGCAGGTGATCATCGCAGGGATCGGTCGTTTTGGGCAAATTGTTAATCGTTTACTCATCGCCAATGGCGTTCACACTGTGGTGATGGACCTGGATGCAGCTCAGGTGGAGTCAATGCGCCGCATTCAGGTCAAGGCTTACTTTGGCGATGCCACACGGCCTGAATTGCTGCATACCGCGGGCATTGAGCAAGCTGCCTTACTGGTTGTTGCCATTGATGACAGAGAAAGTGCGAAGGCACTGGTGCAGGCGGTCAAGCATAGTCATCCCGGGGTGACAGTGTTGGCCAGAGCTTTTGACCGAGGCCATCACTACGAATTGAAACATGCCGGCGCGGATGTGATTGTCAGTGAAACGTATCATTCAGCGCTTAATCTGGGGGCACAGGCGCTTACCTGTCTGGGGTTTGCGCCAGACACTGCGGCGCAGAAAAAGCAAGCCTTTTGGGAAACCGAGCAGGCTGCATCCGAACAGCTCTACGACACCTGGCAACATGGTAGCGATGGCCAGCAATACGACCATGATTTTCGTAAGCTATTCATTCAGACTGAGGAAGCCATCAAAGCAGCGATGCAAGCCGAACACAGGGGTGGACAGGGGAGCGATGACGTCACGAAACAGGACTGACGAAGATCACCATGCCAATGCTGGTGCAGACAGTGACAGACCTGATATGCTACACGCTTTGAGCGACAACTGAGTACGAAACATGATTGACGATAAAGAATTGATCAGCACACTGGACGAACTGGAAGCGTTTTTACAGCTGGTAGAAAGTGGTGGGTTAGGTCTGAATAACGCAGCAGGTGTGGCGTTGGCGACGAATAATAGCAACGGCCGGCCATTTGTTGCTGTGCTGGATGATAATCATCAGTTGATCCTGGGTCGCTGGGTGACGCAAGAGGTGTTTGATAATGGCAAGGACCTTGTGCGTCAGGGGCCGAAGAAAGCACACTAATCAAGTGCTGGTCAGATGTATCGGGTCGTTTTGATTTGTATACATCTGCCTCCCTCTGGGCCCACAGTGGGAAGTGCCCACACAGGCCTATGCTTTATGCTGATATGATAATAAAAAACAAAACAACAATAAAAACAGGAAAGTCAGATGCAGGTTCCTTGTGAAGAGTTAGCTAAAGTTGAACATCGGCTCAATAAACAAAACGCGCTGGGTGCAGCGATTGCTGGTGGATTGTGGGTGTTTCCCATTTTATTTGCCTGGTTTGGTGCTTTTACATTAAACGCAGACTTTGGTCCCTTAATGCTGGCCGTCAGTGGTGTGCTGGTCGGCTTAGTGATCCGGTTTCACGGTCGGGGCTATCAGAAAGTATTTGGTGTTATCGCCGTTGTAGTGCATGCCTGGTTGGTTTTTCTGGCCCTGGCACTGGAATTAATTGTCAGTAACGATACCTGGCTGATGATATTGGGTATTTTATATGTCATTGGTGTTTGGTCCAGTGTGTATCTGGCGCGTAAAAAGGTACCATTTTCTGAACACCGGGCTTTTTTTGAGCTCGCGGAAAAACAGCAGCATGCAAGTCGGAAAAAGTTGAAAAACCGTTGGTTCATTGTGTTACCCGTTTTAATGAGCACTTCGCTGGCCACCGGCCTGATGGCAATATATGGTGTTACGACAGCGGAGCAGTTATTGATTGATCAGGAGCTAGATGAACAGCAGCAACAGCGATTACTGCGCGCTCAGAAAAACGAAATTGACGTCACACCTCAGGGTCTTAAAGCCCTCTCAACCAGACAAGCGTTGCATTATGCCTACGCCTATTTTAGCGGTTATCGGATAGACGAATATGGCAGAAATAAGGGCCAGTTTGTACACTCTGAGTTCAAAGCGAAAACCATCCTGATCCATTTGACGGAGCAACGGGCTGAACCCCGAGCTTTGTTTATTCTGGGCATCATCAACGGGGGGAGTCAGGGAAGTCAGCAAGTTGAGGAAGCGGCAGAGCTTGGCGATGACTATGCTAAGCTGTTTAAAACCATTGAGTTTGGTTGTCGCTATGATAAAAACCAGGCATTGATGCTAATCAACGGCTTGTCTCAGCTGACCGATGAGTCTCCCATCAGCGCAGAAATTGACAGCATTCGTAGCTACGGCTTTGAGCCCGTTTGCGCTGAACTCAATACGGGCAAATTTGAATACAGTTTTATTCGTGAGTATCAACCGAACAGCCGCTAAGATAAGCGGCTGTCCTCCAGGTTGAAAAAGGCAACCTGATCGGTCAACACCCGGGCCTGACTCTCCATGGTTTTGCCTGACTTTGACGTAGTTTCGACCAGGGAGACATTTTGCTGAGTAATGCCATCCATTTGTGCAATGGTAGAGCATACCGCGGCAATACCTGATGCTTGCTCTTTGCTGGCATCGTCAATGTTCGAGACCATGTCACTGACTTGTGTAATCGACTGCGTCAACTCATCGAAAGTTGTGCCAGAATCATAAACCAGTTTGCTTCCTTCGGTAACGGCGTCAACACTGTTCTTGATGAGCGCTTTAATCTCTTTGGCTGCGCTGGCACTGCGTTGTGCCAGGTTACGCACTTCACTGGCGACCACGGCAAACCCTCTGCCAGCTTCGCCTGCTCTGGCGGCCTCAACCGAGGCATTGAGTGCCAGCAGGTTCGTTTGAAAGGCAATTTCATCAATCACGCCAACGATGTCGGAGATTTTTCTGCTGTAGCTTTCAATATTACCAACCGCATTGATGGCATCTTCAATGGTTTGTTTACCACTGAGTGCTTTTTCACGGACATCCGCTGCCCGTTCTGACGCTGTGGTTGCGCTGATCGCGTTATTTTTCACCGTCGCTGTAAGTTGCTCCATTGTGGCGGCGGTTTCTTCCAAACTGGCTGCCTGACTTTCTACCCGGCTATTGAGCTCTTCATTATTGGAGGCGATTTGCCGGGCGATATCAAACACCTGAGCCGCCCCGTTATTGATGGTCTGAACCAGCTCGCTGAGCTTGTCGAACAGACCATTCATTGCCTGCGTCAGCACAGAGAAGTCCTCTCCCAGTTCAGCGGTGATCCGGTGGGTTAAATCGCCTTGCTCAAGTGCAAAAATGGCGTTTTTGATATGCTGCACAGCCTGCTTTTGCGCAGTGATGTCTGTGGCATATTTCACCACTTTCACGGGACGACCGTGTTGATCAAGAATGGGGTTATAGGTTGCCTGGATCCAGATTTCCTGGCCATTTTTGGCTATCCGCATATACTGCCCTGCGTCAAACTCACCGCGATTGAGCTGTGCCCAGAATTGTTGATATTCGTTGCTTTGCGCCTGCTCCGGGGTGGCAAACATGCGGTGATGCTGGCCTTTGACCTCGTCGAGAGTGTAGCCCATGGTTGCTAAAAACAGGTCATTGGCCCACAGTATGGTACCGTCCATTTCAAACTCAATAACCGCCTGAGATTTATGAATGGCCTGTACTTGCCCTTCCAGATCCGCTGTGACTTGCTTCTGATGGGTAATATCCATGGCGTATTTAACCACTTTCAGCGGGTTGCCCTCATCATCACGGATCAGGTTATAAGTTGCACTGATCCAGATAGGTTTGGCATGTTTGCCCAGTCGAAAAAATTCACCAGAATGGAAATGGCCATTCTTCAGGTCTTGCCAAAACTGCTGATATTCCTCACTTTGAGCATACTTGGGCTCAACAAACAGCCTGTGGTGCTGGCCGATGATTTCCTCTTTGCTATAACCCATGGCACTCAAAAAGTTGTCGTTGGCGTCTAAAATGGTCCCGTCTAAATTGAATTGGATCACCGCCTGAGAGCGATTGATAGCTTCTATTTGCCCTTGTGCCTCAAAGGCATTCAGTTTGTCTGCGGTAATGTCAGAGGCGAACTTCATGATTTTCCAGAGTCGCCCATTCTCATCATATAAAGGGGTATAGTGCGCCTGGATCCATACCGCTTCTCCACGTTTGTTGACTCGTTTAAACTCTCCTGACTGAAGCTCGCCTCTGCCCAGAGCTTGCCAGAATGCCGCATACGCATCACTGGCTGCTTCTTTTGCGCTGACAAACTGGCGGTGGTGCTGACCCTGGATCTCTTCAAGCTGATAACCCATTACATCAAGAAAATTTTGATTGGCCGTTACTATGGTGCCATCGAGGGTAAACTCAATGACTGCCTGGGCGTTGCGGATCCCGTCAATTTGACTGTTAAGATTGATTATTGTGTGTTTTTGCTTTGAGATATCGCTGGCTAACAATAGGACTTTCGCTGTGCGTTGGTGTGGATCCGGCACCGGAACCAGTTTGGCATGCAGCCAGGGAAATGTTTGCTCCGAGGTCTGCCATTTAAGGTCACACTCAATTGTCTGGCCTTCACAAAGGGCTTCCCAGCAAGCGGCATTGAGCTGTTCATTGACCACAAATTGCTGATAGTGTTGATTAATCAACTGCTGTCTTGTGGCATCCACAAGGGATAAGAAGTGCTCGTTGGCATGCAATACCGTGCCTCGCAGGTCCAGCTCTGCCCAGGGTTGTGCGTTTGTTAACGCTTGTGTGGCTGAAGTGGCGTCCACCAAAGGTTGATACTGTGCTGTTACATCCTGGATCACCGCAAAGCTGTGTGACTCATCCAGCGGGCACAGTTGTACTGAGACGTGAAACTCTGTGCCCTCGATATTGTGCATGGTGCAGATCTGCGCGTTGTTATGTTGACGTTTTTGCAGTGCATTTTGTAACGTCTGGTAGTCGCTGTGACGATTGCACAGTGCTGATAATGTCTTGGGTGGGGCGCTGCTCGAAAAAGCCAGTGCGGTATTAAAAGCCTCGCTGGTGGCGAGAATATTACCGTGCCGGTCGAGCTTTAGCCAAGGCAATGTTTGCGGAAGGGTGATTTGTGGTTCTGTTGTTTTTGTTCTTGAAAAGCCGAAGAGCGCCATATCACATCCTGGTATGTAGTGGATTATCTATACACACTATAGACAAGGAATAACAGCGCACCCAAGTTTGTGCGTGAGATAAGGTTTTATACGGAGCAGCCCATCAACAGGCTGCACCATTTATAGCAAGATCAGGCGTCGCTTTCGTTCACCAGAATCACTTTACGATGAGGGAAGGGGATCTCTATATTGGCTTCATCGAGGGCTTTTTTCACTTGCTCAGGTACGGAATAAAGCACATCAAAATAATGTGCGCCGTCGCAAAACGGTCTGACTAAAAAGTCCACTGAGCTGTTATTGAGCGACTCCACTTCTACAAATGGGGCCGGATCTGACAAAATATGGGGGTGCGCCTGCAAAACGGATTGGATCACAGCCCTGGCCTCATCTGTGTTTTCATTGTAAGCAACGCCAAAACGCATATCGACACCGCGAATTGCATGGTGTGAGTGGTTAACGATTTTACTGCCCCAGATATGACTATTGGGGATCACGATTTGTTGGTTGTCGAAGGTTTGCAATATGGTCGTAAACATATCAATTTCAGTCACTTTGCCAAATTGTCCTGCTGTGTCGATAAAGTCGTTGACTTTGTAGGGGCGGAAAATTAACAGCATAACGCCCGCCGCGAGGTTGGATAGGGTGCCTTGCAGTGCCAGGCCTACCGCAAGTCCGGCGGCACCGAGCAAAGCAATGATAGAGGCGGTTTGTACACCAAACCGATTGAGCACTGCGATGCCGACAAAGGCCAATACTGTGTACTTGGCAACACTGCCAAAAAATTTAAACAGAGTATCATCGAGCTTGTCATAGCGATTCGCCACAGAGACAACCGCTTTATAAGCTTTGCCCGCCAGCCAGATGCCAATGATCAGTATTAATAATGCCAGTACCAGGTTGGTTGCCCAGTCAACGGCGACAGGTAAATATTGATTGATATCGATTTTTTCTAAGAAGCTTTCCATACACCTACCTCGGTAAAATAATTGAGAGAGTCACAGAGCGTTTGCAATCATGCGTTTAAAAGCTAGTTGCAGACACGAGATAGTTCAACCTGAAGAGGGTGATCTTGCCAAGATTGGGTGATAAGCGATACGGGTGGTCCACAGACCACCACGTTAAATGATATCAGAGGAACCCCTGAGCGACTCCGGCCACCATAAAGGTGACGACCAGCCAGACAATGTGTAACTTGAGGTGTTTTAACAGGTAAAAGCCGACCAGGACCAGGGCAATATCCTGTGCTGAATGCACTGCACTGGTAAAGACGGGTTGATAAAGCGCAGCCACCAGTAATCCAACCACAGCGGCATTGACACCACTCAGCGCGCCTGCCACTGCGGGTCGATTGGCGAGTAGTTGCCAATTTTTGAGCACGCCCAGTAATAGCAAAAAGCCAGGCAAAAACACGGCTAAAGTCGCCACCAGTGCGCCTGTGACAGGATTTGCTGGCATCAATGCGTAGCCAAGATAAGTGGCAAACGTAAACATTGGGCCGGGCACTGCCTGAGCAGCGGCATATCCTGCCAAAAAGGTATCCTGACTGAGGGCGTCACCGACAATGTTTTGCAGCAGTGGCAGTACCACGTGACCGCCGCCAAACACCAGACTGCCAGCCTGATAAAAGTCATTAAGCAGGGCCGCTGAGGGGTTCAGGTGGGCGATAAAAGGCAGACCAATAAATAAGCCCGCAAACGCCACCAAAGGCAGCCAGCTTGCTTTGAAAGTGGCACTGGAATGCGCCTTTTGGGTATTGCCGCGCAGGTAAAAGACGCCAATCAGGGCTGCCAGCAACAGCACCGCCATTTGTGTAAAGATACCCGGGAGTAACAGCAGGGCGATGGCCGTAATAACGCACACGCTGACAGTGAGGGTGCTTTTACAAAAGTTCTTATACATCCCCCAGGCGGCGTCGGCAACAACCACAATGGCAAGCAGCTTAAGCCCGTGCACCAGGTTTTGAAACACACTGGTGTCGGTCACCTGGCTGGCCATGAGTGCCAGCAGAACCATGATAATGACTGACGGTAGCGTAAAGCCGATGAAGGCCGCGCAGGCACCACTTAGTCCACCGCGTTTGTAGCCCAGAGCGAATCCGACCTGGCTTGATCCGGGGCCGGGCAAAAACTGACTCAGCGCAACCAGCTGAGCATAATCGGCGTCATCCAGCCATTTGCGTTTCTCCACAAAGGTTTGGCGGAAGTAACCTATGTGTGCTGCCGGACCACCAAAGCTTACCCAGCCAAGTAAAAAGAAGGTTTTAAAAATAGCAAACATAACAATGCGCGCTCTGTTATCACAACTGCCGCTAGAGTAAAAAATGACGTAGAATGATTCAAATTAATAGTTTTGATTGCGACTATGAATAATATGGGATTGGGTTATGCGCTTTAGTGATGTGCCATGGCGGCAGGTAGATTTAAACTTACTGGTTGCCTTCGCTTATTTATACCGCTGCCGCAGCGTCAGTATGGCGGCTGAACAGGGCTGTGTCAGCCAGTCAGCGATGAGCCATGCTTTGGCACGGCTTAGACGTCTTCTGGATGACGAGTTGTTTGAGCGTAAAGGGCATACCATGGAGCCGACAGAGTATGCGCATCAGATAGCGCCTTTAATTGAGCAGCTGCTGGATACGGTGTCAGATGGCTTGCTGCACAAAAAACACTTTGTTCCGGATCAGTATGAAGGCGTATGTCGCATTGGTCTGACGGATTATGCTGAGCTGAATTTTGCGCCTTTGATATACGACCATATTCGCACCACCGCGCCTCATGCACAAGTCAGTTTTGTAAACGTGAATCGTAGTAACTACATGACACTGACCGAACAGGAAAAACTGGATCTGGTTATTGGCAGTATCACTGAACCAGATCAGGCATTTAGCAGTCAGGTTCTGTACACCGAGCGTCACGTTTGTCTGGTGGATCCGGCTGTATTTACCACAGAGCTGCCCATGTGCATGACTACTTTTGCACAGACGGAGCATGCCCTCGTGAGTCCGGATGGCCGTTTAACAACTCAGGTCGATCAGTTGCTTGCCAGGGCGGGTCTGACACGCCGGGTGACGGTCGCCAGTCGCAACTTCCTGACCATACAGCGCTTGCTCAGCCAGCGACGCTTGGTGGCCATTGTACCGCTAAAAATGGCTCAATTAGCGTGTGAGGATGCCGGGCTGACATACTTTGAGCCGCCGCTGCGTGTGCCGGATTTTGATATTGCAATGTTGTGGTTGAGTAAGCGAACGGGTGATGAAAAAAATACCTGGCTCAGAGCGCTGGTGCAGACTGTATTAACTGCACCAGATGATCTGATAGAGCCTTAATGAAGGCTATCAATCGTTGCTATTTCAGCTCGGACGGGGCCCTGGCAAGCTGCCAATAAATGCTCGCTGAACAACCCGGCCGCGACGACAATCTCCGAGGCCTGACTTTGAATGTCCCGCAATTGCGTCGAAAATTGCTCAACCCTGGTGGCTGATATTGACGTACCAGCTTTACAACTGCGTAGCACTGAGAGACTAATTTTATTGATGTCGCTGGCCTGTTCCAGCAATTTGGTGAGCGCCTTCAGAGCTGGTGCGCTGCTGAGCAAAGGCGCAAGCAGTCGATAGTCTGCTTGCCAGGCTATTAGCGTCTCGGTGATGTGTTGCAATGCGTTGCTGTCGCCCTGTCTGAATTGGGTTAGTTGTTGATAGAGCCGGATCAGAGCCGGGCTTTCTACCGGCAGAAAGTCGACTAAGTGTGTTAATGGTGCGTTTTGGTGATACAAGCCTTGCTGATACTTAATATGATGACGTGTGTAGTAGCTGGCTGGTTCAAGCTGCTCCGCAAAGCGCATCAGCAAAGCCAGGTTGTGCGGACTATCGTGTTTTGCCAGTAGCCTTTTAAGTCCTTGTCTGAACTGCTTTTGATGATGCAGGCCGATGGCATCGGCAAAGTCAGAGATGGGCAACAACCTGTGGTACATGTTTTCGGGGTCGGAGTACCGACGTGCAGACCACAGGCGCTCTGCGATGGCAAATAGACGTGGCCAGCTGCGCACATCCAGGTTGTGCTCGGTAACCAGTTCACTCCAGAGGGTTGCTTCTCCACCCAGAATATTACCTTGTGCTTGCGCGCTCATCGCACTTTGGAAAGGCATGTTGGTAAAGTCTGCCCGGGTAAACTGTGTATCTAATTTCCCCGTTACCGGATAGACAGCATTGCCAATCAGTATCCGGCCCGCTAAACCTGCTCCCGGGTTCAGTGTGAGCTCCGCACGAGTTGGGCCCATCCAGCTGTCGATGGTGGCGTTGAGTCGTGATAAACCCGCTCCGGGCGGAATTAGGTGGCTATCCAGACGGGCTTGTTTAAAGGGACGATCATTGAGCTGCAGGTATACATGACTCAGTGTTTGCTGAGAGGACACCAGCACCAGTTTGCCACGTACGGCACTGCCTTTGAGCCTGGGCATTATGAAGTCCCAGGCCTGAATGGCTTCGTTGTCGTTGAGCGGATGTGCTGTGTGCAGATCGGTATCAAACGGCTCATTGCGATAGTGGTAAGCAGTTGGCTGAGGCTGATCGATGTAAAATCCGGCGGATAACAGCGCCGGATACCCCTGTGCGGCAATCTGGCTCAGGCTCGCTTTGCCACGCCAGGACTGGATCATCACATCCTGGTCCAGTGCGGGGTGAAATATTTCGTCCCAGCCCATCATTTTTTTGTTATGCCTGCGTAAGATAGCCTGCACTTTGGTGTTGAAATGCGCTTGCAGGTCGGCGGAGGTGTTGAGTTTATGTGTGCGCATATATGCCTGGACCCGCTTGCTTTCTTGCCACTGCTTTGGGTGTACTTCATCGCCACCAATATGTATGTAGGGGTCCGGGAAGAGTTCAGCCAGCTCTGCAACGATTGCATCAATGAAGACGTATACCTCAGGCTTGCTGGGATCCAATAAAGGCTCAAATACGCCCCAGCCATCTTCCATTTGATAGGGCTTCACCTGTGTCATCAGTTCAGGGTAGGCAACCGCAATGGCGGAGGCGTGACCGGGGACATCAAACTCTGGCACCACACGGATCCCAAGGTTGCTGGCGTACTCTACGATGTGCTTGATTTCGGCCTGCGTATAGTACTGACCATCGGACGCGAGTTGATGCAATTTTGGATAAGCTGTTGAGGCATATCGCCAGCCCTGATCATCTGTCAGGTGCCAGTGAAATATATTCAACTTGGCGGCAGCCATGCCGCGAAGCTGCCGTTCAATCGCCGGAATAGAAAGAAAATGGCGGACGCTGTCGAGCAGCAGTCCACGCCAGGGAAAACGGGGGCTGTCGCCTATTTGCAACAGGGCCAGTTCACGGCTGTCACGGGCAAAATAGAGTAACTGGCTGAGGGTTGCCAGTGCCTGCAGCGCGCCAAAATCAGAGACGGCACTGATATCAATACCTGTGTGGTTGATACGCAATTGATAGTCTTCATTCTGGTTGAGCTGGGGATATTGACTGGTACCGGTTTGCGGAGTTTGCACAGTGACACTAATGGGGAGTGCTGATCTAGAGGTGACAGACGTAACCTGATAACCAAAATCAGAGAACTGCTGTTGATAGTAAGTTTTTACAAAGGCACTGCGCTGCGAAGACAGACCGGTGAGCGACAACACCAGCGGACGATCTATCGTAAGCGATTGTCCTGACTGTACCAGTGAAGTGGGCGCAGGCATCAAAATGGCTGCCTGGTCCTTCGCCCTGGCGATGTCGGCAGATAGCATCAGCATGCTTAACATCACACCACACAGCAAAGTCTTGAATCGAACTATCATAGCGATCATTTCCCTGAAATACCGATCAAAAAGAGGTCTATAAAATCGTGTTTATGGGAACAGTGCAAATGAGAGATTTTCAATCTGGCGGGTAAATGCTCAGATCCAGGCTGTAATCCTGCGTAATGTTTTTACGAGTGAACTCAGATTAGTATCTGCGAAAAGAACTACAGAGCCTGCTATCAAACGATAGCCATGGCACACAATGAGGTGTGAGATGTGTACCCGAGTATTTAATAATAGCCAGCGTGACTATCTGGCGACGGCCCGTAATATGGATTGGATGTATCCACTCCCAACCAGCTTTTTTGCGTTTGATAAGGGGCTGAGTAAAACCGGCCTGGCGGGAGCGGATGGCTGTATGGATGAGGCGCTCAAATGGTGCTCGGCGTATAGCAGCATCGTAGCCATGGTTGGGGATGATCGCAGTGGCTGGGCCGCGTCAGATGGCCTGAACTCAATGGGGTTAGTGGCGAATGTGCTGTATGACTCTGGTGCCAGCTATGGTCAGGTATCCTTCAGTGCGCATAAAAAGCAACTGAGTGTATTGCGGTGGGTACAGTATGTGCTGGATAACTTTGTTTTTGTAAAAGACGTTGTGAAGACGTTTCGCAAACAGGATATCTTGCTGGTGGGCGCTGCGGTCCCCAACAGCGATGGTAAACCGGCGCAATTACACCTGTCTGTGTCAGATGTCACTGGCAATTCAGCCATCATTGAAGTGGTAGACGGGGAGTTTGTTTGTTATGAAAGCAGCGCTTATCAGGTAATGACCAATGAGCCGAGCTTTGATAAGCAGTTAAAAATCAATGATTACTGGGCTTGGCAATGGTCCGCGGAAAACAGCAACCCAAGCCACACCATCCCGGGGGGCGCTTTTTCAACAGATCGATTTGAACGTGCAACGTTTTATCTGCACCATATGGACGCGCCTACGCATATCGATGACGCACTGGCTCAGGCCAGAACGGTGGCTGCAAATACGTCTGTACCGCTGGGTTACAACTTTACGGTCAGTGACAGTCCAAATATCTCTAATACGCTGTGGTCCACTTATGCCAGTCACAGTGAACCGGCTTACTATTTCAGTAATGCCCGGACGCTGAATGTTGTCTGGTTTGACCTAGCGAATGCCGACTTCGAAGCGCCGGTACAAAAACTGGATCTGATCACAATGTCAAAAAGTGGGGCGGTTGAAAACCATCATTATGATGGCAAGATTAACGCGCTCATGACTGCGGCAATTGATCCTTACCTGAATCTGGAGCGCCACAGCGATGTGTCCCTTGAGGTCATCTGCTAATCTGGCTCTGTCAGGCGTGAGGGAGCAGCCGGTTTGAGCACCGGCTGCTAGCGTGTTTATAGTTCTGCGAAGACTTTGGCGCGCAATGCTTCACGAAAGTTCTCGACCATCTTATGTTTGTCCTGCTCTGTGTGGCGGTCAAATACGCGGTTGTAGAACACACTGACGCTCACGTCTTCTTGTGGGTAATAATAGCTTCTGGATATATAACCGTTATTGTAGCCGCCATGCATGTAGGCCACTTTGCCTGATAACGACGCAAAAGTACTGTGCTCTGTTTTGCGCACAATGCCGGCCCCATACTCCCGGGTTGCATCCATGGTACTCAGGTTGTTGAGCATTTGCGCTTTAATCGCAGCCGTAAACGGAGCCAGGGTTTTGCCAAAGGCGCTGAAAAACCGGCTGAGATCTTTGGGTGTACTGACCATACCCCCATCTGCCGCCCGATACCCCAGTTTAATGTGTCGATAACTTTTTAATGTACCTTCCTCCAGTTCATAGCCGTGAACCAGCTCTGCGCCCAGAGGTTCCCGCTGATAGTAATAGGTTTCAGTCATGCCCAGTGGTTCGAGTATCTGTTGCCGGATTGCAATCGCCAGATCATAGCCCAGCAAGTCATCCAGTATGATCCCGAGTAGCAGGTAGTTTGTGTTGGAGTAGTCAAAGCGGCTATCGACCTCAAACTGTGCGGGTTCATCGTAAACATAACTCAGCATTTCAGTCACTTGCCATTCGTGGTCGGGCTCTGCTTTTGTCTTATGCCAGAACTGCGGCACGCTCAGATAATCCTTCAGGCCACTGGTGTGTCGCAGTAAGTGGCGCACTGTGATAGTGCTGGTATTGGGGAGTCGGGCAGTAATGTCGCCTGGCAGATAGGCGTTGATACTGCTATCCAGGTCAATTTGCCCCTGTGCAGCCATCAGATGGGTGAGTGTAGCAACAAAGCTCTTGGTATTACTGGCAATGCGGAACAGATGTTGTGGGTTAAGCGCGGCCTGAGTGTCCTGATTGGCCAGGCCGCTGGTATAGGTTGCAGACCAGCCGGGTGTGGCAATATAGACAGATACGCCCGTTAACCCGGCCGCGACGACCTGATCAAGTAAGCTTTGATAGTCGGTATTAATATCAAAGCGGATGGTTTCCTTTGTTTCGCTCAGCGACACGGGCATTGCTGCTGATTTAGGTTGTGAGGTGTGAGTTACGGTGTTATCACTGCCACACCCAGTAAGTGCCAGACAGGTGGTACAGAGTATAAAAGAGGAGAGTTTCATAATATTGCCCCTTAGTGCGTTGCCATTTGTTGTTTTAGCCCGGTTATAACAACGCATTCGCAAAAAGGTGTCCTGATCGATAAGGACAAACAAGGAAGGTGAGAAAATAAGAACTCGGTTTTTAGTTAACCAAATGAAAAATAAACTTACTTTTACTGTGGGAGGCGTGGAACGGGCAGCTTTTCAAGATCACAACTTGCCCGTCTGAGAAAAACACAGGGGTGATATTATTGCATGAGTTTTATTTCGATCATGCCAATATAGGCGCCTGAGTCACTGTGCACACCGGCAGAAAAATCGCTGTCCGCGGGGTCACTAGTCAGTAGCATTATGGGGTCGGCAGGGTTGGTAGCCTGATTGGCTGACCCAAAACGTGTGCCACTGTCGCTGCCGGCATCGTAGACCTTCAGCTGGATCGTTTGGCTTTCAAGCCATTGGTTGTCTGTAAACAAGGGCAAACTTTCCAGGCCGATAAACCAGTCGGGACTGGGGGCAACCATAGACACCACACTGAGCAACGAAAACGCCTGACTCGCTTCAAACGTAAAGGTCACGCTTTTGGCACTGCCCGAAACGCCCGACTCGTCAATCAGGTAGTTGGAATTCCCGGCATTCTGGATAGCGCTAATTTCCTCTTTAAGCTGAAATTTGGAACCGGTTTCAGCCATGCTTACCATGCCTGCTGACGCCGAGGTGTCGGGCTTAAAGATGAAGCCGTCAGCATTGTGTGTCAGGCCGACGAGGGGGGAGAAGTGTGAATTCCCCGGGAAGTTGGTCGGAAAGTTGTCGGCTTCCCAGGTTCTGGTAAAGGTAAGCTGATACGTTACCGTATCTTCGGCTTGCACAGTGTCAGTGGTGTCTGTACTTGTATCTGTGCTCGTGTTGTCGCCTGAATTCCCTGCATTATTGTCTGACGTATTGGTGGTTGTATCGTTTGATGTATCTGTACTTGTTTCAGTGCTCGTATTATTGCTGACGTTGGTTTGGGTTGTGTCACCGCCGCCGCCTCCACCGCATGCAGTCAGGGTGAACAGAATTAGGGCGCATAGAGATGTGTTTGCTGTGCTCATATCAGCCTCGTGTGTGTGAGTCAGGGTCTGATAACAAGACCTGAACACCGTCTGGTCTATTTCATGGGGTGAGTAAAAAATGTGCATTTTAAGCCTGGTGCATCTGGGCGCTTGATGCTGTAGGCAGGCCATATGCTGCGTGTACCGCCTTGAGAGATCCTCAACTGTTTTTCCGGCTCAGGTATGTAAAACTCATAAGTACATTATGTTATTCAAGGAACTAGTATGAAATCTCTGATCTTAACGGCGCTGCTGAGCGGCTCGGCATTGGCTAATCCATTACTGGGTAGCTGGGAGTTTGTTGAAGGGCACTATGCCACGGAAGAGGGCATTGTCTCCGCCAAAGCCCCGGAATTAACCTCGGTGAAGTTAATCACGCCTACGCATCATAGCTATATCACCCAGAGCCAGGGAAAGTTCAAATACGCTGGCGGTGGTACTTATGTGCTGAAGGGAGACAGGTTTATTGAGACCTATGAGTACGGCAACGTCACCTCTTTGCTGGGCAGGACCATGGCCTTCAGTTACAAAGTGGAAGGCGATTTGTGGCACCATGAGCTGTACGAAAATGGCAAGTTTGTGGAGCGGGAAATCTGGAAGAAGGTGCAGTAACCCAGGCCACATGAGCACATCTGGTATTTAATGGTGCGTAATTTGCAATAATAATCTGAGCCCCTAGACTAACAGTAAGGTCATTGTTGTACCGGGGGCGTTATGAAGTGGATGTTTTTCATGTGTCTGGCGTTGTGTCTCAGCGCCGGGCAACCAGCCAGCGGCGCAACCGTTCAGGTGGTCACTGAGTACCTGTACCCTTATCAAATCAAAAATGAAGATGGCTCGTTAGGCGGTTTCATGACCGAGGTCCTGCATGCTTTGTGCCAGCAGGTGGGTGATGTGCCAGACATTACTGTCATGCCCTGGGCGCGGGCCTACCAGATAGCGGTTACGACTGAAAATGTGCTCATTTACTCCATTGTTCATACTCAGGCACGTAGTCCATTGTTTCACTGGATAGGGGAAGTGCAGACAGATCCAATTTATTTATGGGGCCTGAAACGTCGCTTTCCCGTGCAATCAGACGCTCTGATGTTGCTTAAACAGCATCGGGTGGCAGTACTGCGGGGCTCTAATGTCGCTCAATACCTCGCAAAACAACAGTTTTCAAATCTCAAACCGCTCAGTTATGAAGAGCAATTACTACAAATGCTGGAAAAAGATCGCCTGGACTTGGTGGTTGGCACCGAAGAAACCATCTGGCAGCGAGCGAACAAGGCGGGTATGGATTTCAGCACCCTAAACAAAGTTGCAGAGCTGACAGAGCTTAATACCAATCTCAGTATTGCCTTCAATATTGACTCTGATCCCAACCTGGTGGCCCGCTATCGGGATGGCTTTGCTGCGATCAGTAGTAACGGCAAGCTGGCAGGCATACAGCAAAAGTGGTTTAAGTATGTGCAGGTCGCAAAACAGTGAGTTGACCCGACATGTCTGCCGGGCCTCCGTTGAGTTTATTTCAGTGTTTCGCCTAAAGAGACTGGCGCACTGGTTTGGTCTTTGATGGCATCGAGTACAGCAACCAGCGTAGCATGCTGGCTGTCAGGGTGTGCTCGCAAACTGATGCTGGTGATATCCCCTTTTGCGCCGAGGCGGGCAATGTTAATACTGACACTGTCGAGGTCGATTTGCCGATTGTTCAGGTAGATCTGATTCTTAGCATCGATTGAAAATACTGGCGTCAGGTTTGGTACCACAGAGGTGACCGCTTGCTCCGTCCGGTTGAGTGGCAGAGCACTTTCTCTGACAAAACTGGCGGTGACAATAAAGAAAATCAGCAGAATAAATACGATATCCAGCATCGGGTTCATGTCTACGGTGACGTCAGAAGGAGTACGTTGATGTGCAGTTTTTACCATAATTACAGGTCCTTTTTGTTGTTTCTCTTTCAGCGTAGACCCCGGTTGTTAGTTTTGATTTAATGTACCGTTAATGTTTACAAACTTTTACATGCCAGTTTTGGCGAGTATTAATTCTTTTCTGATATTGCTTTCTTCGTTTTTATATCAGCCTCCCTTCTTTTGCTATGAGTCGTTCTAAATCTCTTCATGGAACCAACGTCTAATTACTTGTAACTTTTGTGACTAGCAAATTGATTTTTCTTTACATGTGTATTTTTTGTGTTAAAAATGAGTGTCTTTTTTCGTTACTAGGAGGTTTTTAATATGTACAGATTTATTGCTTTAGCTCTTTTCTTATTGAATATCCCCTGCGCTTTTGCGTATGGGCACTGGACTCAGTATATGCATCCTGAGTTTAGTTTTATTACTAAGCGTAGTGCGGTATATCAGGATGGTAACAGACAATATATGGTGCAGGATACGAAACGCGGTTTAGACTCTATGGAGTCATTGAGTGAATATGGGCGCAAGTATGCGCGTATGAAAGATCAGTTACGTGGACAAATGAGAGCGGCGATTGCGAATGAGCTCCGAGGGAAAGCAAGTTTGGACCAGTTTACCTTTAATATCAATGGTCCTATGAAAGTAAAGGTGGTTGGCAACTCTAACGGGACGTTTTCAGCTCAGATTGGTGGCTTTAAGGTGTATGCAAAGGCAAAAGCGAGTAAATCTATATTTGCCAAAGCAACGGTTGAAATTACCTCAGGCACCATCTTTGTTGATGCCGATTATGATCCCTACAATGGTCAACTGACCCCAAGGTTCAGCCAGAGTATTCGTGATTCGATCCGTGTCAGTGTTGATGTAGACTCATTTTTTGACTTTATCCCACTGTTTAATTCCTGGGTCACAAACAAGCTGGAAGATGATTTAGAAAACCAACTGAAGCACTACATTAATAATTCGATAAATTCTAATATTAATAAATACAACCGTAAGATTTTCGCGCTGGATGATTACCTTGAGGACGGCACGCTTATTCTCAGTGGAGTAGATACCGGTGTCCCATACAAAGACTTAGGTAAATATATCAAGCAAGCTGTATCTAGCTTGTCTGGTAAGTTTATTGAACTATCGGTCAGTGGCGAGGAGTTGGATTTATATAATAACCCGGAGATATGGCATGAAGGGACTGTGCAGCTTAATATTTCTAATAAAGTTATATTGACCGTTGAGGATAAATATCAGCCGCAGTGGCGCTGTTTGTCGACTACATGTCCTTTGCCACCAACGCATTGGTAATTAGATTATTCTGATAATGCAGGAATTTAATATTGTTTAAAACAAGGCCTGTTGGAATAATGAGAGCCGGTCTTTTTTATCTGACTTTTCTGTGAAATATTTAATCGCCGGCAACACAGCGTTGTGTTGCCGGCGATAAAACGCTAAGCCTATCCTTTACGTTTTTTCTTCTTGCCCTGTACTGCTTTAAAGCGCGGGTTATCTTTGCAGATCACATACACACGACCACGACGCTTAACTACCTGACAGCCTGGACGAGACTTGGCACTTTTTAGCGAGCTGAGTACTTTCATGGTGATTATCCTTTTTTACCAGCCAGATTCTTAAAGCGGCGGTTAAACTGTGCAACACGGCCATCGCTGGCAACCAGCTTTTGTTTACCTGTGTAGAAAGGGTGAGACTCGCTCGACACATCGATAGGCACATAGGGATAAGTCACTCCATCTACTTCTACTGTGCGGTCGGTTTTGATAGTAGAACCAACAATGAAATACTTGTCTACCGAGGTATCGTGAAAGGCAACTAAGTGGTAATCAGGGTGGATATCTGGCTTCATTTTCTTCTCCAATCATTCAGTGCGTGTGTTATATCATAACAAAACTGTAATGAAAACAGTAAATGAAAATAATTCGCAATCGTGTCTTTGCGGTTGGGCCAAATGAGAGTGCGTGTGGCGGCTTTAATGGATAAGCCGCCACCACTTAAAAGAACTAGGATCGTTAGCGAGTGAGCTTACGGGCACGGAAATTACGGCCTTTCATTTTCCCTTCACTGATCATTTTGACTGCCTGATTGGCGTATTTGCGCTTCACCGCAACATAGGAGGACATGGCGGTGACTTTGATTTTACCGATTTGATCGCCTTGTAGGGCCTGGTTGGCAGTCAGTGCCCCAAGAATGTCGCCCGGGCGTAACTTGGCTTTTTTGCCGCCATCAATTTGTATCGTGATCATAGGCGCGCGATTAATCTGAGCTGAGAGTACCTGCTCGCCCGGCAGTGCAGTGGGTTCAATACGCAAGTCGAGGTAGTCCTCCAGCATATTCACTTTGTGGGATTCTTTGTAGCTCATCAGCGAGCAGGCTACCCCGGTTTTTCCGGCGCGACCTGTACGGCCAATGCGATGTACATGGACCTCAGGGTCGTGGGCAATGTGGTAGTTAATTACCATGTCGACATGATCCACATCTATGCCTCGAGCTGCAACATCGGTCGCAACGAGCACAGTTAAGCTGCGGTTAGCAAAGCGTACCAGGGTTTTATCCCGGTCTTTCTGATCCAGGTCGCCATGCAGGGCCGCGCAGTCAAAACCATAGCTTTGAAGCAGCTCGCTGATGTCCTGACACTGGGCTTTGGTATTACAAAACACCACTGCAGCCTTGGGTTGAAATTGTCTTAACAATTTATGCAGCGTAGTGTCACGCTCGTTGTTGTCGGCCACCTCATAGAAATGCTGCTCTATGGTACTATGATCGTGTTGTGCGACGACTTCAACCTTGACCGGGTCACGCATAATGTGGCCTACCAGCTGTTCGATTTTCGCCGGGTAAGTGGCACTAAACAACAAATTCTGGCGCTGTTGTGGGCAGTGCGACACGATACAATCCAGGGCTTCTTCAAAGCCCATTTCCAGCATGCGGTCGGCTTCATCCAGCACAAAGGTATTGACCTCATCTAAATTCAGGCGACCTTTGCGTAAATGCTCTTCAATACGTCCGGGTGTGCCAACCACAATGTGCGCACCGTGCTCCAGAGAGCCTATTTGCGGTCCCATCGGGGCGCCGCCGCACAAGGTCAGCACTTTAATATTATGAATAGCACGTGCCAGTTTACGGATCTCCACGGCGACCTGATCTGCCAGCTCCCGGGTGGGACAAACAACCAGAGCCTGCACCCGAAAGCGCTTAACTTTGAGGTTATGTAGCAGGCCAAGGGCAAATGCTGCCGTTTTTCCCGAGCCGGTTTTTCCCTGGCCGATGACGTCTTTACCGGCCAGGATCTGTGGCAGTGTCTGTGCCTGGATGTCGGTCATGGTGTGGTAGCCAAGTGAGCTGAGATTCTCAAGTAAAGCACTAGATAGCTGAGTATCAGAAAAAGGGGTCGAATTGGGGCTGCTGGTCATGGCACACTTCATATCTGGATAAAAACTCATTTTATCACGATACGGCGTCTCAAGGTGTTTTTTAGTTGGGTATCTGTTGCCACTCGGCAGGAACGGTATATGTACTTGATACGCTTATAAAGTGTAAGAAGAGGCCCTGCCACACGCCAAGGGCCCCGCTGTTACTAGGTATTATTGGTGATATTAGTTCTCACACTACCCGCACATAGGACCGCCTTGTCTGGTGGGGCATTGATACGTAGGGCAGCCTAAAGCAGTGCAATGTCCTTTCGATTGGCAAAAGTAAGGGTCACTTTGACAGTTGTCTGTTTCTGGTTCAAACCAGCCACCTGCAACTTGGGCTGTTCGTTTTGCATCGAGGGTGTTTTTGTCTTTAGACAGGTTTTTTAGTTTGGTTTTTTGTATCTTCAGTTTCATGGTTAGTCCTTTGGTTTTGTATACATATTTGATACTCAATTTCCCCCAAAAAGGGAATTTCAACGTATAGCAAGCAAAGGGGGTTGTCAACTTGTAGGGTCGGGTTAGCGAAATGAAACAAGTTGTGGGCGGCTGTGTAACATTACCAGCCCACAGTGTCTTACTTTTATTGTGCTTTGCGAGGAGCCAGGCGTCTTCTGCGACGTTTTGGCGCGCCTTGTTTGTCATTTCCTGAGTGCGGCTTTTGATTGCTTTTTGGTTTGTTGGCCTGGCCGTTTTGCCCTCCTTGCTGAGCCTTGTCGGTTTTCGGCTTCTTGGGCTTTTTAGGTTTTTTGGGTTTAATGGGGCGCGTGTCCAACTTCGACTCAGGTACCGGGTTTTGTGGCTCGAAGCCCGGTTCAACAACCCGTGGGATCAGTTGTTGGATCAGTCTCTCAATGCCAAACAAGTCACTGGCGACGTCTTCGCTGACAAAGGAAACGGCTTCGCCCGTCGCGCCAGCACGGCCAGTACGACCAATTCGATGCACGTAATCTTCGTACACATTTGGCAAGTCAAAGTTGACAACGTGTGGCAGCTCCTGGATATCCAGGCCTCGCGCGACGATGTCGGTGGCCACCAGCACACGCAACTCACCACTCTTAAAGCCCGCCAGTGCTTTCATACGTGCACTCTGGCTCTTGTTACCATGAATGGCCGCCGCGTTAATTTTGCTTTTCTCCAGATCCCGTACCAGGCGATTGGCCCCATGTTTGGTGCGCGTAAAGACCAGTACCTGTTGCCAGTCATGGGTCGTTAGCAGGTGTTTGAGCAGTGCCGTTCGGCGACTTTTATCAACGGGGTAAACCCACTGGGTCACGCTTTTGGCGGTGCTGTTTGCCGGTGCCACGGATATCTCAACCGGATCCTGGATCAGGCCTTTTGCCAGATTGCGGATCTCATCCGAAAAGGTGGCTGAAAACAGCAGGTTCTGGCGACGCTGTGGCAGTAGTTTGATCAGACGTTTGATATCATGAATAAACCCCATATCCAGCATTCTGTCAGCTTCGTCGAGTACAAACATCTCCAGTTGATCAAATTTCACAGCGTTTTGCTGGTACAAATCGAGCAGTCGGCCAGGCGTTGCAACCAGCACGTCGGCGCCTTTGCGCAACTTCATCATTTGTGGGTTGATTTTGACCCCGCCATAGACAACCTGACAAGATAAGGTCAGATGTTTGCTGTACAGCTCAACACTTTGCCAGACCTGATCGGCCAGCTCGCGTGTGGGTGTCAGGATTAACGCTCTGACCTGATTGGCCTGGACCTTTGGTTTTTTACTGAGTAGTTCCAGCATTGGCAGGGTAAAGCCTGCGGTTTTACCTGTGCCGGTTTGGGCTGCCGCCATGATGTCTCGCCCTTGCAGGATAGCGGGGATCGCTTGCTCCTGAATGGGGGTTGGCGTTGAGTAGCCCTGATCGGCTACGGCTTGATTGATTTCTGGAGATAAGCCGAGACTGCTGAAGCTCATGATAGTGTACTCTGAAGAATGCGGGCCGGAAGAGTACAAGATTTACCCCAACATAGCAATTTTTGTCACCCTTTGTTGTTTGCCGAGGCCGTTATTGCAGGCGACTGTGGGCTTGCAGAGGGTTAACTGGATTGCTCACTGAGCAACTCTGCAACCGGGATTTGATAAAAGCGCGCCAGGTCACCAGCGGTGCGGTAATAGACGCGGCTGCCACATTCGGCACGTTTCAGTGTGGCTATAGACACACACAGAGCCTGATCCTGGCAAGCACAGGCCAATTTTTCCTGACTCAGGCCCAGGCTTTTTCTAAGTTCCTTGAGCCGATGACAATTGAGTTTCACTCTGCCGTCCATTGAGGTGCTCCTGACTGAATTTGGGATCAAAGGCTAGCAGCCATTGGCGCCTTTTACCACATACCATTAACACTTCAGGTGTTCAGATTATGCTACAGGCTGTCAGCTTTTTTTCACCCTAATGGCTTAGGTTTCAAGGTTGGGTAACTGATACCAAACTGATACTGAACTGATACCACAAAGCGGTTCATTCGCATCTACACTGAGGGCCAGTTGAATAAGCCCCGCATGGTGCGGGATTACTGGAAATAATAAGGAAACTATTATGTCTCAAACAGTTCATAACCTGGGCGCCTATGGTGCAGTTGTACTGGCGAAAGATTTCAGCAAAGACTTTATCAATGCGTTTGAGCACATCAATCAGCGTGACGGTGTTAAAATCACCCCATTGGCTGGTCAGTCGCAATTGGTGAATGGCACTAACTATGCGTTTTATTGTTTGGTTGAGCCGGTTGTTGCACCGGATGTGGCAAAAGTAAACAAACTTGAAGTTATCGTGATCCACGCGTTGGATGACAAGTACACAGAAACAGCAGAGCGCGTATTAAGCCGCCCTGTACTTGTGCCACCTATTGGTTCATTCGACGGTGTTGCACTGCGTGATGATTTCACTGAGGCTGAGCAAGCGGCTGCAGAGCAGATAGAGTCGCTGGTTGGCGTACATTATGACATCCTGGCTGCACAGCAACAGGTTGTTGCAGGTCTGAACTTTGTATTTTACTCAGTCGTTAAGCCTGCGACACGCAATGGCCAGGCGTTCTTTGCTGAGATTGAAGCGCACCGCAACCTGGAAGGCCGACTAGAGAACTTTAACCTTATCCCGGTTAAGCCATAACCGATACACTTTTTGGCAACGTTGATAATGGGCCGTTCAGACTGAGTCTGAGCGGCTTTTTTGTGTGTTGCTTTGCTTGAACGGGTGATTGGAACTGGATTTGTACACAGGTTGCCTTGTGCAATGTGTAAATATTCCAGGCTACAGAGGGATTATGGCGGTTCCGTCCCGAGTGTGTTTGTGATTGCTTGCTATACTGAGTGAAAACACCACAAGGACACTGACAATGCACGTGATTCTGTTATTAGCGACGTTATTTTTTACTGCCATGGCCTTAGCCGATGAAAAACAAGCCCCGCCGCTTAACCCTGCATATAAGGGGGAGCATGGGATGGCTTTGATGAACAGAGGCTCCCGTATTTACGCTACGAACTTTCCATCATACAGCTTACCCAGCGACATACATGTGGTATATCGTTTGGAAAATCCGGATGTGGCTTTTCTGAGCCTGGTTCGTGACTCAAAACTCATCACCATTAAGCCAGAGCCGTTTAATTTACAGCGACTTGAGCGCGGCGAAGAAGTGACGATTATGGCCGATGTATACGAGGGTCATTATGCTCGTGGGGGTCGTTTGGTGTATCCCGAGCGACAACTGGTATTGAGTGATAAACTGTTTGCCCGCAAGCTCAGTAAACTGGAACCTGCTTCACAATGGCATGAATATGACGTCATAGAAATCAATAAAACGGAGCGGATATATGTGCATAAGATCCAGCAAAAGCCCAGTTTCAATCATCTGATTTTCGTTGATTTAACTGGCGCTTGTCTGCAAAAGTTCCGTACCTCCAAGCGGGTGCCCAGCGAAGGTGAGTTAACTTACAAGTTTATAAATTGCGGGACGCTGAAGCCGCTTTTCTATGATGCCGAGAGTTATATGTAGGGCTTAGCAGGACGGGTTAATGTGATTTTATATTGTTCTAAATGAGAAATTTTTAACGCTGTTAGCGTCATTTTTGCTTCTCAAATTGAACAGGTCTTAGGCGAAATTGGTATTAAAAAAGGGCTGCGATGTGCAGCCCTTTTGGTTGGGAGGTTAAAGTGAATTGCCGTTTTTATCTATGGCATCAAATTGATGGCCATCAGGTCCTCCATCCCGAGGTGGAATAAGGACTTCTATGGCATTGCTGCCAGCCATCGCATTAGGATCGGTCAGTGAGCGCAGGAAAGTCGCCAGATAATGAATTTCATCACTGGTGAAGTGTTTGATGATTGCTTCGTCGCCGCGATCGGAGGTGGCCCGATTCTGAGCATTCAGTGTCAGCACAAAGTCCTCGCCACCGCCTACAATCTGGCGGCATTGTTCTGTCGTCAGATGTTGAAATTGAGGTAGCTGACAGGTTTCTACATTGTGATAGAAACTTTCCAGAGAGCCAGTTACATCATTATAGTGCTCAATAACGCGTTCCAGTGTCTGGAAGACACCTTTGTCACCATAAGGGGCTGTGATCCCGACGTTCAACAGACTGGGCATACGGAACTGGTTTTTAGCATTGCCATCTGCCACGGCGTTCGGGCCAATTTGCGGGTACAGTGGTCCGCGGGTTTTTTCGGGTGTAAACATCACGCCATCATGGCAGTTTGCGCAGCCTGCGGAGGTGTAAAACAATAAGGCACCGCGTTTCTCGGTATTATTCAGGCCGGCCAGATCGCCCTCTATATAGTTGAAGAACGGGTTGTCGATAAACAGGAATGATGCCTGATAGGCGGCAAGGGCTCTGGCGATGCGCAAAAAGTTTACCTGTTCATCACCATAGGCTGCTGAAAAGTGGCTTTTCCATTCATCGGATAAACGAGAGGCGATAAATTCACGGTAGACTTGCGGCGATTCAAAACTGCCTGGGTCGCCCATTTCAGCAGCGGCTGTCACCGGGAAATGTGCTTGTGCCATCAGCAGACGCAAGGGATCGGTATTTGCAACCTGACTGTTCATCAGTCGGGTCACCTCATCTTCAGGTGTCATAATCGGTGCGGTTGATACCAGGCCGACTTCGCTTTCCCGGTTGCTCTGGCGTAATTTAACGCGTTGGTCCCAGAACATGCTGTTGACCCATAAGGCGGTGTTACAGATTTGAGGTGAACTGCGTCCAACAGAAGGGATCGTACTACCATCGGTACGTCCCAGTCCCATCACATCCGGGTTTTCGGCATTGACGCCAATGGATAAGGATAAACCATCACTGCCACAGCCTTGCGCCGGGTGATGGCATGAAGCACAGGAGGTATCGTAGTCCTGACTCAAGGCTTTACTGAAAAACAGCCGTTTGCCCAGGGCAATTAATTGCGGATCTTCCTGGCGACGATAGCGTGCAACATATGCCTGCATATCTTCCAGTCCCTGCTGCAACTCATAGTGCGCAATGACTTTGTCCATACAGGTGTCAAGCTGGTCATCGGGGACGGCATTGAGATCATTGGTGCCACACAAATCGACCAGACGAGCAATGCCAATATTGATCACTGAGCCGTTACGCATGCCATCATTGCTGTCGGTCGACAGGGTGGTGACCGTCTCGGTATTTGACGGATCACTGATGAGCTTGTTTTTGTCTTTGCCTTTGGCAAAAGCCTGAACAAAATAGCTGTATTCAGTGCCTGCCATTGCACTGTTATCCTGATAAAAAGTCAGTGTGGTACGGGCAATACGCTTGCCATCACGATAAATACGGTAGCCTTTAATATTGCTGGTGTCTTCGGGGGCCTGCCAGCTCAGTGCAACCTGATTACTACTGTGCACTTTTGCAGTTAACTGCTGTGGCGTGGGCAGTGTGTTGGTATCCGCCTGGGCCAGTGCAGAGCATAAGCACAAGGGCAGTAACCATCGCCAAAATTGTCTTGATTTCATGGATAGGTTCCTTAACAGCCAAACCTGCTTGGGTAGCGCTCTGGTATGGCTGTGCAAATAACGTAATTGAGAGTGTGTATCGCCTTCCTCACATTCGGTCAGAAAGGTCATTATTGTGTGGAATAAAAAATTGCCATTCCAACATTAGTGTAGGAATGAAATAAGGAAGAAATGTGTAGATTTTTTATTTTTAACCATCCTTTTTTCTGCTTTTTGTCAATTTTTACTAGAGCATTTATTCCAAATCGGGTGCTGTATTACAAGCCATAAATGGTAATGAGATCAGGTAACTAGCTCCATCCATTTGGAATAACAGCTGAATAATACAACCAGACGGATCAGAAGGGGGGGAATCACTCTTTAGTGATGGCACGTAGGGCCAGGTTAAGTAACAAAAAGTGGTGCTTTCTGATTGACTAGCTCGCCCGGTAGCGATTTTTAGCCCGACAGATTGAGCGCAATCATACGTTTAATTTGCTTATCTGCGGAATAGTTGTGGATGAAGTTAAGCGACACGCTGTGTGCAATGGACTGCGGTTGCTGGTTGGCTATTTGTTAGTTAAGTAACTGGCACACATTGTGTGCCAGTCACTGCTGAGCAGATTAGTAATAGTAATAATAGGCTGCTGAACACATGTCGCCCGTACAAGTTACACCTGAGTCGAGTGTCAAGTGGTACAGTTGATCAATTGCACTGACGTCTATGTGTGACAAAGCGTTGTAATGCAAAAAGAGATAGTTTAGCTGGCTGTTATTGGTTACATCGAGTGATGTGATCTGATTATCGACCAGGTTTAGCTCTATCAGCGCACTATTATCCGATGTATCTAGCGCAGTTAGCTGGTTGCTCTCTGCCAGTAAGTACTGCAATGCGGCACTATTTTTGATGTTTAGCTGAGCGATATTGTTACTTCTTGCATCAACATAGACAAGCTCAGTTTGACCAGATACATCTAACATACTTAGCTGGTTACCATAGACAGACAGGTTCGCCAAAGCTGAGCTGGATGCGAGGTCAAGCTGGGTCAACTGGTTGAAGTTTGCATTAATTGACGAGAGTTTCGTGTTTGCGGTGGTATCCAGGCGCGTCAACAGGTTGTTGTCTGCTTCCAGGGTAACGAGAGACGGGCTGGACGATAGGTTGAGTTCTGTCAGCTGGTTGTTTGTTGCCCTTAATTCAGTGAGAGAATCCTGGCTGCTCAAAGTCAAAGAGGCCAGTTGATTGTCTTCCACATTCAGGGAAGTAAGCGCAGGGTTGTTGCTCAGGTCCAGATTAGTGAGTTGATTCGAACTGGCATCTAAAGTGTCCAGTATTGAGGTAGCTGATAGCTCCAGCTCCGTCAATTGGTTGCGAGCAAGCTTCAGTGTTTTGAGCGCGCCGATGCCTGATAGGTCAACTGAACTGAGTGAGTTATCATTGGCATAGAGATGGGTCAGAGAAGGCGTATTAGTGAACTTCAATGTGTCTAATGCGTTGTAGCTCAGATATACCGCTTCTAACGCGGATTGATCCGCAATATGCGATGACGTCAATAGGTTGTGATCGGCATACAGGTAATACAGAGAAGGCGTATCAGTGATGTGTAATGTGTCTAGTGCATTGTCGCTCAGATACAAGACTTCTAACGCGGGCAGGTCTGTAATATGCATTGAAGTCAGTTGGTTGCTATCGGCATCCAGGTAAAACAGAGCCTCGTTGCTGGCAATGTCCAATTGTGTAAGTTGATTATAAGACAAATTCACAAACTCTAGTTGTGTATTGTGAGATAAGTCGATGTGCTCAAGAGTATTGCCGCTTACCGATAGGTTAGTTAACGCTGTGTTATTGGAGATATCCAATGTTTCCAGTGCATTGTTATTGACTGAGAGGTACGTCAGTTTGGCATTGTGCGAAAGATCCAGGCTGGTAAGTGGTGACCACAAGATAGTCAGAAGCTCAAGTTGAGGAGCTTTAGACAGATCAAGACTGTTAAGGGGTAAACTTTGAAGGTCGAGTTCAATGAGCTTAGGGTGAGCGGATAAATCTAATGTGCTCACAGGCATAGAGCCTAGCTCCAGATGTTCAAGTTGCTTTAAGTGAGAGAATGCCAGGTCGTCCAGATAAGCACTGTTTACTCTGAGCCCTTTTAAGTCGGGAGTAGCAGAAACATCCAGCTGAGTTAGCTGTGTGGCATACACTGTCAGCTGTTCTAGCTGTGTGTTGTTGGATAGGTCGAGCGTGGTGATCTGATCACTTTTAATTGTCAACTTCTCAAGTAATGGGTTATTACGAGTAATTAGGTTTTGCATACCCCACGCCAAGACATACAACTCCGTCAGCGAAGTATTCTTAGAAGTATCCAGTGCAGTGAGTTGCGAGTCATATATTTGCAGTGTTTGCAGTGACGTGTTTTCGCTTATGTCCAGTGTATCGAGTGCATTACTTTCGATTTGTAGTCTGGTGAGTCTGGTATTGTTGGAAACATCTAACTGTTGCAAACTATTTGCGAATACCGTGAGTTCTTCCAGGTCTGTGTTTTGGTTTAGTGTAATTGTTTTCAGCTGGGAGCCTGAAGCAGATAGCTTTGTAAGTGCTTTGAAGTTTGAAAAATCCAGTTCGGTCAAATCGTCACCAGAAACTGCCAGTTCAGTGAGTGTCGAATTCACTGGGAAGTTCAGTTGCGTTAGCTGGTTGTTCGATAAGTGAAGTGCGCTTAGCAAGGGGTTGTGCGAGATATCCAATATACTCAGTTGGTTGTTTTGTACATCGAGTTCAGTCAGGTTAGGCAACCCAGACAAGTCCAGAGCGGTGAGCGTATTGTATGCCAGATTTAAATTGGTCAGGACAGGGTTGTTGGACAGGTCAATCGTGGTTAAGGCATTACTGGATAGATTGACCGTTGTCAGGGCGCTATTCTTGCTGAGATCAACCTTGGTAAGTTGATTTCCGGATATCGCCAAATATTCCAATTGTGTCGCGTTAGTCAGGTCCAGATTGGTAAGCTGGCTGCCATATATTTCCAGACTGTTCAACTGCGGCAGATTTGCTAAGCTCAGGCTGCTCAGCGGGGCTTCTAAAAGATATAAACGAGTGAGTGCTGAATTGTGCGATAGATCCAGGGCTGCTATTGCCGTATTTTCAAGACTCAGCCCTTCAAGGTTTGGGTTAGTGCTGAGATCGAGATTGGATAGCGCCTGACTGCTTATTCGTAGAGAGACCAGGTCGTGGTTGTTGGACACATCCAGCGCTGCTAACTGAGCAGCATCTACCGATAGGTTAGTGAGTTGCTTGTTCTGTGTGATATCCAGAGCTTTAAGTTGTACACTGCCTAGTCTAAGGTCGTTCAGGTCTGTGTTTTTAGATACATCCAATGACTGGACTTGGCTGTCATACACGCTCAGGGAGTGGAGTTTTGTGTTGTTTGATACATCAAGCGCCGAAAGCTGTGGGCTTGAAATGATCAATGAGCTTAGCGCCAGGTTTTCTGAGATGTCCAGACTTGCTAAGTTTTGATTATGCAGGTCTAAATACTCGAGCTTTCTAAAGTGCTTGATGGTGTCAGCGTTACTGATAGGTTGATCACAGTATAAGAAAATGACTTCGTCGGCATACTGATAGGTGTTATTTTCGCCCAAACATTGTGCAAGTGTGGGGTCGAGTTCAAGCTCACTGATCGCAACACGAGGCTTAAATTCAATATTAACAGTACAGGCCGCCTGCATGTTTTCAATGACATACAGGTCACCATTGAGTGTACCGCCACACCCGGTAACAGAGTCCGTGTAATAACCTTCGTCTGGTTCTAACGCTAAATGAACTGTGCCTCCCTTGGGCACGTCTCGCGTTGCTGGCGTAGCGCTACCAGAGCCGCTAATATTGGTGTTCAGGGAAAAGGTTTCGACCGAAGTAGATTGACTTGTATCACTCGTGTTATCACTGCCACCGCCACAGCCACTCAATAAAAGAGAGAGCAGGACTGCTGCAGGGAAAATGGGTTTGTGTGTCACTTGGGTACTCCAAAGGCTTTGTGGTTAGATTGCTGTTTCACAGTGGCCCGAAAGGCACTGGGTTAGCAGTGTTTTTTGCCTATTGTAAGCGTGTACCTGAAAAAACTATATAGTAAATGTAGAAAACTATGAAGTTATTAATAGATTCATTGTTAATCTTAGGTGTTTTGATGTTGCGCATTGGTTTGGGGAGTTGCTTTAATCCGCACAGCTATGACGCAGCATAACGCAAAAAGTAAACGTACGGTGTGCAGAATTGCTCTGTATATTTGGGTGCTTGTTTAATGAGGCCGTAACTGGACAGGCCTCGCGGTCGCTGAGTCATTCAGAGTCTATTGGCAGATGCTCATTGCTTGCGTTTATGGCACCATATCAGCTGTTTGAATCACATATTTGATCTTTTTGAATGGGTGTATAAGGCAGGATTCGTTCTGCTTCTGTGTGGAATAAAAATTTGGTTGTTACCTCATTACCCTGCTTTTTCTTATACGTAGTGAGGTAACCATAAACAGGGCCATTTTCATAATACATGGTGTAGTACGTTGTTCTGATCCTATCTGTGAGCGGACAATCAGCTAAGACTTCCCATGATTCAAGTGCACCGTAATAAGCCTCGATTTGGCTGATCATATTGCTTTGAGTTAGGACTGACTTCTCATCTTCCAGCGCTGACCCTTTTATAAGGTGAGTAATGAAAGCCGTATTGCCATCTTTTAAGTATCCATTCATTGCATTTTCGAGTACCTCTGGGGCCTTCGCAAAAGACAAACAAGGTAATAACAGTAAAATACTGAGCGCTTTTTTCATAAATCATGTTCCTCTTATCAAATCGACGCATTGGCTCGCTAAAGTTATCAGATAACCAGCTTTAGCCGGGCGTCTTACTCTCTCATTTGATGTCTGGTTTATACATCATTGTGAAATAATACGGACTTATCTATCGCAAGGCCAGTACATGTCAGGCGTGCCATGACATATGGCCAGTGAGTCCTTATGGCATGAATAACAAACCCTTGCTGCAATGTATAATCAGATAATGCAAATGAGCCGGGGCATAGTTCAGCTGCCCTTCGTAACAACTTCAGCCTTAATTGTTCATATGACTCGTTACTCTTACCGTCAACGCGAACAAGATACAGCTCCTTATCCAGTTGTTGTTCAGAATACCCGCTTGCACCGTTCTCAGGAGAACCCTGAATTGGACCGTAGGAACTGCAACCGATTAGGCCAAAAGTTAAAGTTAAGAATAAATACCGAAACAAAGCGCCTCCCGGTGTAGATTAGGTAAACGTCTCATCATATGGTTCTGAGGCATTGATCAAAATCCCATGTTATCTCAGTTGCTAGTTCTGCCTTTGCAGCAACTCTCGTAGCTGGGATATGGTATGTTGGCTGTAAACTCTAACACCATTGCTGACCAGTAACGCCGCAGTGACGCCTGAACCATCGACTTTGACACCATTAAATGTGCCATCGTAAATCTTTGCACTGCCACAGGAAGGGCTCCCCTGTGCCAGTATTGCGTATTTTATTCGCTGCTGCTGACACAGTGTCAGAGCGTTCTGTGCGCCTTTAATAAAGGGGGCAGTGACATCAGTCCCATTGTTTTCAACTACCCTGGCAGAGCCTTTGAGCACATCCAGACCTTGCCCCGCGATGATTTCGGCAGGCGCTCTGGGCGTGGGTAACCCTGCCGATACTTCAGGGCAAAGCGCAACCAGTGTCACACTTGATTGAAGCCAGTGTAAATCAGCCTCGGGGATCGACAAACAGCTGGCATTGTAGCGAACTTTGCTACCAAGCAAGCAGGCACTTACTAGCACTTTTTCCAACAGAAACTCCTTTCTAAACAGCCCAAGTCTGGGAAGTCGATTTGTGTGGTCAGTCTTATATTCGGTATAAGCAATAACCATAACTAACCTGGACCAGGCTTTTAGGTCATCACCACTTAATTAGGGGTGCACGCTGGCACCACCAAATTCTGCTGCCAGATAATTAATTATCTCCACTGGATCAGTCATCGTATTGTGCTTATTTATAACGAGAACAGGTAGCCACTGGTTGTCTTCACCTAAAAGCGCAACAACTTCACTGCGTGGTTTTGGAAAGTCGATACGACTAACATCCACAGCCTCAAGCCAATGCGGGTTGGCCGACAACGCCCCTTCTATTAATGCACAATGTGAACAAATCCACATTTTCCCGGGACCATCTTCAAACGGCATTTTCAGAACAAATAATTTTGGTTTCATGGGCTGCGCTACACTCGCATAACTGATTAGTTAGTTAATCCTAACATACTGAAAGGGCGTCTAAAATAGACTTTTAGTAAACGCCGAACGCTTTTTATATACCCTGAACGGCTGTGGGGGGAGGTCGGTATTTGTTTTTAATTAATAGCGTCCGGAGCGTGGTAATTTAGCAGCCTAATCGGTGATGTAGCGGTTACTTATTAGTTTGCTTAGTCACCGCCACCACCAGTGGCGTTCTCATTACTCACTTTAATACTCACGCTGGTTTTACTTTTAGATGAACTGATTGATGAATAAAAAACATGGTGTTTTCAGGAATAAAGCGCTTCGAGCAGATACATGGTGGAGCATCGGGGACACTCAAAGATGCTGTAGTAACGAGAAACGTGTGCTTGTCTCACCCAGAGCTTCAGTGTAAATGTTTTGGTAAAGCATAGGGGTTTTTGCCGAGAGGTACCTCTAATCTGTTGCTGTTCTTTTTTGGCTCTGACCCTATCATTTCGTCGTAAGCACTTTCGTGCCTGAGCACTATTTCAGGAATATCAAAATGCTCGAAGTGCTCTCGCATTTCCGTTAAGTTTCTGGTTAGTAAGGTTGTTTTTTCATTTTTCCAGACGATGTGCTCAGCCCCGTTTATGATGACCATTGCCTGATATAGCGCCTGATCCAGCGAGTTTATGACCAGCTTGTCAATTTTTTTGTTGCCAAGTCTTTATAGAATATCTTCATGTCTTCGTCACCGTATATGGATGTCTGGGTTAGCGCCAGAGCAATGGATTAGTTCCGGCTACGCTCTGTGATATACGCGTAAACTTGTGCGTAGTGAACCAGAATAACTTGCTTATGCAATTTACGAACAAAAATCGATACGAGCGATAGAAAGGCTAAGATCAAGCGCTTGGTGCTTTTATTGGCTGTCAGGCATCAGTCATGCTGTTACGGCAAATATTTTGGCATTATTTTTCAAGAGGAAAGTGTCTCGTGAACAAACTTCGTACGGCTTGTATTGTCATCATCTTTACTTTTTTAAGTGCGTGTTCAATTAAACACAATTCGTTACCCTCACAAAAACTCGTTGCTACGCAAGCAGGGTGGCAGCTTACCCGACCGTTGGTTAATTTGTATGACTATGAGCTCATTGATGTAAGAAGTGGCAAGCCCATTGTAGTCGATCTCAGCCTCAGTAATGACGGGCTTCTTGACTATGATGTTGTCTTTATTGGGGAAAACCATGGCCACCCCGGTAATCACCTGGCTCAGGCTGTGATTTATCAAAGTATGCTGGACAGCGGTGAGAAAGTAATTTTATCTATGGAACAATTTGAACGTGATGTGCAGCCAATTGTTGATGATTATATGGCTGGCAAGATAGGTGAGTGGTCTCTTCGTCATTTTGGTCGCGCCTGGGAAAACTATAAAAGCAGTTATCGTCCATTGCTAGAAATGGCAAAACAACGTGGTTTGCCAGTCATTGCTGCCAATGCACCAAAAGACATCGTTGTGTGTACCGGCAGAGAAGGTCTCAGTGTGCTGGATAAAGTGCCAGCCCAACGAAAAAGTCAAATCGCTGCTTCGTTTTATATGCCCGAGGAAGGTGCTTATTTTGAAAAATTCACCGGGTTAATGGGTAACAAGCTTGGCGGCAAAAGCACTGACAAGCACTCAAAGCGGGCTAAACCTAATCTGAATACTTACCATGCTCAGGTGGTACGCGATGATACGATGGCTGAGTCAATTGATAAGGCATTGGCTGCTCATCCGGAGCATAAACTGGTTCATTTGAACGGCCACTTCCACTCGGCATCGGGCTTGGGCACCGTTGAGAGGCTGAAATTACGCAGCGATAGTAGGATAGGCGTTGTTCAACCTGTTATGGTGTCAGATGCTAACTTGCCCTCGTTTAATGACAAAGATATGGCAACCGGTGACTATCTACTGTTGATTCATCCTTTACCTGAGCAGGTAAAAACGGCAAAAAACAGGAAAGTTTGGATGAAAAGTGTATTTAAACGCTCCAGGCAAGATTGCGGCTTTGGGAATAACCATGCCTGGAATTAGGGAGACGTAACAAAGCGGCTTATTGATTCCATAGAAGGCAATGTGAGCACTAAACTGGTTTATTGCTGCTTTCTGGCTCTCTAGGGCCAGATGGCCATTTAATATAAACGCTGCACTAAACGAAGGTGGGAAGCGCTAACAGTGACAAGTGAGCCATTGGCGCAGAGTCTCAGGTTATGTTATTCAGAAATCACCCAATTGATATTTGGTGCATATCTCCAAGAGTCTGGCTCTGAACAAGATCCAATATCGGGGTTGAATGCCATGCTCATTTTTTTGTTTTGCGCCTTCGCAACCAGCAGTGAGCTATACATAGCATTACAACTTTCAACCTCAGCATTGTTTGTTTGCTTTCTGTCCCAGGCACTCAGAATTTAACCTGCCCTGCGGACTGATCACGTTGCGTACAGTGATAAACAGACACGTGGTGATAGACACACTCATCATGACCCAGACGGCTATCATAATCATCACCTGATATTTGATAGCGACCATGGGGCTGGCGCCGCCAAGGATCTGACCGGTCATCATGCCGGGTAGTGAAACCAGTCCGGTAGTAGCCATAGTAGCCAGAATGGGCGCCAGTGCTTTTTGCAAGGCGTTTTGTACAAAGGGCTGGGTGGCTGCGCGCACCGGGGCGCCCAGTGAGAGTGCGGCTTCATACTCAGACCAGCGAGTTTTAAAGGCGTCGAAGAAATGTTGCAGGCAAACGATATTGGCATTGAGGCTGTTACCCAGCAACATGCCTGCCAGCGGGATCAGGTACTGAGCATGGTAATACGGGGTTGGCTGGATAACCACAGCAGTGATGAAGCCCAGCAAAGGTAACAGTCCTGCACACAAACCTGTAAAGACGGCCAGAAATAAGGGTCGCCTGGGGAGGCGGGCTTTACTGATAATTGCGCTGCAACCGATCAGCAGCATCACTAATAACCAGGCCAGGTTTACCCACAAGTTGTTGAGGGTAAACAGGTACTCCAGATACAGACCGACCAGTAATAACTGCACGACCATGCGGATGAGTCCGATAACGGCTTCTTTGCCAATCTTGAGTTGGTACAGCGCGTTAATGGTAAAGGGCAGCAACAAGGTCAGGCTGAATAAGCCCAGCTGCCACCACTGGATGTCGATTACCTGTTGCATCTGGGTGTCTGGATAAGGTTAAGTGTTTTAATTACAGTCAATTATTACACAGACAACCCTTTAAGCGCACCCCATCGCTTGGCTAACATGCATCGCTGTTTAGCGTGAGCGAGTTTGAACTTAAGGTCATTGCATCAGGAGTTTGTTGATCCGGGCATGCTCGGCTTCTGCTTCAACCATAATGCGTTCCATCAGTACTTCAACGGGTTCGATATCGCGGATCATCCCCTGAGACTGGCCAATAAACTGTACGCCGTTTTCCAGGTCGCCTGCTACAGTGGCGGCCTCCAGTTTTTCTGTGGCGGCACCAAACAGAGTCAGCATGCGGATTTTGTCGAACTGGGCCAGTAATCCCAGTAGCAATTTCCACAGTGGCATATCGACCATTTTTGACGCTTTGAAGGATTTAAAGACCGCTATTATGGGGCTCATTGGACGGCGGGTGGCTTTTTCTGCCATCGGGGTTTTCATGACCCGGGCATACAGGCCATCGAAGTTTTTAGAGTAAATGGTGTCCGCCACCTTTTTGTCGACCACCGTTTGTTTGACATTCTGATGGACCGGGCTTTGCGTGCTGGTAGCCAGGCGAGAGCCCATGGCTACGGCATCAGCGCCCAATGCCAATGCAGCCAGTAAGCCTTTGCCATCGGCAAACCCGCCAGCAGCTATCACCGGAATATCGACTAGTTCAACAATGTTTGGCACTAAGCACAGCGACGTGACTTCACCGCCATGGGCAGCGGCTTCATGACCGGTGACCAGCAGGGCATCGGCACCACTTTTTTGTGCAGCCAGTGCGTGCTTTTCGGTGACCACAGTGGCAATGGTTTTACCGCCGTAGCGTTTTACGCCTTCTACTATCCAGTCACCTTTGCCCAGTGAAAAATTAATAACCGGCACCTGCTCAGCCAAAGCGACTTTGGCATTTTCTTTTGCGCCGGGCATCAGCAAGGTGATCCCAACGCCAAAGGGTTTGTCGGTCAGGGTGCGAATTTTGTTGATGGCCTGGCGTGTTTGTTCTTGTGTCAATGGTCCGGTGGCCAAAATCCCCAGTCCACCGGCGTTGCACACAGCCGCCATAAGTTCAGGAACCGAGATCCAGCTCATGCCGGGTAAAACAATGGGTTTTTCTATGCCGAGCAAGTCGGTAATACGTGTTTTCATGTTGATGATCTGAACTGGTCTGATGTGTTGTAAGCATACCGGGAAAGTGACATATAAGAAAAGCGAATATTTCATGCCGGGCTTAATTCGTCGGGTCGGGCTTGTTCGTTTGTGTTGATAGTCGCTCTACTTGCTCAGTCGTTGCCTTTTTCTTACGTTTCTTTTTTAGTCGTTTGAGTTCGGCTTTTTTCACGTGCTTGGCAATCCACTTTGCCATTTTACCCATCAGCACAGGCGGAAAGTCATGGCCCAGACCTTCAACGATTTTGAGCCTTGCCTTGCGAATTTCGGCGGCGGTTTGTTGACCTGCTGTCAGCGGAAAAATGGGGTCATGAGTGCCGTGGATCACCAAAGTGGGCGCTTTAATCCGGGTGAGCAAATGGCGCCTGTCACCGCTGGCCGTGATGGCAGCAAGCTGGCGTTTAAACCCGGCCGGGTTATGGGCTCGGCTGATGTGCATAGTCGCCTGTTCACGCAGAGTTTGTTCGTCTCGCGGGTAGGCCGGACTCCCAATTAGTTGGTTAAGTCTGACATTGTAAGAGATCGCGGCCTGAGGATTGTTATTGCGCGGTGTCAGCCGAGCCAGTTTTAACAATATCCCCAGGCTTTTCCCAGAGATTAACTGGTTGTTAGCGCTAGACATAATCGAAGTCAGGCTGAGTACTTTTTTGCGCTGTTTGGCCGCCAGGATCTGCGCAATCATACCGCCCATAGATGCGCCGACCAGGTGCGCTTTCTTAATTTTTAATGCCTTCATCAGCGCCAGCACATCATCGGCCATATCCTCCAGTGAGTAGGGTGCCTGTTTGCCAAAGGGCACCTTACGACGTAACCAGGTTTTAAACAGATTAGGGGTGCCTTGTTCGTCCAGATGACTCGATAATCCGGTATCACGATTATCGAAGCGGATCACTCTGAACCCTCTGTCGACCAGACCAAAATACAGCTCATCGGGCCAGACGGTCATTTGTGCACCCAGCCCCATGATCAGGATAATGGCTGGTGCATGTCGGTTACCACAGTCCTGGTAACTCAGGGTGAGGCCGTTTGAGGTTTTAATGCTACGCATAGGGTTTAACAGAGTTAGTCAACTTTGAAGAAAAAAGTATAGCTCATAGAGAGTTACAATCTTGATTTGCAGCGCAAAGGAAGCAATAATTTTTTACGTTTAGGCATTAAAATAAGCTTGCATAGCGGCCTAAATACATCAATAATCAGCGCGGCCACAACTGGCTAATATTTCATCTTATATTCAGGAGCACACAAAGTATGGCAAGCAAACGCAGCCAGTCCCACGACCATCAGCGTGGCGACATTAAAGACAATGCTTTGAAAGCATTGGTGACCAGTCCATTGTTCAAAAGCAAAGTTGAGAAAAGTAAAAAAGGCAAAGGCAGCTATCGTCGAAAAGACAAGCATCAAGGCCGAGAGCCTTATCTTATGGCAGCGTAGGCGAGCAATAAGATAAGGCTTTCGACAAACGAGTGTTATGTTACTAAGCTTGTGGCTGATTAAATAAAAGGAGCAATCAGATGGGACTATTAAGTGGATTATTGGGCAATGCCAGTGAAGTCGACAGCGATGAGCTGGACAAGCTATTAAACGATACCCTGATTGACGGGGAAAGCGTTGAGCAAGCTTATAAAGTCATTCGGGATATGTTTGTGTTTACTAACAGACGACTTATTCTGGTAGATAAGCAAGGCGTTACCGGCTCTAAAGTGGAAATGCTCAGCATTCCCTACGGCAAAATCACTAAGTTCAGTAAGGAGTCGGCTGGTCATTTTGATTTGGATGCTGAACTGAAAATCTGGATAGGCTCTGAGCCTGAGCCACTGACCAAAGAATTTAAAGCTGGTGACAACATTAATCAGGTCTATAAAATTATTTCTCAGTATTGTTTGTGAGTTTTAAACCATAGGTTTTAGCAAAGCGTCTCTGGTGCGCTTCACAACTGAAAACGAGTGCCCGAGAATCAGGCACTCTTTGTAGCCAGCCTCGTTCAAGTGCATCATTTAGGACCCAGTTTCCCAGGCTACCAGCCAGATGATTGCGCCTTTCACTCCAATCCAAACATGATTTACAGATCGAGCGCCGTTTCTCTCTAAAGGTGCTAAAACAGACGCCCAGCTGCTCAAAAAATGCAACGCCTGAGGGAGTCAACAATGTCTGTGCCTGTTTATCTTCTAGGTAGTTTGCCTCGACCAGTGCATCATAGAGCTGAACGCCCAGTTCACCCGCAATATGGTCATAACACACGCGAGCTTGTCGAAGATAAGGATCGTCTGGCCCGGTGTTGGTTTTCAGTACTGTACTGCTACTGAGTGTGAGTAGCTGTTCAATCAATTCTGCAACAGCCTGACCTTTAAGTTGAAAGTACTTGTGTCTACCTTGTTTTCTGACCGTAATGAGTGATCTGTCCAGCAGTTTTGACAGGTGGCTGCTTGCCGTCTGCGCAGTGATGTCTGCTTCAAGTGCCAACTCTGTTGCTGTCAGGGCTTTACCCGACATTAAGGCAAGGAGCATACGTGCCCTGGTCGGTTCACCAATCAAGCTGGCAATTACTGTGATGTCGGGATCGTGCATTAGATAGTTCGATATAGGCCGAAGCATAGAGATTGAGTGGTCGATATAGTGCCGAAAAACGCAAGAGGAGACAACGCATTATGATCACGTGTTTTATTGAGTATCGGATTGACCCGGGTAAGCTGGACTTGTTTGAGCAATATGCCCGAAATTGGGGTGAGATCATCCCGAGATGTGGTGGTGAACTGATTGGCTATTTTGCGCCCCATGAGGGCACTAATTTTGTCGCGTATGGCCTGATCAGCTTTATCAGCCTGGCAGAATATGAGGCGTATCGCGTGCGCCTGAAAGCAGATCAACAAGGGCGGGCTAACTTTAGTTTTGCCTTAGAAGCGGGTTTTATTTTGCAGGAAAAGCGCAGCTTCTTATCCTGTATTGAACAAACTTATCTGCAGGGAGTGAAGGCATTGTGATAGCCGTTATCTTTGAGGTAACGCCTCACCGGACTATGCGACAGGCCTATCTGGATATCGCGGCAGATCTTAAGCCCATACTGCAAAACATCGACGGGTTTATATCAATTGAGCGGTATCAAAGCCTGAATGACCCTGAACGGTTGCTCTCACTGTCATTCTGGCGGGATGAAGCTGCTGTGCAGCAGTGGCGAATGCAGGAGGAGCACAGGGCGGCGCAGCAACAGGGTAGACAGCGCATGTTTCAGCACTATCGTATTCGTGTCGCCGGAGTAATGCGCGATTATGGCAGTCAGGACCGGGAGCAAGCGCCTTAGTTAACCTCTGTCGGGAGCAAGCGCCTTAGTTAACCTCTGTCGGGAGCACTATTACGATTTTCAATCCGCCCAGCTCACTATGCTGGGCCACTATTTTACCATGATGTGCTTCTATCAGACTTTTACAGATGGCCAGCCCCAGACCCGAGCCGCCGGTACGCCGGCTCCGGGACTTTTCTACCCGGAACAATCGCTCGAATATCTCGCTCAGGTGTTCATCAATCACGCCCGGAGCAGTGTCTTCCAGGGTAATGTGTATTTTTTTATGTTGTTGCCAGACCTTGAGCCGCTGTTTACCGGGCTTGTCGGTATACAAGGTGCTGTTGGCGATTAAGTTTGTGAGTACTTGCTTAATACGATCCATATCCCAACTCACCGTCACTGCGCCGGTTAGCTGAATGTTGGCTTCCCAGTCAAAGCCTTTTCCGTGCGAGAACTGAGCAAACTCCTGCTCCCAGAGTGTCATGACTTCGGTGAGGTTACATTGCACCAGGTTGAGATACAGGCTTTGTGAATCTGCCATGGCCAGCTGGTGAATGTCTGAGATCAGGCGGTTAATATCTGACAATTTACGATTGATCGTATTGTAGGAGGCATCGACATCCTGGGCGATATTAAATTGTAACGCTTCAACTTGCAGTTGCAGTGCCGTGAGCGGGGTGCGGATCTCATGAGAGACATCTGCCAGCATCGCATTTTTCTTGTCGACCACTTCTTGTAGCAGAGCCGCGCGCTCGGCAGCCAATTTGCGTTTTTTGACTTGCCGATAACCAATGGCGAGCACCAGCATAAACACCCCGGCTGTGCCGAACCACCAAGCCTTGAGTTGCCACTCTCGCTCTCTGAGTTGGGTGTCCTTTAGTGCCCGGTCGAGATTGAGGGTTTCGATTTCTTGTTGTTTGCGAATAAATTCAACCCGGCTTTGCAAAGCGGCCAGCGTCAGGTTGTGCTGACTGTTGCCCAGGTCATCTCTGAGCTGGGTAAATTTTAGATGCGCGTCGAGGGCATTTTGCGGGTCTTTAATAGCCTGATAGGTGTCTGCCAGCAGCTGATAGGATTTGATTTGGCCGTCTTTATCATTGATCAGTGTTGCTGTGGCAAGGGCTTGATGCGCCCGTTCAAGCGTTGTTTCGTGGTCTTGTGAGGCCGCGGCAATGTGTGCCTGAGTCAGCTGAGAAGCAACTAAATAGCCGGTCAGGTTATAGTTATTGGCAATTTCTAGCGATTGTTCCACATACTCTTTTGCTAGTGCTGTTTGCTCCGATTTGAGTGCTATCCGGGCTTGCAGGTTGTAACTGCGAGTCAGGCCACTTTTAGAGTCAATCTGTGTATAAAGCCTTTGTGACTTGGTGGCGAAGTATTCTGCTTCTTTCAGGTCGCCGGTTTCGAGAGCCATAAACCCGCTGCGCATAGCACTGTTGCCTATGTCCATCAGGTTGCCTGATTTTTCATCGAGTTCATGTGCCATCTTAAAATGTTTCAGCGCGGCCGGGTAGTTTTCCATGCGCTGATACACCACGCCAGATTCATAAATGGAGTCTGCGATGCCTTTGTCAAAACTCAGCTCCCGGCTGAGTTCAAAAGAGCGGGTGAAGGTTTCCAGCGCACTCTCATGATCACCCAGTGCGGTCTGAATAATCCCCAGGTTAACCAGCGCTCTGGCGTAGACTTCAGTCTCTCCCAAAATGCTGAGTACATTGATGGATTTCTGAGCCACCTTCAGGGCTTCTATGTACTTGTCCTGGCGCCGTAGTACCGCAGAAATGCGTTCATAGGATTGTGCAATCATTTCGTTATCATTGGCATCAATTGCGGTGTCGAGCGCATCGTTGTAATAGGCCTGCGCCTGATCAAACCGACTTTGGTTGTCCGCGATAAAACCCAATAGCAAAAAGGAATAGGCGTGGTGGTAGGGGTTGCTTTGCGCGATGGCAAATTGCTGTAGCTGCTCACTGCGCTGCTGCGCTTTATCGTAGTCGCCCTGACTGATCAGGGTATGAGCCAGTGCCATTAGCGTTTCGTAATACTCTTCCGGATACGATTTCAGATCCGGTTCATCTGCGAGTTGGGCCAGCAACCGGATCGCAGATTGAGGTGAGCTGCTTCTGAGGTCTTGCGCGTCGTCTAGCTGGCGTTTTGCCTCTGTGATGGAAAACGCCTGAGCGACTGAGGAGCACAATAGCAACGCCAGTAGGGTGTAGCGAATTAAGCCTTGATATCCTGGCCTGAACAGGCTCTGTAAGCGCATCATTAACATCGAACTTCCGATCGTACTACCCGCATTTTCGCGCCATTTGGATCAGGCAAGGGTCATTATGAATGATTGAATAATAACCCGTCTGTGCCAGAATGCCAATTACACCACCTTTCAGAGTGGCAGATTTAGAGCTTGCCCTGCGTCAGTCGCGCGACCAGTTCTCTGGCTGGTAAGTATCCTGGAACAGCTTCGCCATTGGGCAGTAAGATAGTGGGGGTCGACTGAAATCCAAACTGTTGCGCCAGTGAAACCTGGGTATCCAGTGAGTGTCCACACTCTGTGTTTTCTACAGGCGCTGGCGTGCTGCGCATCGCAGCATCCATGGCCTGGTTAGGTCGCTCAGCGCACAGCGTAGCTGCCGTTTTTTGGTAGGCGGGGCTGCCCGCTCGGCCTCTGGGAATCATTACATAATGGACCGTGACGCCCTGTTGATTAAGCGCTGGCAGTTCCTTATGGAATTTACGGCAGTAGGGGCAGTCGATGTCGGTGAACACTGTGATGCGGTATTTTTCATCCTGTGCCGGGTAGGTCAGCAGTTGCTGGTAGGGGATGTCAGCCATGCGTTGTTGATTGACAATTTGCTGTATCTTAGCGATGTGATCAACCCGATTGCGTACATCAATAACACGGCCACTGAACAGGTAATTGCCATCTTTTGACAGCAGTAAGTGCTCATTGCCGAGTGTCAGGCGGAAGAAGTCATCTGAGTAGGGGTGCAGTTTAAAGTCGATGTCTGTCCCAACCAGCGCGCGCAATTTATTTTTTGCTTTTTCTTGTGAGGTGTTCACTTCGGCGGTCTTTGGGCTGCTTGGCTCAGCAGCCAAAGGAGAGGCACTCAGTAATGCCGTGCCAAGTAGCAATGTTGAAATAGAGGTAGACAAGGTCATAGTAAAAATCCAGGTAGCATGAAAGATGCCCCGGTTATAACTAAGCTACCAGAGAATGGCTTTTAAATTCGCCTTAAAATGACCTATAAATTTCTATCAAATTAATTAAATCAATTGGTTAGGCGATTTTCTCCCGACCTATGTGAACGCGTTCAGACGGTGCGCAAAGCCGCATTGAAGTTGGCCCCGGCTGGGTGAGCTGCTTGCACAGCTCGGACTGCTGTGCGCCGATGTGTTGTGCTGTGTTCGCTGGCGCAGAACTGTGAGCGAGTTGTGCTGTGGCATTATGTAATGCAGCAGCGTTTACGGGCTCCGGTTGCACGACGATCAAATCAGCGATGCGCTGTCGCATGACCACCGCGCTGCAAATTGCTTGCTGATCTATGGCCTGCTGTCCCTGAATGGCAAAGTTTAGCGCCTCGGAGAAGCGCGCCTGGCTGACTGAGAGGCGGCTGAGCAGATCTGACGCTTGTGAAAAATAATAGCTATTAACCGCCGTGTGCTGAACCACCTGACTGGCATAGTGTTGTGCCTGCGCTGTTTCATTCATTTGTAATAAGGTTTCGGCCAGCAGCAATTGCGCCTCAATTGACTCAGGGTTTTCTTGTAAACTGAAAGTCAGCCACTGCTGCGCCTGCGGGTAATTCTGGTGCTCAAAGGCCACAATGGCTTTGTGGTATGCCGATAAGGCTGGCAGTAGCGCCGGTGTGCTGGTGGGCGCAGGCTGATTGTTCAGATAAGCGCCGCTGGCGACGCCAACAGACAGGAGCAATGATGCCGCCAGGGCGATCCGCTGACGCGAGGGTGGTAAAACCACTTTGGTTTTTGCCTGCCAGCTGTAGCCCTGATTAGGGTAGGTGCGGATCAGGTCTTGTTCGGGGGCCAGTTTTCTAAGTTCACTGATCAGTTGAAACAGGCGATGCTCCTGCACATGAGCATGCCCCCACACGGCTTCGATTATCTCCTGTTTGGAGACCACGGTATTGGCATGTTGCAGCAAATAACTCAGCACTTTGGCAGCTTTGGGGCGCAGTTCCAGAAGTTGTTTGCCTTGTTTTAGTGTATGAGTCTGGCAATCAAAACGATAAGATAAAAAGCGGTACTCGGCCATGTCAGTCCTTCGCATAAATCCACGATACAGGACCTAACCTTATCATATAGGTGATAAAAAACGAGCCGCAGAGGCAGGATTTGTTTTCCCGATTAATTACGGTATAACTGAGGCATCTTGATTACCAGACTGAGCGCCTTATATGCTGCGTTTTATCATCCAACTGTTTCCACTCTGGGCGATTTTGCTCAGTGTCTTTGCATTTTATACACCTGAACCTTTTGTCGCTTTAAAAGCCACCATCATTCCATTACTTGCGTTTATTATGCTGACGATGGGGTTAACCCTGACACCGGCAGACTTTCGTCATGTACTGAGTCAGCCTAAAGCGGTGCTGATAGGCCTGGTGTTGCAGTTTAGCGTGATGCCACTGGTCGCATTACTGATTGCTATGTTGTTTCAGTTTGATGCCGATCTGACTTTAGGTATGGTACTGGTGGGCTGTGTCGCAGGCGGTACAGCCAGCAATGTGATGTGTTTTTTGGCCAAAGGTGATGTGGCTCTGTCTATTTCGATGACGGCCATGAGCACCCTTGCGGGTGTGGTGTTGACTCCGCTATTGGTTGAGTTACTGGCCGGTCAGGTGGTTGATATTCCACTGACAGGCATGATGCTGAATTTACTCAAAATTGTGCTGTTCCCTGTGCTGACTGGTGTGCTTCTTAATTATTTTTTTAGCGCATCTATTCAGCGGCTTGCACCGCTTCTACCGCTATTCTCTGTGGCGGCAATTGTGTTGATCATCGCGATTGTGGTGGCATTAAATGCGGCAACCTTGCCTGCCATCGGGCCGATTGTTGCGCTGGCGGTGGTGTTGCATAATACGACAGGTCTGTCGCTGGGATATCTGGTGGCGAAGCAGTTGGGTTTGCCTGAAACGAGTTGTCGCACGATAGCACTGGAAGTGGGGTTGCAAAACTCCGGACTGGCGGTTGCGCTGGCAATGAAGTTTTTTGCCCCCGCCAGCGCTCTGGCGGGTACTTTGTTTTCGATCTGGCACAATGTCAGCGGCGCTGTGCTGGCCACCTGGTGGCGCAAACGTAGCCGCGGCATGTCACCTCCGTCAGCTAAACAGCCCGCATAGGTGTCAGACGCTTAGATAGAAATCATGATCAGGCCAAGGGCACAGAGTATGGTCAGGCCAATAAACAGATTGGCAATGTTGCTGGTATCACCCACTGGCTCGACGCGTATCTCTGGCTCCGGCATTTCTTTATGGGTCATGTTGTAAAAGTCGGGATGACCCACCTGCTGTTCCAGTTCCTGATCTTCCGCCCAGTCAAAATGCTGATTGAGAAATACCAGCACTTCTATATCCAGCGGGGTGACTTCTGCGCGTTCTGACTTTTGATAGTTCAGCACACTATGGAATATTCGGTGGGAGGCGGCCCGGCGGCTTTGTACATTGACACAGGCAGGGTGCTCAATTAGCAACTGCCAGGCCCCTTGTTGATTGCGGCGATAAGAATTGTCCAGCAGCTGTGCTAACTCAGTGTCAAACTCCTGCATCTCTGAATCGAGCTGAGGCGGCGCACTGGATTGTACCTGGGGTGGTTCAAACTGAGCCGTCGGGGTTGTATCTGGCAAAATCTCCGGCGTGACGGTTTCGGGTTCTGCATGTGCTGATGGTTGTTCATCTGCTGAGCTTAACTTTACACGCTGCTGGGGTTGTGCCTCCAAATGTGCCAGTGCTGCGTCATAGGCGGCACGCAGTTGCTGAAACCCTTCTGGATCTTCATCGGGTTTACACAACTTGAGCTTACTTGTATAAGCACGTTTTATGGCTTTTTTGTCTGCACTGGGGTCGATGCCCAGTACTTGCCAGGGATTTTCTGTCACTTTATTCACCTAACTCTTTTAAAAACTGAGTAATTTCTTCATAAGCCTGATCAATTTTCTGGCTGTCCTGAGCGCTCAGCGCGGCTTCCCAGAATGTGATCAGCTCAGCAATTTGTTCACGGTACTGAGCGCGGCTTTGTTCATAGATACGTTCCAGTTTAGCCATTAGCAAGCGGTTACGCTGCTGATCTCTCGGATGGACTTTGAGCTTTTGCATTTTTTCTTTCAGCTGGGCTTTTTCTTTGTCCGACAACACAGAGGATGATTGTTCAAAGGTCTGGCTAATGGTTTGCTGAGTCCGCTCTACGGTAATATCCACTTCCAGCAGGCCGCTTACATCATACGTAAAGCGTACCCGGACTAGTTTGTCTTCGATGTTATCTGCCTTGGGCAGTGGCACGTCAATTTCGCCGAGTTTGATGTTGTTTTTAACATACCGGCTTTCACCCTGATAAACCGTGATCAACAGGTGTTCCTGGGATTTATGGACAGGGAAAAAGGTATTTTCTTTACTGCATGGTAATACCGTATTGCGTTCAATAATGGGGGTAAAGTAGTTGCCCACCTTGCCATCATGGTCGTGCTCATTGTGAGTTCCGGTGCCCAGGCTAAAGGCGGAGACGTCCGTCAGTACCACATCATCCAGTGCTTGATATTTATCAACCAGGCCGGCCTGTATGCCAGCACCAAGCGCCACCACCAGATCTGGGTCGAGCTGAGTTGTGGGGAAGCACTTGAGTGCTTTGATCAGGCATTGTTTATAGATATTCATACGCGATGCACCGCCCACCATGACAATATGATCTATGTCTGAGGGAGACAATCCGGCATCGTTAAACGCGCGCTCAATAGGGGTCAGCAAGCGATTGAGCAGTGGCTGGCAGATCTCGCGCATCTTCTCTTCGGTTAATTCATAGCGAAAGGTCTGGTTGCTGATTTCTATGTCAAACTGGGTTTGCTTTTCGCCACTTAAACCGCATTTACACTCGTCGATAAGCCGGGTCAGATTTTGTTGTTGGTGTTCATTCAGTTGTTGTGGCTCTAACTGATGCTGACGTAAAAAGTCCGAGATCAGTAACCCGGTAAAGTCTTCGCCGCCCAGATGATTGTCACCGGCCGATGCTTTGACTTCCATGACGCGATCGAAGTACTCAAGAATGGTGACATCAAAGGTACCGCCGCCTAAATCCAGGATCAAATAATGGGTGTCATCTTCTTGCGATTGTAAACCGTATGCCAGTGCTGCGGCTGTGGGCTCGTTGATCAGTCTCAGCACCTCCAGGCCGGCTAGCTCTGCGGCCAGCTTGGTTGCTTTCCGCTGATAGTCATTGAAGTAAGCGGGTACACTGATCACCGCCTGTGTAACGGGTTGCGATAATTGGGCTTCGGCATCGGCTTTCAGTGATTTAAGCACCAGTGATGATAACTCAGCAGCGGTATAATGTTGCTTTCCAAGCGTCACTGTACGTTGTGTGCCCATATAGCGTTTGAATAATGCCGTGGTTTTTAATGGGTGTGAGATCAGCCGCTCTTTGGCCGCTTTACCCACTAATACCTCGCCGCTATTGTCCACTCCAACCACCGAAGGGGTTAGGTAGTCACCCAGAGAGTTGGGAATTAATACACTTTGTTCACCATCCCAATAACTGACAGCACTATTGGTTGTGCCTAAGTCGATACCTACCGTGATCATAACTACTTCCTGAATTCGTAAAGCCAGCGCCTAGTGTATGTGCTTTGGGTAAGGGAGTAAATCACTGCTATAGTTTTTGCGGCTGTTTTCTTTATGGACGTTAATTGGTGAAAAAGTATTCTGTTGTTCATACGTCTAGGTGATGCACCCGGTTTGTTTTGCTGGTGTGTTTAAGCCATTGGCCTGCTTTTTTCGAAGATAAAAGCGGCGCACATTTTTAATATCAGTATTAGAGGTATTTAGTTATGTTCCCACAAGCCCCCCGTGCCGTTGTGATGATCCGGCCACATTGCTTTTCGCCCAATGAAGAAACCCGGGCCGATAACAGTTTTCAATCTCAGGCTCCGCAATTTGATGGGAGTATCAGCCAGCTGGCCTATGAGCAGGTATCACGGGTGGCTGAGCAGCTTGAGCAGGCGGGGGTGCGGGTGCACTTGTTTGAAGATTTGGGCACCGATACGCCTGATTCAGTGTTTCCCAATAACTGGTTTTCAACCCATGCGGGTGGGCAAATCGCCATTTATCCCATGTATGCCAAAAACCGTCGTCGTGAGCGACGCACAGACATTATTGAGCTATTGAAGCGCGAATACCGGGTGCAGGATGTGATTGATTATTCTGGCCTGGAATATGACGATTTGTTTCTGGAAGGCACCGGTGCCATGGTGCTGGATCACATTGAGCGGGTTGCTTACACCGCGCGCTCAAAACGCACCGATTCGCATGTGCTGGAACGCTTTTGTAGTCATTTCAACTTTGAGCCTATGGTGTTTGATGCGCTCAGTGAAGAGGGAGTGCCTGTCTACCATACTAACGTGCTGTTGTGCGTGGGAAGCGACTACGCACTGGGCGGCTTTGAGATGATAGTTGAGCCTGAGCGGCGTGCAGAAATTAAACACAGGTTGCAGCTTGCAGGTAAAAAGCTGATAGAGTTGAGTGAGGCTCAGATCAATGGGTTTTGTGGCAATGCGCTGGAGCTACACGGAGACTGCGGGCGCATACTGGCATTGTCACAAACCGCGTATGATGCGCTGACAGACGAGCAAATCGCGGTACTCGAATCATGCGTTACCTTATTACCGCTGGACGTTTCTGCCATTGAATTGGCGGGGGGCTCGGTACGTTGCATGCTGGCTGGTGTGCATTTATCTCGGCGCTAAAATAAATAACAACAACAAAACAATAACAACAGGCAGGTGAGTATGATGGCATTTATCGTTGACCCAATTAATAACCTTCTGTGGGGGCAGGGCCAGATACTCATCTATCTGTTACTGATTGCCGGATGCTGGTTTACCTGGCGATTGAAGTGGGTCCAGTTTCGTCACTTTGGCCATATGTTCAGTGTGATGAAGGGCAGCATGAGTGGTGACAGCTCTGGGATCAGTTCCTTTGCTGCCTTGTGTACCGGTCTGTCTGCCCGGGTCGGCACGGGTAATCTGGCCGGTGTTGCGATGGCCATTTCTCTGGGTGGCAGCGGCGCGGTATTCTGGATGTGGGTGATTGCCTTGCTTGGCATGGCGACTGGGTTCGCAGAGAGTGTGCTGGGCCAGCTTTATAAAGTCCGCGATGAGCATCGGGAGTTTCGTGGTGGTCCTGCCTATTATATTCGGGCAGGGCTTGGAAAACCCAAGCTGGCAGTGGTGTTTGCCCTGTGTTTATTCCTTGGCTACGGCTTTAGTTTTAGCGCCATGCAAGCCAATACCATTGCCGAAGCGCTCAATAACACTTTTTCTATTAATCCTTTATATACTGGGTTGGTGATTGCAGTACTGGCTGGCTCGATTGTGTATGGCGGCCTGCGCAGCATTGCCCGTTTCGCTGAGTTGATTGTGCCCTTTATGGGTCTGGCGTTTGTTGCAACGGCTTTACTCATTTTGCTCATCAATATTGCTCAGGTGCCGGCCATGTTGCTGGATATTCTTCAGTCGGCATTTGGCCTGACTGAAGCCGGTGCGGGTGCTTTGGGCGCTGCGATTAAAAATGGCATTCAACGAGGTTTGTATTCCAATGAAGCGGGGGCCGGCAGTGTGCCCCATGCCGCGGCTGGGGCAACACCTGTGCCTAACCATCCGGTTGCACAAGGTTATGTCCAAATGTTGGGCGTGTTTATTGATACCCTGGTGTTATGTAGCTGCACAGCTGTGGTGGTGTTACTGTCGGGTGTATCTGTCAGTGGAGAGATGGCAGGTATCAGCCTGACTCAAAATGCGATGCAAGCACACTTTGGTGAAATAGGTGATTACCTGATCGCTGCCGCAATTACTTTATTTGCTTTTACCTCTGTCGTGGCCAATTACGCCTACGCGGAGAGCAATTTACACTTATTCAAACTCGATAATAAAGCCGGGCGGCTGGGTTACACCGCCGTATATTTGGCGATGGTGTTGTGGGGCGCCAGTGCCACTTTACAGCAAGTCTGGAGCCTTGCTGACATGGCATTGGGTTTGATGACACTGGTGAACATCTACGCGATTGTGCAGCTCACGCCAACCATCATGAATTTGACGAAAGACTACCAAAGCCAGAAAAAATCGACCGAAAAAATCCACTTCGACCCCACTAAAGTCAACTATCAAGGCACCCTCCACGAAGATGTTTGGGTGAGCAAAAAAAGAGATTAAGTATCTCTTTTTTTGCGAATTGTGGTGCAAAGTCAAGCTTTAGCTTGGTCTTTGCGCAAGGTGAAATGAGCCATTTTGACTACTGCTGAGTAGGTTAAGCCGGAAGCCCCCCACACGGACGTGTGTCCACTCGTACCAGAGATTAAGTATCTCTTTTTTTGCGAATTGTGGTGCAAAGTCAAGCTTTAGCTTGGTCTTTGCGCAAGGTGAAATGAGCCATTTTGACTACTGCTGAGTAGGTTAAGCCGGAAGCCCCCCACACGGACGTGTGTCCACTCGTACCAGAGATTAAGTATCTCTTTTTTTGCGAATTGTGGTGCAAAGTCAAGCTTTAGCTTGGTCTTTGCGCAAGGTGAAATGAGCCATTTTGACTACTGCTGAGTAGGTTAAGCCGGAAGCCCCCCACACGGACGTGTGTCCACTCGTACCAGAGATTAAGTATCTCTTTTTTTGCGAATTGTGGTGCAAAGTCAAGCTTTAGCTTGGTCTTTGCGCAAGGTGAAATGAGCCATTTTGACTACTGCTGAGTAGGTTAAGCCGGAAGCCCCCCACACGGACGTGTGTCCACTCGTACCAGAAATTAAGTATCTCTTTTTTTGCGAATTGTGGTGCAAAGTCAAGCTTTAGCTTGGTCTTTGCGCAAGGTGAAATGAGCCATTTTGACTACTGCTGAGTAGGTTAAGCCGGAAGCCCCCCACACGGACGTGTGTCCACTCGTACCAGAAATTAAGTATCTCTTTTTTTGCGAATTGTGGTGCAAAGTCAAGCTTTAGCTTGGTCTTTGCGCAAGGTGAAATGAGCCATTTTGACTACTGCTGAGTAGGTTAAGCCGGAAGCCCCCCACACGGACGTGTGTCCACTCGTACCAGAAATTAAGTATCTCTTTTTTTGCGAATTGTGGTGCAAAGTCAAGCTTTAGCTTGGTCTTTGCGCAAGGTGAAATGAGCCATTTTGACTACTGCTGAGTAGGTTAAGCCGGAAGCCCCCCACACGGACGTGTGTCCACTCGTACCAGAAATTAAGTATCTCTTTTTTTGCGAATTGTGGTGCAAAGTCAAGCTTTAGCTTGGTCTTTGCGCAAGGTGAAATGAGCCATTTTGACTACTGCTGAGTAGGTTAAGCCGGAAGCCCCCCACACGGACGTGTGTCCACTCGTACCAGAAATTAAGTATCTCTTTTTTTGCGAATTGTGGTGCAAAGTCAAGCTTTAGCTTGGTCTTTGCGCAAGGTGAAATGAGCCATTTTGACTACTGCTGAGTAGGTTAAGCCGGAAGCCCCCCACACGGACGTGTGTCCACTCGTACCAGAAATTAAGTATCTCTTTTTTTGCGAATTGTGGTGCAAAGTCAAGCTTTAGCTTGGTCTTTGCGCAAGGTGAAATGAGCCATTTTGACTACTGCTGAGTAGGTTAAGCCGGAAGCCCCCCACACGGACGTGTGTCCACTCGTACCAGAAATTAAGTATCTCTTTTTTTGCGAATTGTGGTGCAAAGTCAAGCTTTAGCTTGGTCTTTGCGCAAGGTGAACTTTGGTGAAATAGGTGATTACCTGATCGCTGCCGCAATTACTTTATTTGCTTTTACCTCTGTCGTGGCCAATTACGCCTACGCGGAGAGCAATTTACACTTATTCAAACTCGATAATAAAGCCGGGCGGCTGGGTTACACCGCCGTATATTTGGCGATGGTGTTGTGGGGCGCCAGTGCCACTTTACAGCAAGTCTGGAGCCTTGCTGACATGGCATTGGGTTTGATGACACTGGTGAACATCTACGCGATTGTGCAGCTCACGCCAACCATCATGAATTTGACGAAAGACTACCAAAGCCAGAAAAAATCGACCGAAAAAATCCACTTCGACCCCACTAAAGTCAACTATCAAGGCACCCTCCACGAAGATGTTTGGGTGAGCAAAAAAAGAGATTAAGTATCTCTTTTTTTGCGAACGCGAGACATGGACGTCGAGCCGGAAGCCCCCCACACGGACGTGTGACCACTCGTCGCTTATTCAAGACCGAAGCAAAGCTTCGCAGCCATCGTGTAAAGTCGTGCTTTAGCGCGGTCTTTACGCAAGGTGAAATGAGTCATTTTAGAGATCCATGCACTGGTCACTTTGGCAGCCGGAAGCCCCCCACACGGACGTGTGTCCACTCGTACCAGAGATTAAGTATCTCTTTTTTTGCGAATTGTGGTGCAAAGTCAAGCTTTAGCTTGGTCTTTGCGCAAGGTGAAATGAGCCATTTTGACTACTGCTGAGTAGGTTAAGCCGGAAGCCCCCCACACGGACGTGTGTCCACTCGTACCAGAAATTAAGTATCTCTTTTTTTGCGAATTGTGGTGCAAAGTCAAGCTTTAGCTTGGTCTTTGCGCAAGGTGAAATGAGCCATTTTGACTACTGCTGAGTAGGTTAAGCCGGAAGCCCTCCACACGGACGTGTATCCACTCGTCGCTTATTCAAGACCGAAGCAAAGCTTCGCAGCCATCGTGTAAAGTCGTGCTTTAGCGCGGTCTTTACGCAAGGTGAAATGAGTCATTTTAGAGATCCATGCACTGGTCACTTTGGCAGCCGGAAGCCCCCCACACGGACGTGTGACCACTCGTCGCTTATTCAAGACCGAAGCAAAGCTTCGCAGCCATCGTGTAAAGTCGTGCTTTAGCGCGGTCTTTACGCAAGGTGAAATGAGTCATTTTAGAGATCCATGCACTGGTCACTTTGGCAGCCGGAAGCCCCCCACACGGACGTGTGACCACTCGTCGCTTATTCAAGACCGAAGCAAAGCTTCGCAGCCATCGTGTAAAGTCGTGCTTTAGCGCGGTCTTTACGCAAGGTGAAATGAGTCATTTTAGAGATCCATGCACTGGTCACTTTGGCAGCCGGAAGCCCCCCACACGGACGTGTGACCACTCGTCGCTTATTCAAGACCGAAGCAAAGCTTCGCAGCCATCGTGTAAAGTCGTGCTTTAGCGCGGTCTTTACGCAAGGTGAAATGAGTCATTTTAGAGATCCATGCACTGGTCACTTTGGCAGCCGGAAGCCCCCCACACGGACGTGTGACCACTCGTCGCTTATTCAAGACCGAAGCAAAGCTTCGCAGCCATCGTGTAAAGTCGTGCTTTAGCGCGGTCTTTACGCAAGGTGAAATGAGTCATTTTAGAGATCCATGCACTGGTCACTTTGGCAGCCGGAAGCCCCCCACACGGACGTGTGACCACTCGTCGCTTATTCAAGACCGAAGCAAAGCTTCGCAGCCATCGTGTAAAGTCGTGCTTTAGCGCGGTCTTTACGCAAGGTGAAATGAGTCATTTTAGAGATCCATGCACTGGTCACTTTGGCAGCCGGAAGCCCCCCACACGGACGTGTGTCCACTCGTACCAGAGATTAAGTATCTCTTTTTTTGCGAATTGTGGTGCAAAGTCAAGCTTTAGCTTGGTCTTTGCGCAAGGTGAAATGAGCCATTTTGACTACTGCTGAGTAGGTTAAGCCGGAAGCCCTCCACACGGACGTGTATCCACTCGTCGCTTATTCAAGACCGAAGCAAAGCTTCGCAGCCATCGTGTAAAGTCGTGCTTTAGCGCTGTCTTTACGCAAGGTGAAATGAGCTATTTGAGAGATCCATGCGCTGGTCACTTTGGTAATATGAAATTGATTGATGGTGAGTGCTTACATTGATTGGCCGTGACGCAAAAGAGCAAGAATCTTAATCAAGGCCATTGCAAAAAAAGCAGGCTTAATTAAACCGCGGTGCTCTGTAGTGCGTATTGCTCAGCAATATAACAAGAGAAAATGCCGTGGGAAAAACAATACAGTTAAGTAGCTATGACCTATCCCGAGTCATCGAGATGGCCTGGGAGGACAGAACGCCGTTTGAAGCAATTGAACATCAATTTGGGTTAAGTGAACCAGCACTTATCCGATTGATGCGCCATAACCTAAAACCAACCAGTTTTCGGTTATGGCGTCAGCGTGTCAGTGCACGAGTAACCAAGCACAGTAAGCTGCGACCGGCCTCAGTATCGAGAGGGTACTGTCCGACGCAGTACAAGCACAGATGAGTACTTAACGCATTTTCAGCGGTGTTGTTTACGCGCTCTGCTCTGTTCTTCCTCGTGCTTTCATCTTGCGCCAGAAAAGCATGGCAATGATGCTGGCAGGCAGCAAAGCCGATAGCATCACAAGCCAGTCTGGCATATCTGAGCTGGGTTTTTCTTGTTCCTGGTACTGTGCATTGAAACTCAGGTTGAGTGGCTTACTTGCGTGATATCGATGCTTTTCACCATTTCGGGTGCCAAATTCAACACGCTTGATTGAAACATCGGTGTTGCTTGCGCCTGCTGGCGCAGAAAAGTAAAGCCTTGCCAGTCGTCCATCGCCTGACACACTTTCAGCGGGGGCCACCTGGCTGACGATATACTGTACTTCTCTTAGTTTGGGGTTTGCCTGGTTGCGCAAAGTGTACAAGCGCTTGGTATCCAGAAAATCGCCATGCTCAAGTTGTGCCCCTGCGGTTTTAGGGTTTTGGTCAATGAGTGTTAGTGTCTGTGGATCATAGGTGACCGATAGCTGAACGCCATATACTTCAGGCAGGTCTTTGACCATCACATCAACATAGAACTCGCTGGCTGTCTTGATTTGTGTATTGGAGGTTTCAAGAAATACCTTTCCTTCAGTTGCCTGGGTGACAAAGCTCAGCAGCAGTGAGGTGGTTAACATCAAAATCTTTATCATTTTTTTGTCCCAATAAGCATCAAAGACCATAGCATTGCTATGGTCTTTTTAAGAGTATTACCAGCTTTGCGGCCCTTGTTTGCCAAAGTTGGCACCCATTAAGGTTAAGTCCTGGATGTTGATTTCATTGTCTCCATTGAAATCGGCATCAGCAACGTAGCCGTTATTGTCCGATTTTTTAGTACGATAAGCGCCCAGAAGTTGCGTCAAGTCAGCAATATCAATGAGGTTATCACCGTTACTGTCTCCGCCGACGAGCTCAATCTGTCCAAAGTCGATATCTTCCTGACCCGCTGAGAAGTTGAGTTGCTTCTCGGCACTCAGATATCCTGGCGCTTCTAGTGACAGTGTTACGTTACCCAGTGGTGAGCGTACCGAGAAACTACCATCTGGATTAATGGTGACAAGCTGACCATTGATGCGAAGCACAACATTGCTGTAGTCACCTGTGACGCCAAGGCTTGCAACGTTTCCAGTTAGGGTCACTGATTCTTTGATAGTCAAAGAGTAAGTGGTTTCATTGTTCAGTAAATAGTTAGACTCTTGGTCAGTCATTTTAGCGTTGACAACCAGGTCGATCGATCCGGCTTGCTCTGCAAGTAACTGGATAGAGGCAAACTGGCCTTCACCTGTTTTCGCTGTGGCAGGGGCCATTAAAGCCAATGCACCATCCCAAAGCTTGTCACTGATCCCCATGGGCACTGACAGGCGTTCATCAGACGGTAAAAACTCGCCATATTCACCGCTGGTGATACGGGCTATATCAAACATCGCACTGACACGGACTGACGCATCAATACCATAGATATCGCTGCCTGATACGGTGATTGGCAGGGTAATTGTATCTCCCTCAAGGACTGTAGTTTGCGGTAATTCGAGTGTCAGTGCAGTTGCCGGTCCACCACTTAATGTCATGTGCTGACCGAATACGTCCATGTCAGTAAATACATTTTCATCTGACCAGTGGACAATATAGTCCTTATCAGAGAGTGCGATTACCTGATTTTGCACACCAGCATAGTGCGTACTCAATATTGCCACTTTGTCGCCGGTCGCGGTGTCGTTGGCATTATACGCTCGGGTATATAGATAAGCGGGGCTGGCAATATCGTCTTCTCCCTGCCAGGACAGCACATAGCGGCCATCGCTCAGAGCAGCTACAGAAGGGATGGTGAACAGGTTAACTGTCGATTGATCTACCAAAGTTTGTTGTCCAGCCGCAGTACCATTGGCATTCATACGTTTGACCATAATGTCTGTGCTGTCAGCTGTTAAGCTTACCCAGGTCACGACAACGCTACCATCTGGCAGCGTATCGATTGCTGCGGTTTGTTGCTGGCCGTCGCTATTGTCATTGACCAGGGTTTCATCAGTAAGTGGTGTGCCATCAGCAGCGAATGTACGAATAAACACACCGTGGTCATCACCTATTCCTTGACCATGCCAGGAGGCCATAAATTTGCCGTCGTTTAATGCGGTTAGCGAAACAAGTTTTTGTTCATATTCAACGGTATTGGAAACAATAAATGCATCACCGGCTGGTGTACCATTGGCGAGAAAACGTTGTGCATAGATGTCGCTATCGGCTGCGATCGGGTTGGCATGGGCCCAGGCCACAACAAACTCACCGTTGCTAAGTGTGGTTACTGTCGGACTGCCAAGTAAGTCCATCTGGACAGATTTAATCACTAATTCGTCGATTCTTGGGGTGCCGTCCGCATCAAAGGTGCGGATAACCAAATCAGTTGAATTGTCTTTATAACGCGCCCAGGCTGTAGCATAGCCACCGTCATTGAGTGGGCTGATAGCAGCAGAGTTGTGGCGATGCGATGGTGAGTAGCTCAAATAAGTTTCTCCGCCAGCCAGTGTGCCATCTGCATTAAAGCGTTGAGCAAACACCGGGTCTTGTCCAAACATTGGGTCATTGCCTGTCCAAATTGCAACATAACTGCCGTCTTTTAATACGACGGTCTCGTTGAAGCGTTGTTTTTGAGTTTTCCAATCATTGACGACAAACGGGTCACCAACTTGCACAGGGGCTTGCGCGTTACTGAGTAACGGCAGACCCAGTAAGCCGAGCATGACTGCATTGCGAGTAAACTTTTTGATTGATGAAGTGGGGCGAGCCGTATTTGAGCGGGTATTTAAAAGTGTCATAGTACTATTTCCTTACATTATTATGTTGGGCCCGTTTTTTGGACCCAGTTCGTATGCACCCGGCTAGAATAATTGATCATAAAATTAATGAAAAGAGAGGGGGGGATTTAAATTGAATAAGTACAAATGGTGGTGTTTTAACCTTGCATACTAGGCAGTACGATTTTAACACACACATTAAGTCAGTTTTTCATACGGACAATTGGAAAAACTGAAGCAGCGCAGGCCTGGCAATGTGAGGAGGAGCGTGAATACTGCGATTTGAGCCTGCCCCCGTGCGGGGGCATAAGATTTTACTGGAGTGCCTGGCGTGCAGTGATGTTTTTCGTCTTTAATTTTAATGCCCTGGATCTCAGGAAGAATACTGTCAGCGCAATCAATGACAGTACCATTGCCAAGCCTATCGTCCAGACCTGTATGTCAATACCCGGGCTAGCCTGAACTTGATAGCCACTATCGAACTGCAAGCTCAGAGGCGTATCTGTTTTGTACGTATATTTTTCTCCGTTACGGGTGCCAAACTCTGCGATTTCAATTGAGATAGTGTTTCTGGCTGCGTTATCTGGTGCCGTAAAATAGAGTCTGGCGAGACGGCCATCTCCGGATGCGCTTTTTGCCGGTGCAACCTGGCTTACAATATATTGTATTGTTCCGTGTTGCGTATTTGCTTGATTTCGCAATACATACAGATTTTTAGCGTTAAGAAAATTACCATGCTCTAGCTGAGCACCTTTAGTTTTGGTGTCTTGATCTATGAAGGTGATGGATTGACTGTCATAGTTCAGGGTAAGCTGTGTGCCGTACACATCTGGCAGATCTGCCACCATCACATCTACATAAAATTCACTGCCGGTCTTTATTTGCGGGTTAGAAGTTTCGAGGTAAATTCGCCCTTGATCTGCGAACGTGGTAAGACTTGCCAGCAATGTGGCAATGTACAGCATATATTTCATTTTTTGGTTCCTTGAAAATCAAGACAGGGGTTAGCGTAAGACCCTAACCCCTGTCGTTTTTGTTACCAGCTTTGTGGGCCTTGTTTACCAAAGTTGGCACCCAGCAGGGTTAAATCCTGCAGGTTAATGGCACCGTCACGGTTAAAGTCAGCGGCCATCACATAACCGTTTTGTTGGCCATCGACAGAGCGGTAGGCACCCAGTAACTGGGTCAGGTCGGCAATGTCGATGAGGTTATCGCCATTGCTGTCACCGCCGACGAGGTTAATCTGACCGAAGTCGATATCAGCCTGACCCGCAGCCAGTGTGATTTGCTTCTCGGCAGTGAGGTGGCCGGGGGCAGCTAAGGACATAGTGACCTCGCCCAGACCGACACGCACGGAGAAACTGCCATCCGGGTTAATGGTGACGCGTTGTCCATTGATATAGAGAGTGACGTAAACAAAGTCACCAGCAATGCCTAAGTCGGCGACATTGCCAGTCAAAGTTACGGACTCTCCGATGGTAAACGCATAGTCGGTATTGCTCTGGTTCAGGTAATTGCCCTGTTGGTCGGTCATTTGCGCTTGTAAGGTGAGGTTCACCGTACCGGCTTGCTCGGCAATCAGGGTGACAGTGGCAAAGTTACCTTCGCCCGATTTGGCGGTGGCCGGGGCCATCAGGGCCAGTGCACCATCCCATTGATTGTCATTGATACCCATGGGCACGGATAGACGCTCATCGGAGGGCAGGAACTCGCCATACTCCCCACCGGAGACGCGGGCTTTGGTGGTGTCGCTGAGACTGACGATGGCGTCGAGGCCATAAATGTCAGCACCAGATACTTGCAGGGGCAGCGTGACCACGTCACCTTCTAACACTGTGGTTTGTGGCAGCGTTATTGTCATTGTATTAGCCTGAACGGCTTCAAGCTGGAATCGTTGCGCATAAATGTTGTAATCATTTGAGTTGACCAGGCTCGTCCAGCTAACAACAAAATCATTGTCACTGACGGCGTTAATCGCAGGCAAAAATTGGGTGTCATCAGTGGTTGTATTGGCTAAAAACTCTTCCCCATTACGGCTACCATCGTTGTTAAAGGCTTGTACGTAAATACCATCCTGGCTGCCGTCTTGTTGCCAACTTTGCCAGCTAATCAGATAGCCGCCGTTATCAAGCGCTGTGCTGGTGGCGCTTGTCTGGTCATCTTGCGTATGTGTATTGACCAAAAAGTCAGCGCCTTTCGCAACGGCGTTTGAATTAAAATGTCTTGCATATACCCCGGAAGCATGACCATCTCTATCCAGGCTGGACCAAACAACGACGAATTCGCCATTGCTTAACTGGTTAACAGAGGGGGAGCCCTCAGGAAAACCACTCGCTGTACTGACGAAAAACTCTGCGCCTTTGATGTCTCCGTTGGCATCAAACTGTTGGCCAATAATGCGATTGTTGCGCGTGGACTTTGCGACCATCAAAAATCCATTGTCATTGGTTTGTGCAATGGCAGGGAAAGAGGCGCCCGACTTCTGCATGGGTTGAGATATTTGTAGTACGCCACTGCTGTTAAATACGCTCGCAAAGGAATATGAATCTGAATCAGCTGATGAGTATTCAGACCAGCCGACGAGATATCCACCGGTTGCCAACGGGGAAATGGACACACCAGAGACTGATTGATAGAGAGTGACGTAAACAAAGTCACCAGCAATGCCTAAGTCGGCGACATTGCCAGTCAAAGTTACGGACTCTCCGATGGTAAACGCATAGTCGGTATTGCTCTGGTTCAGGTAATTGCCCTGTTGGTCGGTCATTTGCGCTTGTAAGGTGAGGTTCACCGTACCGGCTTGCTCGGCAATCAGGGTGACAGTGGCAAAGTTACCTTCGCCCGATTTGGCGGTGGCCGGGGCCATCAGGGCCAGTGCACCATCCCATTGATTGTCATTGATACCCATGGGCACGGATAGACGCTCATCGGAGGGCAGGAACTCGCCATACTCCCCGCCGGAGACGCGGGCTTTGGTGGTGTCGCTGAGACTGACGATGGCGTCGAGGCCATAAATGTCAGCACCAGATACTTGCAGGGGCAGCGTGACCACGTCACCTTCTAACACTGTGGTTTGTGGCAGCGTTATTGTCATTGTATTAGCCTGAACGGCTTCAAGCTGGAATCGTTGCGCATAAATGTTGAAACTACCGGATGCCAGCCTGCCGCTCCAGCTAACTACAAAATCGTTGTTACTGATTGCACTGATAGCGGGTGTGATCTGACGGTTTTCAGTCGTCGTGTTGACCAAGAACTCATCGCCATCGCGACTGTCATTGCTGTTATAAGCCTGTGCATAGATGCCTTCCTGGCTGCCGTCTTGATCCGTGCTTTGCCAGCTAATTAGGTAACCGCCATTGTCCAGTGGCGTACTGGCAGGGTTGAATTGACCGTTAAGAGTATGCGTGTTTACGCGGAATTCAGCGCCTTTGGCTGTTGCATCTGCATTGAATCGTCTGGCACTGACACCAAAGCTGCTGCCATCCTCGCCTAAGCTCTCCCAAACAACGAGCAGGTCATTGTTGCTCAATCGACTGATTGTGGCGCCTGACTGTGAATGGGCACTGCTCTCACTGATGAAGAACTCAGCGCCATTTGTTTCTCCATTTGCCAGATAGCGTTGCCCAAATAAACGATTGGAATCAAGGGCAACAAGCATAAAACCACCATCCAGAGTGCCCATAACCTGCACTTCACGGGACCCGGATTTACCGGTGATTTTTGAGCCAGCTGTAGTGCCATCTGCATTGTAAACTTGTGCATTGGTGCGATAACCAAACTGCATTTCGCCCCAGCCCACTACAAAGCCACCATTGTTTAAGGGGGTGACTGACAGACCCTCAATAAATTCTGTGGGGCTAGATTGCACACGTATTTCACTGCCTAATTTGGTTCCGTTTCCGTCAAAGCGTTGTGCAGAAATGGTCTCCCCTCCAGGGCCGCCATCTGAACTGTTTATCCATGCAACGACGAAGCTGCCATCATTGAGCGTGGCGAGGCTCGGTGATGACTGAGACTCATAGGTGGTTGTATTTACACGGAACTCTATACCACTCGGAGTCCCTGACATGTCATACAGCTGAGCGTAAATACCAGTGCCGCTGCCGTCCTGGCCTGCGCTTTGCCACACAGCAACAAAGTTTCCATCATTGAGTCTGCTCAACTGTGATGAAACCTGGCTGCTTTGTGTATAAGTATTGATCTGAAATTCATCGCCAACTTTAAGTGGTGTTTGTGCCTGGCTGAGAAAAGGCAAGCTACATAAAAAAACAGGCAAGGTCGCTCGAACAATACGCGCTCCGAGAGTAAGTGAGCGGACTGGGGCAACCCGTTTTGCTTTTTGAGATACGATTTTCATTATCGGTTCCTTGAATATAATGGGTATGAAAAATTAAAAGTACACTTAGTTTAAAAGCCTGGATAAATTACAAATTCCCTATTTGGGTGTGTGTTGTATCAGGCTTGTTAGATTATGAGGGGGGGAAATGCCCCCCTGTTCACTACCAGCTTTGTGGACCTTGTTTACCAAAGTTGGCACCCAGCAGGGTTAAATCCTGCAGGTTAATGGCACCGTCACGGTTAAAGTCAGCGGCCATCACATAACCGTTTTGTTGGCCATCGACAGAGCGGTAGGCACCCAGTAACTGGGTCAGGTCGGCAATGTCGATGAGGTTATCGCCATTGCTGTCACCGCCGACGAGGTTAATCTGACCGAAGTCGATATCAGCCTGACCCGCAGCCAGTGTGATTTGCTTCTCGGCAGTGAGGTGGCCGGGGGCAGCTAAGGACATAGTGACCTCGCCCAGACCGACACGCACGGAGAAACTGCCATCCGGGTTAATGGTGACGCGTTGTCCATTGATGTAGAGGGTGACGTAAACAAAGTCGCCAGCAATGCCTAAGTCAGCAACATTGCCGGTTAAAGTCACGGACTCTTCGATGGTAAACGCATAGTCGGTATTGCTTTGGTTCAGGTAATTGCCCTGTTGGTCGGTCATTTGCGCTTGCAAGGTGAGGTTCACCGTACCGGCTTGCTCGGCAATCAGGGTGACAGTGGCAAAGTTACCTTCGCCCGATTTGGCGGTGGCCGGGGCCATCAGGGCCAGTGCACCATCCCATTGATTGTCATTGATACCCATGGGCACGGATAGACGCTCATCGGAGGGCAGGAACTCGCCATACTCCCCACCGGAGACGCGGGCTTTGGTGGTGTCGCTGAGACTGACGATGGCATCGAGGCCGTAAATGTCAGCACCAGATACTTGCAGGGGCAGCGTGACCACGTCACCTTCTAACACTGTGGTTTGTGGCGGCGTGATTGTCATTATATTAGCCTGAACGGCTTCAAGCTGGAATCGTTGCGCATAAATGTTGTAATCATTTGAGTTGACCAGGCTCGTCCAGCTAACAACAAAATCATTGTCACTGACGGCGTTAATCGCAGGCAAAAATTGGGTGTCATCAGTGGTTGTATTGGCTAAAAACTCTTCCCCATTACGGCTACCATCGTTGTTAAAGGCTTGTACGTAAATACCATCCTGGCTGCCGTCTTGTTGCCAACTTTGCCAGCTAATCAGATAGCCGCCGTTATCAAGCGCTGTGCTGGTGGCGCTTGTCTGGTCATCTTGCGTATGTGTATTGACCAAAAAGTCAGCGCCTTTCGCAACGGCGTTTGAATTAAAATGTCTTGCATATACCCCGGAAGCATGACCATCTCTATCCAGGCTGGACCAAACAACGACGAATTCGCCATTGCTTAACTGGTTAACAGAGGGGGAGCCCTCAGGAAAACCACTCGCTGTACTGACGAAAAACTCTGCGCCTTTGATGTCTCCGTTGGCATCAAACTGTTGGCCAATAATGCGATTGTTGCGCGTGGACTTTGCGACCATCAAAAATCCATTGTCATTGGTTTGTGCAATGGCAGGGAAAGAGGCGCCCGACTTCTGCATGGGTTGAGATATTTGTAGTACGCCACTGCTGTTAAATACGCTCGCAAAGGAATATGAATCTGAATCAGCTGATGAGTATTCAGACCAGCCGACGAGATATCCACCGGTTGCCAACGGGGAAATGGACACACCAGAGACTGATTGAGCGGTGCTGGTATGTAATGTTACTTCACCCCCGGCACGGGTGCCGTCAGCATTGAAGCGCTGTGCAGCAATCTCTGCTCCACCGGTTCCGCTTGTTTCCCAAACTACTACAAAGCTTCCATCAAGAAGGGTGGCAACCTCAGGTCGCATCTGGGAGCCACTGGTATTGCTGTTAACGAGAAATTCAGAGTCGACTGCGCTGCCCGACGCATCATAGCGTTGTGCATAAATGCCATCTCCACTGCCGTCCTGTTTGTTACTTTGCCACACGATCAAGAAATGTCCGTCATTGAGACGACCGACTGAAGGAGAAATTTGGCGTTCTGAGATATGTGTATTAACTAAAAATTCGCTATCTACTTTAAGTGGCGTACCTGCGTGGCTCAGAGCCGGTAAACTACACAGAACGATTGCCAGCGCGATACGTGACAGGCGCTTGCCTGATCTAACCCGCTTGTTTCGGGCAAATTGCTTTGCACCGATAGCTTCGGAGATTACTTTCATTGTCTAGTCCTTGAGTATATGGGTATTGTTAGATTTGCATTATTAAATGCCTGTACAAGTTACAAACACCCATTGCGGATATAAATAGGGTATTTCCCCTATTTGTGTAGCGTTCTCTGCCTGGCTTTTAAAATCAGGGGGGAATGTCATATATCCCCCCTGGTTGTTACCAGCTTTGTGGACCTTGTTTACCAAAGTTGGCACCCAGCAGGGTTAAATCCTGCAGATTAATGGCACCGTCACGGTTAAAGTCAGCAGCCATCACATAACCGTTTTGTTGGCCATCGACAGAGCGATAGGCACCCAGTAGCTGAGTCAGGTCGGCAATGTCGATGAGGTTATCGCCATTGCTGTCACCGCCGATGAGGTTAATCTGACCGAAGTCGATGTCAGCCTGACCCGTAGCCAGTGTGATTTGCTTCTCGGCCGTAAGATGGCCGGGAGCCGTTAAGGACATAGTGACCTCGCCCAGGCCAACGCGCATGGAGAAACTGCCATCCGGGTTAATGGTGACACGCTGTCCGTTGATAAAGAGGGTGACGTAAATAAAGTCACCAGCAATGCCTAAGTTGGCAACATTGCCGGTCAAAGTCACAGACTCTTCGATGGACAATGTATAGTCGGTATTGCTCTGGTTCAGGTAGTTACCTTGCTGGTCGGTCATTTGCGCTTGCACGGTGAGGTTCACCGTACCGGCTTGCTCGGCAATCAGGGTGACAGTGGCAAAGTTACCTTCGCCCGATTTGGCGGTGGCGGGGGCCATCAGCGCCAGTGCACCATCCCATTGATTGTCATTGATACCCATAGGTACGGATAGACGCTCATCGGAGGGCAGGAACTCGCCATATTCCCCGCCCGAGACGCGGGCTTTGGTGGTGTCGCTGAGACTGACGATGGCATCGAGGCCGTAAATGTCAGCACCAGATATTTGCAGGGGTAGCGTGACCACGTCACCTTCTAACACAGAGGTTTGCGGCAGCGTAATTGTCATTGTGTTAGCCTGAACGGCTTCAAGCTGGAATCTTTGTGCGTAAACATTGGTGTCTTTTGCGGTCGACTGTCTCGCCCAGCTAATAACAAATTCACTGTCATTGATGGTGCTGATAGTTGGGTCATATGGGGTTCCATCAGTGCTTGTGTTGGCTAAAAAGACTTCCCCATTGCGGCTACCATCGTTGTTAAATGCTTGCACAGAAATACCACGCTGGGTGCTATCTTCATACCAACTAACCAGGTAGCCACCGTTATCAAGTGCTTTGATAGTAGGCTTATTTTGTTGGCCACGCGTAACTGTATTGACCAAGAAATCAGGCCCTTTTGCAACACCATTAGTATCAAAATGCCTTGCATATACGCCACTACCATCACCATCTCGACCTGAGTTGGTCCAAACTGCGACGAATTCGCCGTTGCTTAGTCGGCTTAACGAGTAATCGTAGTCTTTAAAATCACTTGTTGTACTGATATAAAATTCCGAGCCTTTGATGTTGCCGTTGACATCATATCGTTGACCTATAAGACGACCGTCGCTTTTGGACGATGCAATCATAAAAAAACCATTGTCACTGGTTTCTACAATGCTGGGTAGACGTGCTCCCGACTTCCTTATGAGTTGAGGTGTTTGCACTACGCCACGGTTATTAAAGGTGCGAACAAATGCCTCTGAACTTGAATAATTCGAGGAAAATTCAACCCATCCGATGAGATATCCTCCGTTCGCCAGAGTGGAAATGGACATACTGCTAACTATTCGAGTAGCGTTTTTATACAGTGTTATTTCTCCGCCGGCACGGGTGCCATCAGCATTGAAATGTTGCGCAGCGATCCCTGTTCCATCGGCTCCGTTTGTTTCCCAAGCGACTACAAAGCTCCCATCATGAAGCGTCGCAACCTGAGGTCCCATTTGGAATCCGCTGGTCATACTATTGACGCGAAATTCAGACCCTAGAGGGCTGCCCGACGCATCGTAACGTTGTGCATAAATACCACTTTCACTGCCGTCCTGTTTTTGACTTTCCCATGCGATCAAGAAGTGTCCGTCATTGAGGCGGCCTGCTGAAGGGGAACTTTGCTCCTCAGGGGTATGTGTATTAACTAAAAATTCGCTACCTACTTTAAGTGGCGAAGCTGCGTGACTTAGTGAAGGTAAGCTGCACAGAGCGATTGCCAACGCGATACGTGACAGGCGCTTACCTGAACTGGCCAGTTTGGTTTGGGCGAATTGATTTGCACCGATAATTTCGGAGATTAGTTTCATTGTCTAGTCCTTGAATATACGGGTATTACTGGATTTGCATTATTAAATGCCTGAACAAGTTACCAACACCTCTAGCGGATCTAATCCAGAGTTGTATTGGCAAAAGTGTCAGGTCCTATTAAATTATGGGAGGGTGTTTGCACCCCCAGGCTTTGTCGTCTTTGCTTGCCAAAGCTCGCATCCTGCTGGGTGATGGTGCCATCGTGGTGAAGGTGAGCCGTCATCATATAGTTATTTTGTTGTCCTTAATCATTTTGAAATCGTTGAGGATCCTTCAACTCTTTGTTTACGCGGGCTTATCTTAATGAGGAGGTCGCCAAAAGGGTATAGGGTGTTTACCTTATTCGGGTACTTTTGAGGTGAGATCAAAAGCAAATGCCTTCCTTAATTGCGAAACGTACTAACTGGGCTGATTTATTGAATCCGAGCTTTTTCATTACCCGGGTGCGATGTGCATCTACCGTTTTGGCCGAAATACACAAGGTGTCTCCAATTTGTTTATTCGTCATCCCCTGAGCGACATAGCCAATAACCTCTTTTTCTCTGAGTGTGATCTCAAAATCAGGTTTGTTGGTGCGATAGTGATGTAGCTGTTTTTTGTTGGCGGGGCTGATGTAACGCTTGCCAAGGTATACGGCCTGCATGGCATCAACCAAAGTGGCAAAGGTATCATTTTTGAGCAAGTAACCCGATGCGCCTGCCTCCAGAGCATGGTCAATCGTCTTGATATCTTTATGCACTGTGAGGAAAATCACCCGTGTTTTCAGTTCATGCGATTGGATGCGGTGACAGATACTCAGCCCGCTTATGTTGCCTATGGAGATATCCAAAATGGCAATGTCAGGTTCATGTAAGCGGATCAGAGACCATGCTTGTTCGCCTGAATCGGTATCGGCGATGATGGTGCCAATTTGTGCTTTTTGAATAAGAGCAAGCAGTCCCTGCCTGACAATATGGTGGTCATCGGCAACAATGATTTTCATACACATCCATGTTTTAACTTTATGATAGCTAAGGGAATTAAAGTTTTTTATGTTGATTGTAACACACAGATCAATTTTCCCTTTCCCTTTTGACTGTGTTTATATACAGTGTAAATGGATTATATAAGGAAGAACAATGAAATATATGGGAAGCTGCCACTGTAAAGCGGTGCGATTTGAGTTTGAAAGTGAGCAGATCACAGAGGCACTACAATGCAATTGCTCTGTGTGTATCAGAAAAAACGCCATTATGTCGAAGCAAAGCTTCTCATCAGAAGCGTTTTCACTGTTATCAGGTAAAGCACAGTTAAGTACTTACCATTGGGGCGATTGTGATGTGAATCATTACTTTTGCAAGGTGTGTGGGATCTACCCATTTCACGACACAACTTATGAACCGGGCGCTTATCGAGTGAACTTAGGTTGCGTAGAGGGACTGGACCCGCGTTTGCTTTCGATTACGGAATTTGATGGCAAAAATCAGTTGTAATAAAAAGCCGCCCGATGGCGGCTTTTTAATGGAAGGGGGCTTGTAACGGCTTAGAAATCCACCTGAAGCGTTAATGATACCTGACGAGATTTACCAAGGTACATCTGGCCGTAGCTGGTAAACGGGTTACCCTGATTATCGGCATCTTTAAAGTAGGTGCTGACATATTCTTTATCGAACAGGTTTCTCACATCCAGGCGCACGATGTAGTTATCCCAGTTGTAGCCCAGCTGCGCATTCACAATCGTATGTTGATCATTGATTGGATCTGAATTAATTGCATACTTTTCTGCTGTTAGGGAAGCAGCTGGATCCAGATATGCCGTGCTCGAGTCGGTGTACTTCGCGTTGACATTCACATAGAAGCCGTTGTCAAAGGCGTAATTAGTCGCCAGGTTCGCCGTGAGCTCAGGCGCATCTTCAAATGCGCGCCCAGTCAGGTGGCCGAAATCAGTGAATTCAGATTTTGCCAGTCCCACACCTGCAGTCACAGACCAATTGTTACTAGGGTAGTAGAAGACTTCAGTCTCTAACCCTTTCACTTCTGATTCTGCGGCATTGATGGTTTCTGTGTCATACGGTGATGAAGAATAACGCTTGATTACCTGCTGATCTTGCCATTTCAGTAAGAAAGCATTGGCATTGACTACCAGTTTGCCATCCAGCCACACAGAGCGTAAAGACAGCTCATAGTTGTTGGTGTATTCCGGGTCGTAGCTGAAAATATTTGAGCGTGCGACGTTAAATCCGACACCGCCAGAGCGATAGCCTTTTTGGTAGATGAAGCTGGTCGACATATCCTGGTTAAAGTGATACGTCGCGCCCAGTTTTGGCAACCAAGCGCTGAAGTCTTCTTTGGTTGCTGGCTCTACACCAGAAGCGGCTTCTGCAAAGCCGTGCAGATAGGCATTGATGCCACTAATAACCGGTGCAATTTGTGCCGGAACCTGAGCTGGATCTGGCATTGGGTTATTGATCTTGTATGCATTGTTGGCACTATTGGTTTGCTCTTCAGTGTCGTAGCGCAGTCCGGCCAACAGGTCAATTTGGTCTGTGATAGACCAGGTCAGGTCGCCATAAATCGCGGCCGTTTTGATCTTCTGAGTCAGGCCATAATTGAGTTCAAGATTAATTGGGTCAATATCTGGGTAGAATGGCGCAACCGCTGCTGCTGTTTGTGCTGCCATCTCAGCAGGCAGCCCTTGTTGCATTAGCAGGCCTGTTACCGCGGTAACCAGATCAGGTGCTCTGACCGCTTGCTCCAGGGTCATCAGACGCTGACCTTGTGCTTTATCATCTACGTCAACTTGTGACGCATAAATACCAAATGCAGCCTGAACTGCATCAGATTCATAGGTCACTCTGAATTCCTGACTGAAGGTTTCATCGATACGGTGGTCATAGTTGTCTTTTACCAGCTGGGTCGGCAGCATATCGCCATCCCAGTTGTAGCGATAGTCAGACTCGTTATAGGTTGTGACTGAGTGTAGCGACGTTGTCTCGTTGAGGTCCCAGCTTGCTTCCAGGTTATAAATATCGGTTTTGGTTTCTTCCCAGATAGGTGAATTATAATTAACCTGACGGTCAAATGGTGTGCCACCAAAGTCATACATGGCAAACTGCGCACCATAGCGGTTGTCATTGTTGGTGTAAGTAAACAGCACATCCACATCATCGTTTGGCTCAAATAACAGTTTGGCACGCAGTGTTTCGCTGTTTTCAAAATTGGCGGTGTCACCCCGGGTGATGTTGTCTATGTCACCATCGGTTTGTTTGTCTTCGTAGCTGATTCTGAATGCCAGCATGTCTTCTACCAGACCCATGCCACCGGCAAAAGCATACTCTTGCTGGCCATGTTGACCCACTGTTGCTTTTAGCTTTGCACTTGGCTCATAAGTTGGGTCTTGTGAACGCATCATGATGGCACCTGCCAGCGCGTTGCGCCCTTGCAGAGTAGATTGCGGGCCACGGAACACTTCAACCTGTGCCAGATCCCAGACAGACAAACCGCCGCTTTTTACCATGCGAAATGGCAATGGTGCACCATCCAGGTACATACTGGTTAAGAAGCTATTACCCCCACCGGAAACTGAGAATGAATCGACGCCACGAATACTGAAACCCTGGTTAAAGTCACCGGCGACATTCGGCATCATTGCAAATACATCATTGATATTCTGCAAATTATTCTGTTCCATATCTTTGCTGGTAACAACCGCAACACTGCTTGGGGTTTCCTGCAAAGTACGGTCAATTTTCTGACCTTGTACTACGATAACATCCAGTTCTTTTGCTTCATCTGCAATGGCTGAAGTTGATGCCGTAGCAGCAGAGATCAGCGCTAATCCGACAGATTTAGCCAAAATATTCAGTTTCATACGTCACGCTTCCAGAGAGTAAGAGAGTTATAAATAATTTTTCCCGGGCATAATACTGGATTATTCTAAAAATACAAATGATATCCACTATCATTTGCGTATGTGGACCTAAATAATCTCCTTTTCTTGTTCTGGCTGATATGTAATCGATTGACGCGATGTCCCGATAAGATATAGGCTCAGTAAACACCCATAATAAGGAGCCTGTATGTTTCCACTTGATGTTTTCCTGACCTATACCCTGGCATGCCTGCTGCTGGTGATCTCTCCCGGGCCTGATAACTTGCTGGCAATAGCACGCGGTTTAAGTCAGGGACGGCTGGCGGCAATTGTGTCCGGGCTATCGTCAGGTGCGGGGATCTTGTTTCATGTTCTGGCGGCAACCTTTGGTCTGACTTTACTGATCCAAACCTCGGAGATAGCCTTTTATGTGGTCAAGCTGGTTGGAGCGGCTTACCTTATCTGGCTGGGTATAAAGGTGCTCAGGACCCGTCAGTTGTTTTCACTGCACGATACGCCGTCTCAGCCATTGTTGCGAATTTTCTCAACGGGCTTCTTATCTGCCGCGCTGAACCCTAAACCGGGTATTTTTGTGCTGGCGTTTGTGCCGCAGTTTGTGAACCCTGAGTTGGGCTCAGTCACGACTCAAATGCTCGTCTATGGTGTCTGGTTTGCCTTGCTGACCGCAGCAGGGTTTGCGCTGATGGGGGGGTTCTCATCTCGTTTATCGGCGTGGTTACAACATAAGCCTCGCTTTGTGCTGGGTCTGAATGTGGGAGCCGGTGCGACATTTATCGCTTCTGGCCTGGCTGTAGCCCTGATGAAGCAAAAGCAGCCTGTTGGGGTTTAGAATGTGATCCTATTTACACCTACAATTTTTCGGGTGTGTGGTGCTTAATCATTCAGGCACTGCCTGAGCCACTGCCCGGGCTTATTAACAGTCATTCACAAAGCTGCTCGAGCCAGACGACATCGAACCAGGGAGGGGCAGTAAGCAGCGGGTAAGACAGACTGTGCCCGACATAACGAATACGCTCCTTCAAGAGTTACTTTTCTAAATAAATCATGCCTCTAAATGCCTTTTTCTTGTATGGAATTGACCTTTAGGTTTCTCTCTCGGGTTTTTATCGCGTTTTATTTGAGCGCCAACGCACACTTATTGCACCAATCAAGGAAGTAACATACGGTTAATAAGTTTCTCAAAGTGTGATGTTGTAACACTCTGGGTAATCCAAAAATAAAAATAGGGAAAATGTATGCATCAACTAAAACTTGGCCGCACTATGCGTATCGCATTGTTCGGTGCAGCCACTGCGCTCTGTAGCTTACCTGGGCTGGCTGCCAAAGGGGATGAAGGGGTACTTTCTGCTGCCACTTTTAAAGGGTTAGAGCTAAGAAATATTGGTCCTGGCTTTATGTCAGGTCGTATCGCTGATATCGCCATTGACCCCAAGGATACCAGTGTCTGGTATGTGGGGGTTGGCTCCGGCGGAGTATGGAAAACGAATAATGCGGGGGTGACCTGGCAACCCGTTTTTGATGATCAGCCCGTTTACTCAATCGGGGCTGTGGTGTTGGACCCAAATAACAGCAATACCGTTTGGGTAGGCACGGGTGAAAACGTCGGTGGTCGCCACGTCAGCTTTGGTGATGGTATCTATGTCAGCCATGATGGTGGCGCAAGTTGGACCAATATGGGGCTGAAAAATTCTGGTCACATTTCAGAGATCATTGTACATCCAACGGACTCAAATACACTATGGGTTGCCGCACAGGGTCCACTGTGGAGTAAGGGAGGTCAGCGTGGTTTGTACAAAACCACCGATGGCGGAAAAACCTGGGACAAAGTGCTGGGAGACAATGACTGGACTGGCGTGACCGATGTGGCCATCGATCCACGTGATCCTAGCGTACTGTATGCTGCTACCTGGCAACGGCATCGTACTGTAGCGGCGTATTATGGCGGGGGACCGGGTTCCGGGTTGCATAAATCCACCGATGGCGGCAAAACCTGGCAAAAGTTGGCGCAAGGGTTACCGAAAGGAGAAATGGGTAAAATCGGTCTTGAAGTCTCCCCGATAGATCCAGATGTCGTGTACGCCGCCATTGAATTGAATCGCCGTACAGGTGCCGTGTACCGCTCTGCTGATCGGGGTGCGTCCTGGGTTAAAGGAGCCGATGCCGTTGCTGGTGGTACCGGACCACATTACTATCAGGAGCTCTACGCCAGCCCTCATCATTTTGATCATATCTATCTGGCTGGTGTACGTTTGCATGAGTCCAAAGACGGTGGTAAATCATTTAAACGGATGGAAGAAAAGGACAAGCATGGCGATAACCATGCTATGGAATTTATTGCCGGTGATAAGAACTACATGATGGTGGGGTCTGACGGTGGTTTATATGAAAGTTTCGACAGTGGCGTGCACTGGCGCTACCACGAAAACTTGCCTGTGACTCAGTATTACAAGTTGGCACTGGATGACGATAAGCCGTTTTATAATATTTACGGTGGGACACAGGACAACAATACTCAGGGCGGCCCGTCTCGTACTCTAAACAGTCACGGTATTCTCAACACTGACTGGAAAGTGGTGTTGTTTGGAGATGGTCACCAGCCAGCCACAGAGCCGGGTAACCCGGACATTGTGTATGCGCAGTGGCAGCAGGGCAACCTGACTCGCTACGATCGCACCACAGGCGAGATAGTTTATATTAAGCCTCAGCCGGGTAAGGGTGAAAAGCCTGAGCGCTTCAACTGGGATGCCCCCATTCTGGTCAGCCCACACAAACCGTCACGGTTATATTTTGCCTCACACAGGGTGTGGCAGTCGGAAGACCGAGGTGACAGCTGGACACCCATCTCAGGTGATCTGACAAAGAACCGAGAACGCATTCATCAGCCTATTATGGGTGGTAAGCAGGGCTGGGATGGTGCCTGGGATATGTTTGCGATGTCACAATATAGCACCATTACATCTTTGTCTGAATCTCCCTTAGTGGAAGGTTTGCTGTATGCCGGTACCGACGATGGCCATATTCAGATCACTGAAAATGGAGGGAAGTCCTGGCGTAAAGTGGATGTCAAACGATTACCTAGGGTGCCAGATACAGCATTTATTAATGACATCAAAGCGGACTTGTTCGATCCTGATACTGTGTATATCGCGCTGGATAACCACAAATTCGGCGACTATAAGCCTTACTTACTAAAAAGTACTAACCGTGGTAAATCCTGGAAGTCTATTGCCAGCAATTTACCTGACAAGCACCTGGTTTGGCGTGTAGTACAAGACCATATCGACCCGGATCTGCTGTTCGCTGGGACTGAATTTGGTTTGTTCTTTACAATCGATGGCGGTAAGCGTTGGGTGGAGCTGACCGGCAATGTGCCGACGATTTCGTTCCGCGACTTGGCTATCCAGCGTCGTGAAAATGACCTGGTGGGTGCCAGCTTTGGTCGGGGTTTCTTTGTTCTGGATGACTATCGGGCGCTGCGTAACCTGTCAGAAGACAAACTGGAGCAGGACTCTGTGCTATTCCCAACCCGTGATGCGCTATGGTACATCGAGCGTAGCCCGCTCGGTGGGGGTGACGTGGGCACTCAGGGGGGCAATAAATACCGAGCGCCGAATCCGGAGTTTGGTGCTACCTTTACCTACTATCTGAAAGACGACATCAAGAGCCTCAAGGCACAGCGTCAGGCAACAGAAAAAGCGCTGAAAGAAGATGACAAGTCGGTGGGTGTCCCAGCATGGGATAAACTCGAAGCAGAGGTGCGTCAACAACAACCGGCTATCTGGTTCACCATTCGTGATGAGCAGGGCAATGTGATCCGCAAGGTACAAGGTAAGGCCAAAAAGGGTCTGAATCGGGTTAACTGGGACCTGCGTTGGCCAGCGCATCAAGCCATCGGCATACAGGGCAATTATTTTTCTCCTAACCCACAGGGTCCTTTGGTGACGCCGGGCACGTACAGCGTTAGCATGAGTAAAGAGGTTGATGGCAAGATCACTCAATTAGAGGCGCCGCAAACCTTTAAAGTAGTGCAATTGCACCAGCGCAATGCCCTCAAAGCCATTGATGGCGAAAAAGTGGCGGCGTTCTGGAAAGAGCTGGCCAATGTACAGCGCGTAGCCAGTGCCACTGGTCAGGCATTGGGTAAAGCGGTGAAGCGTCTGGATATGCTTGAACAGTCGCTGGATCGTACGTCCGTCGAGCTGGGTGAGTTTGATAGTCAGTTTGCGACTATCCGCAGCCAGTTACTGGCACTGGATAGCCGTCTGAACGGTAACCCTGCTAAAAACCAGGTGGGTGCCTGGAATAACGCGGCTACAGTAGGTGATCGTCTGTTCCATGCTCTGATTGGCACCAGCTACTCGACATATGGCCCGACTCCGGCTATTCGTACCAGCGTGGATTTGGCTACGGAAGAACTCAGAGCGATCCGCAATGAGTTGCAGAGTATTCTGAACGAGACCATTCCTGCGTTTGAACAGCAACTGCAAGCCAAAGGGGCTCCCTGGGTCCCTGGCCAGTCATTGCCGCAGATTTAATCTGTTCTCTCAGTGAATTGAAAAGGGCTCAGCAGAGCCCTTTCTTTTTATCTGATGGAGGAATACAGCTGTATACATGTTGAGCTCCAGTCGGTTAAATTAATGGTCACTCTGTGAAGTAAATCAGAGTTTTGTGGCGCTTATACTGGCCTGGGACACACGCTTACTGAAATTAAATTAAGGACGAGGTGCAAAAATGGCAAACATCCGAATAGCAACACAGCAAGATTTATCCGGTATCATGAAGCTGTATAAAGAGTTACGTGGTCATGATCCGCATATGAGCGAGCAGGTGCTTGAATCGACCTGGGCGGGGATGCTGAATAACCCGGGCGTCAGCATTGTGGTTGCCGAGGTAGACGGGCAGCTTGCATCAACCTGTCAGCTGGGTTTGGTACCGACACTCACGAATGGGTGCCGCCCAT